>JAYEJB010000059.1:0-64555 GCA_034716415.1 Patescibacteria group bacterium
CTCTAACGGCACCGAAGAATACCATCCAAAAATCCGTATGTCAATGACCCGCCTTCACCAAAGCTTCGGCGGATTCGCGCATCCCATCGCGGATTGCATCCGCTTTCATTATGGAAACGAAATGACCTCCTCCCCGGGTTCCGCTCCGCTCCACCCGGGGTTTCCTGGGATATGAAAAAGACGCGGACCTTCCCGTCCGCGTCTTTGAACTCTTGCGGGCTATTACGCCACCGGGGGCTGACCACCTTCTTCCGGAGTCGGCATCGGAGGCTGATCGCCTCCCTGAACGGACGGGTTCGGCCCGTACTGGTTGGCCCCGGAATCACTACCCATCACCATGAACACCAGCAATACGATGGGTCCGACGAGCGGCACGAATCCGAGAAGCAACCACCAGCCGGAACGGTTCGTGTCATGAAGTCTCCGCGCACTGACCGCCAGGCTCGGAATCAACACGGCCAGACTGTAAAGCGTAGTGAGCACGCTGACAGCCATCTGCCCCGGCTCGATGGGTCCTGAAATCAGCCGGTCGACTATGCCCAGCACGATGTAAATGATGAAGTTGAACAGGGCGAAATACCAGTATTCGGCCCGGCCCGCCCGACCGCTGAAGACGGCGTATTTCTTCAGTACGCCAATATAATATTGCATAAATAAACGTTTAGCGACTCGTTACGTCTGTAAATATAGCATGGATCGCGGATCGACAGAAGCCGTCGTGACAACCCCCCGAATACGGGTGATATCCTATGCACAGTTTGGAGCAAAACACAGACAGTCTGTTCCCCGCGGGAAACAGGCTGCCTGTTTTTACCCCAAACTGTGCATAGGATATCTGCTGTTTACCCCAAAAAAATAATGAGCATAAGGATTTTTATATCGCTTCAACCTGAAGCTTCAACAATAATCTGGCCATCCTCAACTCGTCATACGAATACTCCTCCCCGAGCAGTTCCCGTACCGGGGCCAGTCTGTCTGTTTCGGTCTGCTTGAAAGCTCGTCCGATCTTCGCCAGTCGCTTCGGCTCGATCTGAAGATGGGCGACATCCGGAAAATCTCCGCCCTCCGCCAAATCCTCCAGGTGACTCATGACGGAGCCGGTCGTAAGACCGCGGCGTTCGGCGATCTGCCCCACGTCCAGACCCTGCTCCAACAATCGTTTGGTCTCAAGACGGGTGTCCAGTCGCGGCTTCTTCACGGAGTCGGGACTCGGCTCATGCGCCTGGATCACGGCCAGGAACGCCGCACCGAAATCATCCAGCTTCTTGGCGCCTACGCCGAAGATATCGGCCATGTCAGCCAAGGTCTTGGGTTGTCTGTCGGCCAGCTCATGCAACGTGCGGTCACCGAAGATCACGAACGCCGGCACGTCACGCTCATCAGCCAGATCCTTGCGCAGCTGCCTGAGCTTATTGAATAGTACCGGATCGCCCTTGCCGGCCGGTACACGCCGAAATGTCTTCTCTTCAACCGCCTGCGTCACACTCAGGTCCGGTTCGCAGATATCGCACCCGCCGCAATTGCCTTTCGCGTACCGCTCACCGAAATATCCGAGCAAAAACCGCCGCCGACACGTCCCGCCCGAACAAAACCTGATGACCAGATCCAACTTCGCCACGGCTTTCCGCCGCTCTTCCGGATCATCCGACTGATTTATAATGAACAGCTGCTTATGCCGATCGCCATAGGTGTAGAACAGCACGCACCGGGCCGGGAGACCGTCCCGTCCGGCGCGGCCTGTCTCCTGATAGTAGTTCTCGATGGTCTTCGGTGAATCATGGTGGACGACCAGTCGCACGTCCGGCTTGTCGATACCCATGCCGAACGCGATGGTCGCCACCACCACCTGAACCTCATCACGGATGAACTGCTCCTGCACCTGATGTCGCTCGGCCGTCTCCAAGCCGGCGTGGTACGCCTTCGCCGCAATCCCCCTGTCGCGCAATGACTCGGCCACCTTTTCCGTGGTCTTGCGTGACGAGCAGTACACGATGACGCTCTCATTCTCATAACCTCTCAGCAGACCGATCAGTTTGGGCAGGGACTTCTTCTTCGGCCAGACGGAATACGACAGGTTGGGCCGGTCGAAGCTGGTGATGAATATCCGCCCGCCGCCCAGCCCCAGCTGTTCGGCGATATCACGCCGGACCTGATCAGTGGCAGTGGCGGTCAATGCCAGCACCGGGACATCCTTAAAGCGTTGTCGCAACGACTGTAGATTCCGATAGTTCGGACGGAAATCATGCCCCCACTCGGAGATACAATGCGCCTCATCGACCGCGATCAATGATACCGACAGTTCACTCAGAAAATCCGCGAACGACGGCACGGCAAAACGCTCCGGCGCGACATATATTATCTTCAGTCGCCCGGCCAGTGCTTCGGATTGGACGTCGGCGATCTGGTTCGGTCGCAACGTGCTGTTGATGAAGGCCGCCGGCACGCCAGCCGAGTTCAGCGCGTCCACCTGATCTTTCATCAACGATATCAGCGGCGACACCACCAGCGTCACGCCATCAAGCATCAACGCCGGCAACTGAAAACACAACGACTTGCCGCCGCCGGTCGGCATGATCACCAGAGCGTCCTTGCCGTCCAAGACATGCCTGATGATCTCCTCCTGCCCGGGACGAAATTCCTCATAGCCGAAATACTCTTTCAGTGGCGCTTGTAGATTCATAATTCGGGAGCTTAGGAGCCTAGAAGCTTAGGAGCTATTGTTTACTAACACACTCCTTAGCTCCTCGGCTCCTGCGCTCCTTAGCTTTATCTTTTCTTCGCTTCGACCAACCTTACCACGTGCGTACCTTTAGCCCTTAATAAGGCTCAATATCTCATCCAGCTTCTGCTCGATACTGATCAGCCGATCCTGACTGATAGGTTGCGCTTCCGCCGGAATCGGAGCCGATTGTGCGGCTTCGCCTTCTGCCCGGGCAGTCTCGCCACAGCCTCCATTGCGCTTGTCACATGTCCAAAACGCCATATACGGCTTGTTTGTCTTTTTGCTCACTCCAGCCGGAATGAGGCGCATCTCCCTGTCGCATCGTTCACAGATCTTGATATTCATAATGAGTGTCGATTACAGCCGCCTTAGGAGCGGTCGTGGATAAAAAACTCCGATCCCCAAAGAACCGGCGGTGAATATAGGCGGAGCGGAGATTGTTGTCAAATGGGGGTGGGTGGGGTGAGTAGACACAAGACCCAAGACACAAGTTTTTAAAAAATCCTTTCCCCCCGCTCTCCCCTTGTCATTGCGAGGAGCGGAGCGGCAATCCCGGCGGGATTGCTTCGTCGGCGGCGGTCTCCTCGCAATGACAAGGGAATGGTGGGAAAAACAGGAAAAGAATAGAGGTCAAGAAATACAGGAGTACAGAAGTTTGAGAGTTTAAAAAATACTTCTGTACTTCTATACTCCTGTACTCTTCCTGACCCCGTCACTGATACTGGATGAAGACGGGTTGCGGTGTCAGATCAAGGATCTCGGCCGGAGTCAATACGGGAAGGCCGTAATTGAGACGGTCGTTCTTGTAGAAAATCTTGAACCCGGTGAATTGGACCGGATACGGTACGATGTAGGAATTGTACGAACCGAATTTCTGCCACGGTGGCCCCCAACCGTCCATGTCCATCACGACCTGCACCTCCGGCGTGGGTTCTATGCCGGTCGCGTTCGTTACCATCGGACGGGTGTAGCGATGGACGATCAGAACCTTAGGGGGCAGACCGCCGGCCTGAACCAGCCCGGACAGGTATCCGATCGCGGCGTTCACGTCCGTGGCATCGACGGAACCGACCCTCTGACCGGGCAGGCCGCCGTACTTCATGTTGAATTCCGGATCTATCGCCAGGTGCACCTGCGGCAGGACCAGATACTTCTCCAGCGCCTTGATCTCGCCCTGAAGGTCGGCCAGTCCCGACTGGACTTCCAGGATGACGATACCGTCGATCTTCTCGGCCATCGCTATCGCTTTGTCGATTTCCTTATCCGGCATGCGTAGCCGGTACTTGCCGTCCCTGCCCGCACCCGCCTGCGCGACTACCGCGATGTAATCGATCGCCGGCTGGACCGGCGTCTCGGGGTCCGCCTCTTCCCAAGCAGCGACCTCGCGCGCCAGCATCTCAAGCATGGTCTCTTCGACGTATTCTCCGAGCACCCCCATACCTCTGGAATAGAAATTGCCGTAATACGCGACGATACGCTTGAACGGCAGGATAGCTCCGTATTCCGGATAGACTGATTCAGCCGGCCACAATTTTCCCTCATCGGTGCCGGTACCCACATCCATATGCGCGAGCCGTGCCAGCCTGCGATCATAGTCGAACCTGTCGAGCGTCGGCTCCGACGGCACGGTCGGACCTTCGACGGTCGACAACCCCCCGTCTCCGCGATCACGCAAGAGCGAAAACAGCGCGACCCCAAACAACGCCAGCGACAGCAACGCGACACCTCCAGCGACCAGCATTTTCGGAGTCGGTCTTTTCATGTATATATAACCGCAGACTTTGTCTACCTGAAATATATCAGGTGCAGGTCATACGGTCGATATCAATGAAAAACCAGACATCTGATAGATGTCTGGTTTTTCATGGCTCAACACCGTGAACAACGTTAGAACCATAATTCAACAGAGTGAAGAATATATTTACATCCCAGATTTGAGGGAATACGCGATGGTTTAGTTTTACCCTACCCCGCGTTACACTATTTCTCTTCGACAATATCCTCAAATTTCCAGAATATACTGCTTCCTTCGCGAACCAAATCATCAATAAGCGTATAGGTGGCCTTTTTTGTTTCCGAAGTATTGTAAAGGGTTCTTAAAGCTTCGACCCATTCGTCATCATACATGAAAGGCATACGCATTTTTTTACCGCGAACACCACCCTCAAGTAAAAACAGACGGGCAATTTCCAGAGTATCCGACGGACTCGCTTCGGCAAGTTTATCAATGTTTTTTACCAAAGCGTAATCCCAATCCAATGCACCTTGCGTTTTGCTCAAGGTTTCTTTCACTTTTTCGGCAAGCCATTTAGGGGCAAAAAGATTTTTCTCAAAATTAATCCAGAAACCAAAAGACTCAAAAATTTTCGAATCCGTATGATTTTCAAGTACCCATTCCCATAATTTGACAAGTCTTTCTCTGCTTTCCGTGTCTTTACTCAATTGCTCGTTTGCGCGCGCGTTATCACCCGATACGAACATTCTGCCAATAAAACTGATCAAATCAGCTTGTCTTTCGACATCTTTAGCCCAAAACTTTTTAAAAAGCTCGTCATCAAAACCAAATCTTTTGTGATAAACGATAAAAGCCAATGCGACATGAACCGCAATGCCTTCGTCGGGGTCTTTAAAATATCGACGATTTGAATCCTCATCGCCCGTTAAATCAAGACCGCGTTCATACAATTTCTGAAATTCGGGATCAAAGAAAATTTCCTCGTAAAGATTGTTGGCCAGATATCCTTCCCATGAGGCGAGATATAGATGTTGATTATTGCTGTCGGTGGGGAATATTTGGGGTAAAAGTCCATGAATCCAATCTTTATCGCGGAAGTAGAAAGACGGCAGATAATGACCGAACATGAACATCAAAGCGCGCGTGTTTTCTTCTTTCAAAACCGTTTCGTAAACCCCTTTGACCTCATTTTTGATTTTTACACTATCCTCTTTTGAGAATTGTTTACCGTCCTGATAAACGAATAAAACAAAAGCCTGGAAAGCCCGTCCTCGAACGGTGTTTATGGCAATGGTAAACGGATCGGTAACTTGATACTCTTCTTTGTCTCCCGCCAAGCGCGTCTTAGAAACGGCGGTCTCCAATTCTTCGTCTTTCGGCTCGGGATCAGGTGATGAAAGCAGATACTCGATTATATCGAATAGTTTGTCCCTATATTTATCAAAATCAATAACGGGTTGTCCTTCATTTTCATTCAACAATTCTTGTAAGACATCGGTCATTGAAGAGTGCACACCCGACCAGCTCGCAAGCCACGAGTCATAAGTTTCTCGCTCACGCTTTTCATAATCAAATGGCTTTTCTTTGCCCGATTTAACAACTGTAACCATAATCTCGATTAAGTTATCCCAATCCAAGTCTTTAGCAACCGTTTTATCGACCTTCATGGCCTCTTGAATTCCCCTGAAAAATGAGTAAGTGTAATGTTCATCGAGCACATCTCTATCGAAAAACAGGCTTGAGTTTGCCAGATAATCCTGCAAACGCTTGGCTATATCAGTACGTAATTGTGAACCGACTCCCTCAGCATTAAGGGGATTAAGAAAATCATCATGAGTGTTTTGTACATGCAATACATCGGGTTTCCATTCATTTTTCAATTTTCCAATAATGTCGACGATTGTAAGTTTATTAAACTCGTCTTGCGATATAGCTCCTCTCGGTGATACCGTTCCGCCTCGCATTGTTCCGATTGAGGTTTCGGGAATAAATTCGGAATCGCATTTGTTGCCGAAAATTTTCTCGCATTTATTCTTTTCATCCGCGGAAAGAAATTTGCAAATTGAAGACAAAATCTGCCATCCGTCACGTTTGTGCCACTGTTCTTCTTTTTTGTCTTCAAGCGATTTTCCGAAATATTGAAGTACTTTAGCGATAAATTCGCGTTGATAATCCGAATCGAAAACACCAAAAGACTTTTTTAAGGCTTTTTTATATTCGGTTCCCGACTCGATTTCATAATAATTTTTACCCGCTTCCATCACCTCAAACAATCTTGAAAACGCTTGCTTCAACCTATCTTGAAAGGCGTTCGGGCAAAGACTCATAACGTAAAGTTGCAATCGCCACATTGAACGACATTGAGGCAAGGTTTGAAAGCATTTATCGTAAATGAAAATCGCGGAATCAGTGTTTTGACAATTACTGCCGATAAGATTTTGAGCCAGTTTTTTAATACTTGCGGCCAATTCTTTGACATTTTCTCTATCTGATCTAAGGCGTTCGTTTTTCAAATCGAGCGTGAAAAAATCGACATCATAGAAAGAAAACATATCTTCAATCTCGAAAACGGCTTTTTCGTCGGATCTTTTATCACCCAATTTGACGATCTCGGATATTGTCAGACAGGCAAGTTCAAGTGCTTTTTCGGCATTTTCATCGTTAACGTTAACCAGATATTCAAAGATCTTGGTGTAAGATAAATCTTTAAAGTAGAATGGATTATCGGCAAGATAACCGTGCGAATTTTTATTGAAGGCCTCTTTCGTTTTTACCGCAAACACAGCTTTCGCCAGAATCAATAAACCGTCATATTTTTTATTCTTTGCCAAAGTCGCAAACATTTTTTCATATTCAGAGCCCCAATCGTTGAAAATACTCATCAGCTGAACCCATTTGTCGTCACGAATTTTAACAACCATCCTTGCCAATTCTTCCGCAGGTAATGAACCGCAAATATGCAAAAATTGATCGACAACTTCGGGATTGAAATTATCTTTTGAAATTTCAACTGAAAGCATACTATCAACCACTTCTTTCGGCTTCTTATCGGCAACCTTAACGAGATAATTCAATTCGGGAGTGCGATAACCGTATCGTGTGGGATCTTCGGATTTTTCTTTTATGACATTCAGAAAACCGTTTTGCCATAGAAAATCGAGCCAATTCTCATCGGCTTTTGTGTAAAAGTATTGCTTTGCATCGAGATTCTCTGAAATCAAATTTGACACAGCTTGAATCTGACTACCATCAGGCGCTTTTGACAATATTTCATCTATTCTTTTATGTAATTCAATCTGAGTCATAATTATTTATTTTTGAATTTAAAATATTTTCCCAAATGCAGAATAAAACCAGTACATAGTTTATCAAAATCTTCTTCACTGATAACTTTAAGAGATTTGTTATCAGGATCTAGTAAAGTATTAGCATGTCCAATTGCCGAATCTTTAAAGTGTGCAAAATCATTAAAAAAATCTTTATAATTACGTATTGTCTCACACACCTGCTTTGCTTCATCTGAATCACTTCTTTTGGGTACGCATTTCAGAAATTTTAAGCAATTAGCTTCGAAATGCCCGTCAACCAACTCTCGAATTGATCCAGAACAATGCTCTTTCCAAAATTTATCGTTTGATTTGGTATCCTCACTTTTAAATATGCTTTGGGCATTAAAGATAATATCTTCCGGTTTTACGTTTTTTTTATAATTACCCATAATCCAGACCAAATGAATGTTAACGTTAACAATTTCAATCACCGATTTTGGTAGATTAACAACATCGTATTCCGCACCATTTGTGGAAATACTTTTTTGTTCCGCTAATATTGGATCAAGGGTTTTACTCATTTATTTTCTTGCAACTTATTTAGTATTTTTTCCACGGTTTTATCAAATTTTTTCTTTATTTCATGCTCCCAAATTCTGATAACCGTCCAGCCTTTATTTTTGTAATACCGAGTGACTTCTTTGTCCCGCTCTTTGTTGCGAGCCATCTTGGCCTCCCAGAATTCTCTGCGGGTTTCTGGCATTGAACCGTGCTCTTTGCAACCGTGCCAAAAGCAAGAATCCACGAATATTACGGTTTTCAATTTCGCCAGTACGATATCGGGTTTTCCAAAATGTTTGGTCGAATTTTTGCGGTATCGATAACCGGCTTTCCATAACTCTTTACGCAAGGCGATCTCGATTTTACTGTCCTTATTTCGGACTTTGGACATTATTTCGCTTCGTTTTTGTTTGGAAAACTTATCGGCCATAATTTATTTCGTAAAGCGAACTTGCAAATTAAGTTTGATGAACAAGTCACCGTTTTCCTCATAAACGGTTCCGTATCCGTGACGAGTTGCACTCGGCGACTCCATTCTGGTGTGATTGAACAAATAATCCCTGAAAGCTTCGGCATTGTACAAGTGATAACAAACCACCTCGCCGTCTTCGCGAACCACAATAACTCCTCCGTGAGCGCGCAAATTACCATCCCAAGCACTTGCGGGTACCATATAAAAATGGGGTCAGGTCTTGTATTTTAACATTTTTGATATCTGGTAATGATACTATGTTAGACTTGACCCCGAAGCACATTCCCGCGTCAGCAAAATGCTCGCCAAGGAGCGGGAGAGGGCAAGAGTCAAGATGTGACCCCTATTTTAGTGAAGTATTGCCCAAAGACCAATAGCGACTGGCCATAAAAAAACGATATAAAGAAAAGTAAAAATATTTTCTGGAAACGGTGCGTCAATATATCCGACCCGCCAGAAAAATACTCCTATTGCAAGATAGCTTATTGCGATTAAAAATATTTTTATCTTCATCACTCACTTTATTAAATTTTGCTTGGGGGGGGTCAGGTCTTTAATTGTCGGATTTTCGACCTTAAAATCTAGCCAAAATGGTACTCACTGCAATTTTTGAGACCCGACTCCACACGATAAACAATTTAGCATAGCTACAACAAAAAACCACCACAAAGTGATGGTTTTTTGACTGAACGCATATGGGTCGCCACACACGTTCACTCATGGCTCCGAGGTGACGATTCGAACCGTTCTCCTGAAATTCAGAACCTAGCTCTAAGAATCTCGTGGTTCGCCTTAACCAACCGGCATGAACAGCCGGTAGAGAAAGGTCCAAGCGTTGAGGGTGACATACCTCTCGGAGAGGGAGAGTGGAGCGGTCCGGGCGGGCTTTATCTTACCGTCCGTGACGCGCACGCCTCTCGCCTTCATCTCGGCGACATCGAGACCCTTGGCCTTCACGAACTCCTCGGTCATGGGCGTCGGGATGCTGCGACGGAGGTGCTCCGTGCGACCGTCGTGGGTGACCTCGATGTCGATGCCCGTGCCGCATTCCCAGCAGGAGCCGATGTCGGTCAAGGTGAACTGTAGGACCTTGTAGTCGGTGTTGACCTCCGTGGAGAGATTCTCGTAGTCGGCAACGAAACCTTCCGGCGGTTCGACCGTGACCGTGACGCCCCAGTCCCCTTCCGAGTCGAAGACGAACGGGTAGAGTTCCGTGGTGTCATCCCACTCGATGTACTCCGGTTCGATGACGTAGAGAACCGAGCCATCGTGCTTGGATGTCTTGGCCGGGACGGAAGTGCCGTCCGCGCGGACGATGACGTTGAGGCGCTTATCGACGGTGTCGCCGTTGGCGAGAATGCCGGAGTGGACGCCGGCCACGACCGTGGTCTGCGGGTCTTCGGAGACAAGGAGATATTCACCCGGATCGAGGGTCATGAGAGCGTGACCGTCGGATCCGGTGGTGCCGGTGCCGTCAGGGATACAGGTCGAGAGGACGGTGGAGTAGTCGTGCGGATTGTATCCGATGGTGTCGGCGCAGGAACTGGAGATTTTGGTGTATGCGTTGACTGTGGCACCGACCACGGGCTCCTTGGTGCTGCCAGGTTCGTTCCCCTGCCCCACGGTGTGACGGCGAAAGAGCACGGAGAGCTCAGCGGAGGACAAGTCGATGGTAATCTCCAGCGTCTGTGTAACTTCCTCGTTCCCGGCGTTGTCCGTGGCGCCAAAGTGGAGGGTATGGGTGCCTTCTTCGGTGAGTTCGATGGAGCCCGAGTACTCGCTCCAATTGAGGCCGCCGTCGGTGGAGTACAGGAGTGAGGCGACGCCGGTGCCTGAAGGGCCGTCGTCGGCTGTGAGGACCACTGTGACCGGGGTGACGTACGTGACGCCGTCAGGGGCGAGAGTGCCCGTAACCTCGGCGATAGTGACCGGTGCGGTGGTATCGACCACTCCCGGGGCGATGCTGACGTCCGTGGTGCCGGAAACGGCATGGACGACCGCCTCGTCAGGCTCGACTGACTGGGCTTCAAGAATCGTTGAGGTGTATATCCCCGAGGCCGGATCGATGTACCGGGCATAAATGTCGTATGAGTCGGAGGTATCGGGAAGCTGCGCGGCGATGTCCGGATTCGCTGCCAGGAACTCGGCGTTGTCGTGCGCGGAGACCACGTGGCGGCACCCTTCATTCCCCTCCGGCGGGAAGAAGATCCATTCCGGAGCACCTTGGTTGTCGCCATTCATGATGACGTCATCGATCTCCGCCTCATACTCGCCGGTTTCGTAGTTCATGCCGACGTGCCGCCCGTCATCGCAGTACACATGGAGGTCGAGGTCGGGCTGCACAGAACCTTCAACAAACGGGGCATACCTGATCTGCTCGAACGGCCAAGCTGAACGGAACGGAGCATCATCGATAAATCTAGCTAAAGCACCGAACACGACGAATGTAATCACCATGATGCCGATCACAACACCGATTACCATCTTCAGACGTTTAATACGTCCCTTCCCTTGTTCAGAGCGATTCTTTCTCGTTAAGACGACGATTGCGACAGCTGACAGCAAAACCACTAAAATCGCGAGTTCGATAATCAACAACCCAAGAACATAGCCCGACGGTTCAACGCGATAGACGTCCTCCACGACAAGCGTACCCTCCTCCTCTGTACCCAGCACCACATTGCCGTCGGGGTTAATGATCAATGTCAAACCCTGTAAAATTGCAAGCGGCCTTAAGACTTCCCCGACAACAACGCCCGGCAAATTCAATGCGAACCAAGCTGCATCCATCTCACCGATAACAGCCTCAATCTCCAGTTGGCCATCAACGGCCCTCAGATCATTGGCCTTGATCGTCACGAGATGTGAAAAATCATTATAGCTCTCATGTATCGTGGGACTAAGAAGACCGTCATTGGCTGTCATCAACGGATCGACAATACCGTTGCCGGGTATCGTCACTACGTCTGACTCATCGTTCACGTAATACACGACAAGATGATTATCATCGATTCCGGGCAACGATGTGTCCCAGTTACCGTATTCTTCGTTACTGGTCCTTGATTCAATCAGCAGATATTCCGATTCAGCCTGCGAAAGATCTAACCGAAGGACTTCGTCTCCGAAGGAAGACGAGGAAAGCGATTCGACCCAAACATTACTGGGGTAATTCCCTGATCCGTATCGCGATTCAGTCAACCAACCTAAATTTATCCTGCTATAAGCGGTCATCGAGGCGGGATTCGATCCACCATCATTCTTACTGGCAGTCGCCATGACACCCCAAGCCCTGACATCACCACGCCTATACAGATCGGGCAGTAAATCTGAATCGGGCGACATAAGTGGCTTCATCACGTGCCCTAACTCATGTACCCATACACCCAGCGGTTCGGTTTCAGCGACTGTAATGAAATGACTGTCCGGATCATGGATGACGGCAGCAAACGAATGAATCAGGTCGGTCTGATTCTCATGCTCTTTACCGTCGCCGGCATGCACCAACAGGACGGCATCAACGGTGGTCGTATCAATACCAGATACCGCTAAAGTATCTGATACAAGAGCCAGTCTTGATGATGGGCTATTTACACCATAATCATTTAAGTAGCCGGGTAAGTCATACCAATCGCCCGCATTATCCATTATTAATGGTTCGATATTGACTGCACCGAACGAGTTCTCCCGAAAATAATCATTCACGCAGAGCAGAAGATCCTCATAGTATTCCCTCCCATGTCCGTCAGCGTAGGTCTTCTCCTCGATGAGCTTGCAGGGCTGGGCGGTGATAGGTCCGGATTCGTGCTGGACGTCAGCGAGATCAGCCAGGATGACCGCGACCGTGATGATCTGCGCATCGACTGTCTTCCACGGTTCGAAAGCGACGTTGTCGGAGACGGTATCACCGAGACCGTCCGGATTGAGCATGCCGTGGTAGGGACCTGATGCGTCACCCCACCAATTGTCGGTCGCGGTGAGGGTGCCGGACGGAGAGTTGTTCAGGGCGCCGTAATGGACGTTGTCGTGGATACTGCCATCCGTGACCGTGGCGTTCCCACCGGCCATGGCGTAACCGTAGAGGTTGTGATCGATCTCGGTGCGGGAGACGGTCGCCGTGCCGCCGTATTGGAGGATGCCGTACTCGAGGGAGTCATGGACATGCGAATCGGAGATCAAGAGGGAGATGTTCGTGCCATCCAGGGTGACGCCGCCGCGACAGGGTCCGGGTGAGCAGACGACTCCGGCGTAACGGATGTCGACGTAATTGATGGTTCCCGAGGTGTTCGGTCCGAAGACGATACCGTCCCAGTCTCCCGGGGCGGGGGTGGTGACGCTACCGTCGCTGTTCGTATCACCTCCGACCGTGTCGTCATGGATGGAGGTGAAGACGACCGGTGCGGCTGAGGTACCGTTCACGACGAGGGTGCCGTCGTTCTGCAAGGTGCTGAATTGTTCGCCCTTGACGACAGTGCCGGGATTGATGGCGAGAGTGTGATATTGCGGAATCGTAAAACGGGTGCCACCGGGGTGCGTAGCGTCCTCTATTATATATGGAAGGTCCGCGCTCCAGGTCTGGTCGTGGGTGAGGAAACCGTACATCAGGAGTCCGTTCCGGGCACTGCCGGTGCTGATGTTACCGGAAGCCGAGACGAGGTCCACCCCGCCGTTGATACGAGCCGAGGCGCTGGCGTTCGCGGTGAAGGTGTTGTTCGTGAGCGTCAGGGTACCTTCCCAAGCGTTGGCGTTCACGCCGTAATAGTCGTTGTCGTGGATGATGTTGTCGGCAAGGGTCGCGGTGCCATGGGCGAGAGAGAAACCGTACGGCTGATGATCGATCTCGGTCCCGGCGACGGTCACCAGGCCGTCGTACTGGACAATGCCGTATGTCAGAGAATCATGGACGCGTCCGGAGATGATGTCGATCGGACCGGTGACGATGGTGATGCCGCCACGACAGATTCCGGAACAGGGCGCGCCGGCGTAGCTGATATCGGCGTGGACAAGGGTGCTCTCTGCACTGCCGGAATCGAAGAGGATGCCGTTCCAGCTTCCGGGAGTCGCGGAGAGAGAGGTGAAGACCGCCGGGGCGGACTCGGTACCGTTGACGTTGAGACTGCCTTCGACGGTGAGGCCGGTGCCGGTCGCAAACTCGACGGTGACGCCGGATTCGATGGTCAGGGTCGCTCCAGCCGGAACGATGGCGTCGGAGTCGACCGTGTACGGACTGCTGGCGGCGTTCCAGACCGTGCCGTCGGGGATGGTGCCGGAGACGGGTGTGGCTGCCCGTGCCGAAAAGACGGGCAATAACAAGAACAACAGCAGAGACGTTGCAGTCGAAAAGATAAACTTGCGACGGATGAAGGATGATATGTCTTTTACCATATACATGGATGTTGAGACCTAAACCTGCATTGATTGTATCACAGCCGCTCTAGATCAACCGAGATGCGGCTCCACCATGAACATAAGTGATATGCTCTGTGGAATTATTGGCTGACTACCGTGCGTGGGACTCGAACCGTCAAATAAGTCTAAAATTTCAGATTCCTATCCGAGTGCCGATTTCTGCATAAGATATGACGAGTGCAATCGCCTGCGAAACGAGGCCTGAAAATATGCAAACTGCTAATGCTGCCCCCCCCCCGACACTTTCGAAAGGAAGACCAAGTTGTCTGACTCCCTGGTTGATATCCCTCTTGTCCATGCGCTTTATGATACATACGCTTGCTGGCACCAGCTTGCACTTAAGTTCCCGAAGTCGCAGCGCTACACCCTCGGCCGGAGGTGCGATGACTATATGCTCTCTGTACTGGAACTCGTCCTTGAAGCGGCTACGGCCGGCGAACCGAAGAAAAAAGAATCGGCTATCGTCGCCGCAAGCGCCAAGCTCGACACACTTAAGCTGTTGGTCCGGCTCTCCAAGGACTGTAAGTGTATCTCACACCGGCACTACCAGGCCATGGAGACCCGCCTTTACCGCATCGGCAGGATGACGGGCGGCTGGCTCAAGTCGATGCGATAGGCAAAAAACGCCGACATTGGCGTTCTTTGCGCGGGCAGGCACTCCCGGGCAGAGGGCACCGAGTAGTCCGAGTTGTCGTTACTGTGCCAGTTGGCGTTCAAATTCACCTTGCCGGAGTCGGTGTTGCGGTTCACGATCGGCACGTTCTGCCACGACTCATCGTCGTTCTCGGGGACCATCAGCATTACGCCGCCCCCTTCCGGACCACCGGACACAGACGCGTCCATGCCCTGTATTTTATGCGGAATCCACTGGCCTATGGCCCCGATTCCAAGGGAAGGCGCGGAGTACCCGTCCATCGCGCCGCGCGCTCCGCAGATCCGTGAACATACGGACTCTGGCGGCATATGCGATAGCGAGGGATTTCGGCGACGCATACCCGTAAATATGCGTTCATGAGCCTATTCTCCAATAGTGAGTATACGAAAAAAGAACCCGGAGGGCCAAGGTCCAAAGACCAAGGCCATCCGAGTTCAAAGGTTCCGAGTGCCGAGTTCCGCTACTCCCGGGCAGAGGGCACCGAGCAGTGCGAGACGTCGTAACTGTGCCAGTAGGCGTCCAAATGCACCTTGCCGGAGTCGGTGTCGCGGTACACGATCGGCACGCACTGCCACGACCCAGCGTCGTACTCGGGGACATTGATCTCGTACCCGGCACAGAACCACGCGCACCATTCATTATAATCGATAGCGCGCACCCGGTCGGGCACGAGCCAGGCGAGCACGAGGCCTTCGTCGGCGAGCGACCTTGATCTGCGCACGGACGTGACGGAGTTGCGCTTGCGGTGAGCGGACAGGTCGGGGATTATGATCCACTCGACCACTGGCATGAGGCTACCGTTGCCGTTCAGGAGCCGGAGCCTGTCCACATTTTCGCCTCGGTACGGGTGCTCTCCGGATAGCAGCAAGTCCCATCGCCAGGACTTGTCGTGGGCGTGTTTCACGGCATCGGCGTGGGCTTCGAAGGTCCTGATGACCCCATCGCGCCCCTTGCCGAAACGAATGCGGAAGCTACGGTAGGCGTCCCGACCTTCCGGCCACTCGAGAGCGGTCTCGGCGAGACGCGTACAGACGGCCTCGATATCCCCGATGTGGGGATGACCGCTGTCTTTCCAGAAGCCGTTCATCTCGCGCAGGGCGGCAAGCTGCTCTTCGACCGTCTGCTTGAAGGGGTTGATGTTCACCAGGCCGAACACCTGGAGAAGCGCCTCGACCGCTCTGTCCGCGCCGCCCTCCTTGCGGATGGCGGTAGCCAGTTCGGCCGTGAACTTCGGATGCCCGAGAAGTACCCGGACGGTCTCGAAACCGCGAGAAAACGTGTCATCATTCAGGCGTGCCATGTGGCATACCTCCTTTTCATGCCGTCGGCTTACCCTTGTCGCGCCCCATGCACGATGTCGGGCATACCCGTTGAAAACGGCGTACTGGAGCCGGCGGCTCGGCCACAGTACGTCGTTTTCAACGACAGTGGAATTGGAATGTTCAACAGTAGACAATAGCATGAAAATACTCGACTGTCAAGAACACGTGAAGCAAAACGCAGGACTTTCATCCCGCGTCTGCATATCTCCAGTTTCAGCTGTTCCGGTCTTCCTGAACCCTGCACTCGCAGGGGTCGCGTACCGGTCCACCTGAAAAAATTGTTGGTGGCTCCGAGGGCGAGATTCGAACTCGCGACCAATTGGTTAACAGCCAACTGCTCTACCACTGAGCTACCTCGGAATATCTTGTTTTTTACTTAGCATGGCTACGATCGGCCACGGCCACGCTTATCACGACTTGTCCCCCGAAGCTTTACTTGTCCTCCATAGCTTTAGCGAAGGAGGAGCGAAGGGGGAAGCTACCTCGGAATATGCTCTGGCGAAAGGAATATTAACATAATAACCCGATTTTGCAAGAGCTGGAATGAGACTGTTGCACAGCCTCCTTTGTCATTATGAGGGAGCGGAGCGACCGCGGCAATCCCGTTGGTTTAAGTCCGAACACGGGATTGCTTCGACCTTCGGTCTCGCAATGACAAAGGAGGCTGTGCAACGATCTCAAAATAGACATCCGGCAGTCCGCGTGGGATACTGCCCCTACGGCCGTCAGGCCTATTTTTTGAAGCTCATTCCACAAGGAGGTCTTTTGATAGACGGAAAACAGATATGGCAGGCTATCCTGAAGGACAACGCCTGTATGGAGGAGATGCCGGAAGGGGAACAACAGGACGTCATGCGACAATACATCGAGCGTCGCCTGCTCACCGTGTTCGGAAACCTCATCGACGCACCGGCGACCGCGACGAACGTCTATCGCGCGCGCATCGCCCACGCGTCAGCCTTCATTCTTGAGGGCTGGTTCCTGCGGATGATAGAGGCCTCGACCGAATACAGGGAGAACCCGCTTAGGCGAGCTTTCCTCCTATACGAGATTCAGCTTCGTAGTTACGCCATGCTTGAGAGGCTCGCTCCGCTTCAGGGTGACATCTTCAACTTCATGCTGATGGACGGCAAGTCCGACAGGAAACATCTCCTAGAGCTCGGCGTGACCGCGGAAAACATCTGGCAATGCGTCAGGGGCGAGATGACCATCGGCGAGCTATTCGCCGGACAGCCCTACGTCTTCCTCAAACTCTACGGCAAAAGCTAAGACCGCCCTTTCGGGCGGCCTTTTTATCTATTCTCCCCTTTCCTATCGTCATTGCGAGACCGGAAGCCACGGTAATCCCGTCGTCACGAGCCGAAATGACGGGATTGCTTCGTCGGCTGCGGCCTCCTCGCAATGACAAAGAAGGGTGTCTCCGCCCCTTCTCACCTTCTCGCTCTAATAATCCCTCAACTTGATGATGTCCGGATGTTCTTTTATCTTCTCCAGCGCTTTCGCTTCGATCTGTCTGATACGTTCCCTGGTGACATCGAACTCCTGCCCGACCTCTTCCAGTGTGTGACTGACACCATCGATCAGACCGAATCGCATCTCCAGGATCTTCTGCTCCCGGGGCGACAACTCCTGGATGATCTCTTTCACGTAATCTTTCAAAAGCTGCAACGCGGCGGCGCGGTTCGGCGCGACGTTCTTGACGTCCTCCACAAAGTCAACGAGTGTCGAATCCTCGTCGTCCTCACCGACCGAAGTCTCCAGCGAGACCGTATCCTGCGAAATCTTGATGATGTGCCGCACCTTGTCGACCTCTTCCCCCATCTCCGCGGCGATCTCCTCGGGAAGCGGCTCGCGACCGAGGTCCTGGATGAGCTGCCGTTCGATCTGCTGGAACCGATTGATCGTCTCGACCATGTGCACGGGAATACGGATGGTCCGGGACTGATCCGCGAGCGCCCGCGTGATCGCCTGTCTGATCCACCACGTCGCGTAGGTCGAAAACTTGTACCCTTTACGATACTCGAACTTCTTGACCGCGCGGAACAATCCGATGTTGCCTTCCTGAATGAGGTCGAGCAGTGACAGCTGCTTGCCGACGAACTTCTTCGCGATCGATACCACCAGACGCAAGTTCGCTTCGATCAGCCTCTTCTCGGCCTCGCGATCGTTGCGCTCCTTGCGTTTGGCGAGCGCGACCTCCTGTTCGGCGTTCAACAGAGGTATCTTGCCGATCTCGCGTAAGTACATCTGAATAGAATCCGCGGAGATGTCCGTCAAGTCGAAACGCTTCTTTTCTTTGCTCATCCTGATCTGATCCAGAAGCTGCTCACGATCTTCCTTCCGGCCGATAATCCCCTCTTTCATCTCGATGACGCCGATGCCGATGCCGTCCAATTCATCCAGGAACTTCTCATAGAGATCGGTGTATTCCTCAAGATCGTTAAAGACGTACAGAACTTCCGGCTCCGTGATGAATCCGCGCTGCTGACCCTTTTCGATCAATACGGCAATCCTTTCCAGCGTCGGCGGCGCGGATTTCTCCCGTTTTGTCGCTCTGTGTTTGACCGGAGCTTTCTTCTTCGAGACGACCTTCTTAGCTGGCTTCTTCACGGCCTTCTTCTTCGGGACGGCTTTCTTCTTCGGGACGGCTTTCTTCTTCGAGACGGCTTTCTTCTTCGAGACGACCTTCTTAGCTGGCTTCTTCACGGCCTTCTTCTTCGGGACGGCTTTCTTCTTCGAGACGACCTTCTTGGCCGGTTTCTTCACGGCCTTCTTCTTCGGAGCGGCCTTCTTCTTCGTCGTTTTCGTTGCTTTCTTCGCCATAACTCAAAATTCGTGAGTGCCCCTAAATTCCGAGGACACATAAACGGACCGTTCGGGACGGTTAACCCATGATTTCGTTCAATTGTTCCTGTATCTCCCGAATTCTTTCCATGTCACCCTTTTTTTCTGCCGCGCCCATGGCCCGGGCTAATTCTTGTTTTTGACGGCTTATTTGGAGCGATTCGAGTTCTCCGATAAGTTTGCCCATCTCTTCCGCGCGCTGTTCGGGGGTCAGTCCACCGAACTCCTTTTCCGCAAGGAGTTCCAGGATTACGGCCCTGCGCGCTTCTTCATGACTTTCGCGCGCTTCCAACCAGACGTGAAACGATGGAGCATTGTCGCCATCGTGCTGAATTGCATTATAGAAACCCCTGAAACTACTGTAAAGTCCGGCATATTCAGGATGTATACCCTCGGACAGGACCGACTCAATCAATCTTCGGGCTTCTTGGGGCCAGGAAAAGGCCATTCCGACCACATATTCGGTCACCAACGACTCGCGATTTTTACTCTTTTTAGCCTTAATTGGCGCATCTGTCGTCGGGTCCGGACTGACCTTCCGACCCTCATACTTTCCGACTTTCAGACCCTTCAATTTCTCGAAAAGAAGCGATTCCGGCGTACTGAACAGCTGTGCGGCCTTGGTAACCCAATGAGATCGTTCCACCGGATCCGGAATCTTAGCCACCTCGCGCAGAAGTTCGTCGGCTGACCTGCGTTTCGACTCCCCATCACCGAAATCCGTCCGCTCCGAAGCGATTTCGGTGTACCAAGCCATGTACGGCACCGCGTCCTCGATCGCTTTCTTCCAGAGCTCGACATCTTTTCTGATACAGTCATCCGGATCCTTGCCGACACCTTCGGGAAGACGCAACACGCGGACAGCGAATCCCGCCGCGACAGCCGAATCGATCCCGCGACGCGCGGCGTTCTCGCCGGCGGCATCATCATCGAACGACAGCACGACCCGATCCGCGAACCGCTTGAGGACGGTAAGATGATCGTCGGTAAGCGCAGTTCCGGAACTCGCGATAACGTTACGGACGCCCGCCTGATGCGATGAGATGACGTCCATGTTCCCCTCGACCACGACCACGGATCTCTGTTTCCTGATGTCCTGTTTAGCGAGATTGATGCCGTACAAGGCACGGCTCTTATTGTAGATCAGTGTCTGTGGCGTGTTGACGTACTTCGGACCGTCCGGATCCTTGCCGTCCGCGCCCGGCATGATACGTCCGGTGAATCCGATCACTTCTCCGTTCACGTCGAATATCGGAAACATCAATCTCCCGCGGAAACGATCGTACTGTCCGGTGCCCCGTTCACTCTTCACCGCCAACCCCGCGTTGAATATCTCCTGCTCATTGAAGTCACGCTCCTTCAGGAAAGACGATGTGGCTTCCCAGGAATCCGGCGAAAAACCGAGCATGAAATTCTCAACGGTCTCATCCGACAACGCGCGACACTTCACGTATTCCCTGGCCGCCTCCGCTTTCGGAGACTCAAGCAGTATCTTGTGGTACAGCTTGGCGGCCAGTCCGTTGACCTCGTACAACCTGCGTTTCTCCGAACGCTGTCCGTCGTCGGGCCGCCGCTCAAGTTTGACGCCGGCCTTTTCCGCGAGAAGACGCAGTGCGTCCGGAAATTCCAGCCCCTCTATCTTCATGACGAAGCTGAACATGTCGCCCCCTTCGCCGCAACCGAAGCAATGCCAGATCTGCTTGTCCTGCGAAACGAAAAACGACGGGGTCTTCTCCTGATGGAACGGGCAAGGCGCCTTGAAAGACGTCCCTGCCTTACGGAGCTGCATGAAATCACCGATTACCTCGACTATGTCGAGCCGGTTCTTGATCTCCTCGACTGCGCCGTCTCCTGACATGTACCTGTCCGTTATTTAGTCACGTCGATCAGCTGATCCATACTTAACCGCGACGGCATGACGTTGGGCGCCAAGTCACCGCCACAGATCAGCATCTGCTTCGAATGATGGAAAAACCAGCCGGCATCCGGTTCACGCCTCTTGAGCTCATCATTGATGGGTGTGAGGTCGATACCGCTTTCGACGCTGGCGCGGATGGAATGATAACTGTGCGCCACGTTCATGGTCACGACCAGATTGAAACCCTTCCTGTAGGCGAAGACGTCGGCATCATGAGCCGATGTCTCGATCGCGACCGCCAGACCGACCATGGATTCGAATTCGATCCGCTTCTCCCAGTCTTTTTCGAGTCGGATCAGGTTGAACTGTGTGTGCAGTAGCGCGTCAAGGATGGCGAACCCGATCGACGCGACCGCGTGCGAATCCTTGCCGGCCCGGTCATACTCTCCGCGCAGGACCGCCGACACGCTGAAGTCACGATACTCGATCATCGCCAGTTTGCCGGTATCCTCAAGAAGGACCCAGTCGACGACGCGACCGAGCGCCTTGGTGATATTACCCTCCAGACTCGCCTTCTCCCTGACATAAGCGAGAACCAACGAGGCAGAACACTCGCCATGGTCGCCCTTATGCTCATCGAACTTTCCGCGCCCGACTCCGACATAAGTCTTGTTGGGGTCAGCCTCATCCGCGCCACCCTCAACGGGTCCGGCGTTCGCGAAATCGATACCGGCGTTCTGATAATCAGGCAGAAAGCGTTTCAAGAGCCACATCGCGCAGACGTCGTCGAGATGGGGCCTGTGGTGAGTGAGAATCGTCTTCATAGGGCTTAAAGTAGCCAAATTAGCCCAAGATGTTGAGCTTCTCTTATTCCTTAAATTAACCATAAAAAAGAGATGCCGTGAAGAGCGGCATCTGAAGGGGCGCTTTACTTGCTGGCGCTATATTCGTCGGCCAGACTGCTTATCTTGTGCTTCTCCTCGTCGGTCATCGTCCGGGTATCCCCTGTCTCTTCCATTACGCTCTGTCCGAAGTCGACACTGTTCCATCCGGAATCGTAACACTGTGCGGCCTCAGGCAACGTGCACCATCTGCTCTTAACCGCCGACGATCATCTCAAAGAGCGGGAAACGGCTTTGTCGGGACATCTGATTCTCCTGACATCGACGTAAAAATCCCGTCCAATCGGGATTCTCACGTCGGTGGCGGAGGGAGAGGGATTTGAACCCTCGAGACCTCTCGGCCTACCCGCTTTCCAAGCGGGCGCACTAGACCACTATGCGACCCCTCCGCAGTGGTAGTGGCGTATCGTATTGTAGAACGAGAAACCACTCTATGCAAGGCGTGAAGCGGGCGGATGCCCGCGATGTCCGACTAACTCCGTCTCAAGTCTGATGCGCAACTCCTTCCGACCGTCAGTGGATTTCAGATACCTTTCTCTGCGTAAGGCATCACGTTTTGTCGTATACGCCTCATAGCACATCAAAAGAAGAGGCTTTCACCCCTTCGTCGATCTGACCGAACCACTAGACCACTATGCGACCCCTCCGCAGTGGTAGTGGCGTATCGTATTGTAGCCCTAAATTCACTCTGACAGCAAGGACCGGATCAGTTAACCTTCCAAACATGCACCAACGGCCTATCTTCGTCCGCCAAGGTCTCAAAAATGTACATCAGACTATTGTCACGATCGAATGCCATGGCTCCGACCTGGAACATCACCTGATCAGATCCGTTCCTGAACATGAACGGCTCAAGGTCCACGGTCGCATACGGTTGTGGTTCCCACGATTCCATCGTACCGGCGGCGACAGCGGCCAGGTCCGCTGGATCATACATTATCAACTGCGCGACCATTTCCGTGCTCCACCAGCCGCGGGACAACGCGCAATCCAGACACGGGCCATTGATATCACCGTACCAGTAGTCACCGAGTCCTTTGGTGCCGACAATCGCCACTGCCGCGCGATTCCCTGCCGAGAGCCAGGCCGCGCCGGTCCAGGTGTCAGTGTGATGGTATCCGTCCATCGTCCTGGCCGTGTCGCTGAAAAGAGCGTCGTTCACGTACGAAGTATCGTATTGCAGCAAAGTTGTCGTGCCGAGCCGTGAACCGGGAGCCGGTGGATTTCCATCCTGCCAGGGCGCGACAGCGAAGAGCGGCGGGCCCTGACCCGACCAACCGCCGTCGCGATAGCGTCCGGTGATGAGTGTGCGCCCTCCCGTGTATGCCGCGGCCCAGTCGACGGGCGCTCCGAACATGTAATCGTTGGTGCTGTAGTTATTGCCGTCCGCGACCCACCAGGACCCTCGGGTGTCCGGACTCGACAGATCGACGTCGCACCACATATGCGACGGGATGTCTTCCGGCGTGCCGGTCTCCTGAAAGTGTTGGCCCCACGCCAGATGCAGCTTGTCGTTCTCCGGCATATATTCCATGCCGACACGGATGATCTCCACGAATGGATCGAACAGTCCTCCCCTGACGTCCGTGAAATCCTGAAGCGCGACCGCACGATTGAGATCCACTGGATCCTTCGTCGCCGATATTATCGGTGCGGGAATAGTGACCTCCGATACGCTCATGTTCCAGGCGTGTCCCGTGCCGAACAGCGAACCCGGGTAACCGTCGGTCGGGCCGGTGCTGTCACCGGCCGGGTAATGGGTCATGGCATCACCACCCCACTCCCAACCCATCCATTCCGGATGCGTGGGCAGGCGGAAAGTCCCGCGGTACTCGAAGTCCGAGGCCTGAATCAGGCTGATACCGGTCGGTGTCGGGACTGGAGTCGGATCAGGTTCCGGTTCGGGCGCGGGCGACGGTGAAGGTGTCGGCGCCGGTGTTCCGGTCAGCCCCTTATCCGTCCTGATATCAGCCGCGCCCGCCATCTGTCCGGAGGGGCTGAAATCGGAACCGCTCTCGACCGGACGGTCTTCGGTCCTGTAGTTCACGAAAAACGCATCCGGGATGTCACGTACCTGATACCTCCAGTCGGTCCCGTACATTTCACGCGCGGCCGTTTCGTTCTTGACCCAACGAAGCACGCCGCCCCGCTCGACCGCGTAGACCATGGGCGACGAGATTATCTTGACCAACAGCTTGCCGGGACGATACGTCACGTTTCCACCAAGCGGAATGTCCGCGAGTAATCCGGAAGTCACGGTGACCACTCCGGAAAAATCGTCATACCAGCTGAAATACGTCTTCGAGTCCGGAAAGACGTAACGATTACCGTCGCTGTAGTAATAGACGGCTGCGTATTCATCCGATTTGATGAGCGACCCGTCGGCCAGCTCGCCCATGTCACTGACCGCCGCGACAGGCGAACCTAGCATGACGATTGCCAGCAGGACTATCGCTATGGATATGGTTCTTTTCATACGATTATTCCATTCCGGTCAGGAACGATCCTGATCCCCGACCATCTCCACCATCGCTTCTGAAATCATTCCGTCGGTCATGTGCTCGATCGGAGCCCAGTCGTCAGTGAAGACACCGGTATCACCGTCATAAGCCACGCGTCGCGCCGCCAGGAAGGCTTCCGCGACATCCGCGTAATCCTCGGGGAGGCTGCCCGCGACCGCGGTGAAATCAGGCGCGGTATTCCCGGCGATAACGAGCCAGTTCCACGAACTGCCGGCCTTGAGCACGTAGACATGAGGGAAGACCGAGGCGACCGTGTTGGTCATGACCGTCAGCAGGCGCGAATCGGCATGCGGGGCGTTGATGTTCATCGCGGCAAAACCCCGGTCAGACAGCCTATCGCGGACCGAAGAAAAGAATTCCCGGGACGCCATGTGAGACGGGATATACAACTGCGTACTGTACGCGTCGATGATGATGTTATCGTACTGTTCGTCACCGGAAGTCAGGAATTCCCGACCGTCCCGCTCGACGATCTTCAGGGGCAGTTCATCCAGTGCGAAATACTGCCTGGCTGCGTCGACGACCGCACCATCTATCTCCACGCCCACGATATCCATGACGGTTCCGTCCGGTAGCGCGGAAACGTACTGTCTGACCAGGGTACCACCGGCAAGACCCAGGACAGCAGCCTTCGAGTGAGGCGTCTCGCTGCCTCCGAGAAACGGAATAGCCGCGAAATGGTCGTAATAATAACGCGTCCTCCCGCCATCAGGCCGGTAGACCGACTGAACACCGCTCGCTTCGTTGAACGTCAGATAACGGATGCCGCCCCGCTCCTCGATCCTGATGAGCTGATACGGGGAGTCATGCTCGTAGACCACGGTTTCGGGCCTGCTCCTTCCCTGAACGACGACAAGCGATATCGCCAGCGCCACGACACAGACCGCGATCGGCCTCATCACACCCCGCACGAACAGCATCCCGAGAACGCCGAGCACTACCGCAATGGAAATCATGGTCGCGCGCACCCCGAATTCCGGTACGAATACGAGTGTCGGAGTCACGGTTCCGATGACACTGCCGACAGTCGATATCGCGAAATACTTTCCGGCTACAGCGCCGACATCTTCACCGTCCTCGGCCCATCTCGCGAGTATGAACGGCCCAGCCATGGCAAGCAGGAAGACGGGCAGCGAAAAAACCAGGAACGAAACCAGAAGCGAACCCGCAAAAAGCACGGCGGTCGCTCCGCCGAAATCGGTCAAAAGTTTCGGCACAGAAACGGAAATCCTGCCTGTAGCCCACATGCCCAGCATGAGAAGGACAGATGCCCCGCACAGGAACAACCCCAAGACGCGCGCATCGGCGAACCTGGACGTGAGCTTACCTCCGAACCAGTAACCCAACGACATCGACAACAGCACGGTCACGATAAGCGCCGTCCAGACGAACAACGACGCGCCGAAATGCGGCGCCAGCACCCGTGACGCCGTAATCTCGATCGCCATCACCGACGCACCGACGGTAAAAGCCGTGACAGCAAGCATGACGGATTTCATCTTATGTTTGACCGTATTTATCATATAGACACACTTTTTTTCCATACCGACGATGGGGCAGGAAGGGTCGAGCTGGAGCGGAGAAAGGGAACAAAGCGGAGATTGAAATTTTTCTCCGCTCTCTCTGCTTTCTCTACTCAATTTCCTCCTCAACTTTCTATTTTTCCAACTTCCTCTCTCTTTACCAACATCCACACACCCACTCCCACCAACACCATCGCCCCGTACTGCGCCGGTGTCAAATACAGATACCGCGCGTCCGCGTTGGGCAAGTCCCAAGCACGCAGGAAATCGAGAATTATCCTGACGATGCCATAGATAATCAATAGCGCGGGCAGATAACGCCAGCGGTCGGCACCGATCTCCCAGCCCCGACGCCACATTATCAGGAACAGCGCGAATATACCGAAGCCTGTCAGGGACAACAGCAGTCCGTGATCGAGCCTCGCGCCACCCGGAAAATCGACCGCAAGGAAAAAATCAGTCAGTACGCCCGGATGGTCATGGATGAGGAAACAACCTAACCTTCCGATCCCGTAACCGATCGGCAGAACGAACGCCCCGACTTCGACATGGCGACGCAATGGTATCTTGCGTCTCCTGGCGAATAGCCACGCACCGAGCGCGGCACCGAGGTATCCGCCGAAGCTGGACATGCCGCCCTCCCAGACCCGAAAAATCCACAACGGATCCTCCAGCGTGTGTGACAATCCGTAGAACAATACGAAAATGACGCGCCCGAATATAAGCGCCCCGACCATTACCCAGATCGCCAAATCCATCAGCACGTTCGGATCGAGTCCGCGCTTGCGCGCGATTCTCCTGCCGACAAATAGCGCCACCAGTAGTCCGGAGGCGACCATGAACCCCCACACATGGATCGTCAGGGGGCCTAGTTGAACAGACGAGAATTCGAGATATGGAATCATGGCCTTCTCCTGATAAGTACGAACAGCCAGACGACCGCGACCAGCGCGATGATCAGCCCGAGCTCACCGACCGAGACCCCGAGCGCGACCGCTTTCTGATCGATCCTCATTACCGCCGCCGAAGCTATCAGCAACGATGCCGCCAGTAACGCCAACACGCGTACGTCGTTCTGACGATCGAACTCCTCCTTCAGGTCGCGCAGTTCCTGCAGATTGAGCTTCACCCCGATCTCTCCCTTCTCTAGACGTTCAAAAAGCGCCTGCGTCTGTTCCGGGAGATGACGCATAAAATACAGGCTATCGAACGCACTGGTCTTGAGATTAGCCACGACCTGCCGCGGACTGAATTCCTCTTTGATGACCTCGGCCAAGAAAGGCCGCATCTCCTTTTCGATATCAATATCAGGAAACAGCTGCAGGACGTTATTCTCTATGGTCACGAAGGCCTTGGCTAAGAGGACGAGATCGGTCGGGAAGATGATGCCGTAGTTGGCACCGCTGATCAGGACCCTGTAGAGAGACTTCGACATGCTGTTCTTCTCGATCGGCTTGTAGAGTACTCCCTCGAGAATGGTCCGCGCCTCGCTGTGGAACGTCTTGATATCCGCATCCTCTTCCTTTTTCGACAGGTCGAGGATGTGCTTGATGTAACCGTCCAGATCACGCTCCAGGAAACTGACGAAACAGCCGATGAGCTCGAACCGGTGCTTGTCCGATATGCGGCCGATCATGCCGAAATCATACAGACCCAGACGGAGCGGCACGCCTTCTTCGCCTTCTTTCTTCGGCGGCTCAGCCGGCAACACAGTCAGGTTACCGGG
Organism: Patescibacteria group bacterium; assembly: GCA_034716415.1. GTDB lineage: Bacteria > Patescibacteriota > Patescibacteriia > SG8-24 > SG8-24 > JAYEJB01. The sequence continues at coordinate 27,518 of JAYEJB010000059.1, forward strand.
GTGCGGATCAGCATGGAAAAAACCGTCGATCAGGAACTGCCGGATGCCGGCCCTCAATCCGATTCGCGCGAGCTTCCGCTTATCGACGCCAGCCTCGTCCAGCGCTTTCATGTCATTCACGCGTAAGCCCTGGACGAGATCCGTGACGAGCACGGACGGCCCGACATAATCCCAGTAGACCTTCGGCACCACGACCTCGGGCATGTCGACGAAACTGTTGCGGAACATATCGATATGCGCGCCCTCTATCTCGAAATCGAGTTCGCGCATCGTCCAATCGGCGAATTCACGGACCACTCGCATCGGTCTGTAGCGCCTGCTCGACCGGATATGTTTCTCCATCAGCTGAGCCATATACGCGAGTATATGGATATCATTGACGACCGTCTCTTCTATTCTCGGCCGCCTGACCTTCACCGCGACCGGTGTGCCGTCCCTAAGCTCGGCGCAATGTACTTGCGCCAGCGAAGCCGCGGCCAGCGGTTTTTCATCGAACGTCGCGAAGACATTCTCGATGGAGATTCCGAGTTCGGCCTCGACGATCTTTTCGGCGACTCCCGGCATGAGAGTCGGTCCGCGATCCTGTAGCTTCGACAGCTCCAAGACGAACTCCGGCGGCACGATATCCGGCCTGACACTCAAGAGCTGCCCCAACTTCATGAAGGCGGGACCCAGCCGCTCGAGAACACACCTCAGCCGCACCTCGGGTGGAACCTCCCGCACCCGGATCCCGACCGCCCGCACGCCGGTCCGCGCACCCTTCTTCAACGAGTACTTCATCCTGCTCCGGAGCGGTACCAGATACCGCAGATGCATCTCATCGACAAGAAAAGAGAAGCCCTCCTCGAACAGTACGGTCACGACCGTCCTGAACCGGCGGATATCTCCGATAGTCTGCTTGAATTTCGGGAAAGGCGAGCCGTTCATATGGCACCGATCAACTGAAGCGCTTTCCTGAAGGACCGGACGGCTTTCCGTGCTATCCCCCGATCCAGCCGATAGGTAGCCTCATGGACCAGCTGGTTTCTGACCTTGTGCGCCCACCAGACCTCACGGATCTTCGGGTATTTATAGGACGCGAACTTCAGCCGCTCACCCAATGTCGTTCCGGGCATCGCCATCGATTTCAGCGCGTGGTCGAGTAGTTTGTCCGCCTCTATGACGGCGAGCTTTGGACTCAACTCACCCGGTGCGTCCAGGAGGGACTCCACTTCTTTCCACCGCCGTCGCATGGCGCTGCGGTCGCCCACCTCATACTGCCTGGATGCGGCAAAACGCCTGAAATTGACGTAGATGAGCCAGAACAGGATCACCAACAAGGCGATCAGCAGTACCGCGCCGATCCCCTTGGACACTTCCAGAATGTTGAATGTCACTGTCATCGTCACTCAATATCAGCTATCCATAGGACCCGCACAGGCAAGTCGTGGTGCGACCAGGTGATGCTTAATTCTCCACCCTTTCTGGCCCTATGGAGTTTCTTCCCGATAGCGACCGCTAAATGAGACTTGGCCGTACTCACGACGAAGCCGCTTCTGGTCGACTTGATGCGCAGTATCCGGTCACAGGCGTCTCTCTGACGCTGCAAATCCCCGATGTTCTCCACCAGATTCAGCAACTCCTGCTTTTCGGATCGGCTGAATTTACCGACGGCCGTGACTTGCCCACCGAAATTTACGACCTGACCGCCCTCACGCATGTATTTCGGCCCATGCTCGTGCAGTTCCAGTTCATCGGCATACATGTTATCGCGTCTAGCCTTAAAATGAAACGAACCGGATATCTCTGACCGGGTCTTTTCGTCAATTTTCCTGACATTCTTGCTAGGTGTTATTTTTCGCCTGATGACTCTTTTGCCAGGCTTATTTGGATGATTACTCATAAAATCACATCCTTTCATTATATTATACAGTCGCGGGGATGAATTCAGTGAATCCGCCACTGGCCTGCTCAAAGGCATGCGCAGCCTTAAGCACTGTTTTATCGTCAAAATGGCGCCCGATCAACTGTAGGCCCACGGGAAGCCCGTCCGACAAGCCGCATGGCACGCTGATCGCCGGAAGACCGGCAACATTCACCGACACCGTAAAGATATCCTGCAGGTACATCGAGAGCGGATCATCCATCATCTCACCGAGTCGCCAGGCAACGGTCGGTGCGGTAGGCGACAGAATGCAGTCGACATCAACGAACGCCTTGGTGAAATCGTTGGCGATCAGGCGTCGTACTTTCATGGCGCGCAAATAATACGCATCATAGTATCCGGCCGACAGCGCGTAGGTGCCGATCATTATCCGTCTGCGGGCTTCCTTGCCGAAACCCGCGCCCCTCGACTTCCTGTATGTCTCCTCAAGCGTATCCGCCGGTATGCGCGTCCCATACCTGATACCGTCGAACCTCGCCAGATTGGAACTCGCCTCGCACGGCATGATGATGTAATACGTAGCGAGCGCGTAATCGGAATGCGGTAGGCTGATCTCCTTGATTTCCGCCCCAAGCTCCTTGAACCGCTCAATCCCTGACCGAACGGCGGCTTCGACACCGTCTTCCATCCCGGACACGAAGTACTCCTTCGGAATGCCGATCTTAAGTCCTTTCACGTCATGTCCGATCGATTCCGGCAGCACCCAGTCATCCTTCAGGTCCACACTGGTCGAATCATTGCTGTCGCGTCCCTCGATGATGCGCAGCAGATCGGTAGCGTCACGGACACTCCTCGCGAACGGACCGATCTGATCGAGACTCGACGCGAGAGCGATCAGTCCGTACCTGGAAACGCGTCCGTAGGTCGGTTTGAATCCGACGGTACCGCAAAGAGCGGCTGGCTGACGGATGGATCCGCCGGTATCAGAACCCAAGGCGATCGGAGCCGATCCTTCCGATACGGCCACCGCTGAACCACCCGAGGAACCACCAGGAACCCGCTCCGTATCCCAAGGGTTCCTGGTCACACCGTGACAGGAACTTTCTGTCGACGAACCCATCGCGTACTCATCCATGTTCGTCTTTCCGAGAATCACGAGTCCTGCCTTGCGCACCCTCACCACTGCTGTCGCGTCATACGGAGCGACATATTCCTTCAAGATGTTCGAGCCCGCGGTCGCGCGCCTCCCGGTGACCAGCATGTTGTCCTTGATCGCGATCGGCACCCCGTCGAGACACGACAACGTCTTCCCTTTCGAGCGACGCCTGTCGGCTTCATCGGCGGCGGCAAGCGCGCCGTCTTCATCGATATCGACGTAAGCATGAGTACTTTCGGTGTTCCCCTTGGCGACCCCAAGATAGGCTTCGGTGACATCACGCGAACTGAACTTGCCCTCTTCGAGGTCTTTTGCGATATCGGAAGCCGTAAGTCCTTTAGTTTCCATATGATTAAGAGAAAACCGCCTTTACCTTCAGCATGTCGTCCTCGCTTTCCGGGAACGAATCCACGACCTGGTCTCGCACTCCTTTCGCGCATGGCACGGCTTCATCTTCGCGTAACACATTCAGGACGGGCACGCTGTGGCTCATGGGTTCCGTATCTTCGACATCGACTTTCGACAACTTACCGACATATTCAAGAACCGACGAGATATTCTCGCGGAAAGACTCCTTCTCGTCATCCGCCAGCTCCAACCTGGCCAGGCCGGCGATCTTTTCGACTTCTTCAGAGGTGAGAGACATATGCATCAGTAGATAAGGTGACGGAGCGGGGAAAGGGGACAAAACGGAGAAACATCCTTCCTCCGCCCCCTCCGCTTCCTCCGCTCCGATTACTTCATAACCATAGCCAAAAAGTCAGGCTCCTTCAAGACTGTCACGCCGAACTTCTTCGCCTTATCCAACTTCGACCCCGGACTCTCCCCCACCACCAGGAAATCAGTACTTCCGGAAACAGAACCGACGACCTTGCCGCCCAGGACGCGTATCCGATCCTTAGCCTCATTACGGGTCATTTTCCGCATGGTTCCGGTAAGCACGAAGGTCTTTCCCGTAAGCGGACCGGCCGTCTTCCTGCCGCTGACCGACTGGACTTCCATGTATTCGAGCAGACGATCTACCAGTCTGGAATTCTTCTTGTCGCTGAAATAAGCTGCCACGCTTTCGGCTACGATCGGTCCGACTCCCTCGACAGAAGCCATCCTCTCTTGTGGTGCCTCCCGCAGGGCTTCGATGCCGCGGAACTCATCCGCCAGATCCATCGCGGTCTGCGTGCCCACATGTCGGATACCGAGCGCGTAGATAAACTTGCCGAGCGGCACCTTGCGGCTGGTCTTGATGGAAACGATCACGTTCTCGGCGGATTTCTTTCCAAAACCCTCAAGACCCGTCAGATCCGCCTCGGTCAGCGTAAACAGATCCGCCGCGTCGCGGACAAGCCCTTCTTCCATGAACTTTTCGATCATCTTGCCACCGACCCCATCCGCATCGATCCCGCCTTTCGATATGAAGTGCATGATACCCCGCAGTGAACGGGCATAGCAGTCCTTATTGGCGCAGTAATGAGCTACTCCGCCTTCATCCTTCCTGACGGCGGAGCCGCAGAAAGGACACTTCTTGGGCATCCTGAACTTGCGCTCATCACCGTTCCTGGCCTCTTCGATGACCCTGATCACCTTCGGAATGATGTCACCCGCCTTCTCGATGACGACGGTATCCCCTATCATGACGCCCAGCCGTCCGATCTCATCCATATTGTGGAGCGTCGAGTGCGTAACGGTCGTTCCGGCGACCTTGACCGGACGCATGACAGCGACCGGAGTAAGAGCTCCCGTGCGTCCGACCTGAATGCGGATATCCTCTATCACGGTAGTCGCCTGTTCCGCCGGAAACTTGAAAGCGACACTGCCTCGCGGCGCCTTTCCGACGACGCCGAGCCGCCCGAACAACGCATCGTCATTCACCACGACGACGATACCATCGATCCAATACGGCAACCTGTCGCGCTTCTTGTGTATCTTCCGATAGTGGTCGCCGATCTCGCCCGGCGATTCCACCCGAATGCTGAGTGGATTTATCTTGACCCCCAACAGCTTCATCAGTTCATGGGCCTGTTCGTGAGTACCGAGACCCAAGTCACCGAGTAACGCGTAACCGAAGAAGTCCAGACCTCTCTGCCGCGCGACGGCCGGATCCAACTGTCGGATACTGCCGGCGGCCGCGTTCCTGGGATTGGCGAACAACGGCTGCCCTGCTTTCTCCTGCTCCACGTTCAGCCGGTCAAAAATACCCTTTGGCATGAACACCTCACCCCGCACCTCGATCCGCCCGGCCAATCCACTCATCACCTCACGGAACCTGTCGACATCAAGCCGCTCACCGAACTTCCTGATGAACGCATCGACCTCCTTCTGTTCCGGTCGTCGCAACCGCAACGGAATCGCTTCGACTGTCTTGAGATTGTTCAGGACATCCTCACCCACTTCTCCGTCTCCCCGGGTCGCACCGACCGCAAGTAGCCCGTCTTCGTAGACAAGAGAGACCGCGAGACCGTCCATCTTGAGCTCCACATAATACTCTTCCGGGGTCTCGCCGACATGCTTGCTGATCCGTAAGTTCCAGTCTTCGAGTTCATCCGACGAAAAGACATCCTCCATCGAGAGCATCCGCGTCTCGTGCCGGACCTTCCTGAACCTGTCGAGCGGTTTTCCCTCGACCCGCTGCGTGGGCGAATCTGACGTGACCAGGTCCGGATACTCACGTTCCAGCCCGAGAAGTTCATGTTTCAGGGAATCGAGCGCCGCTTCGGATATCTCCTGCTTATCGAGGACATGATAAAGATAGCGATGATGGTTTATCGCTTCTTTCAGCTGGTCAATACGTTTTTTCGCTTCTTGTTTGGTCATGGTGGAGTTTAGGAGCTAAGGAGTTTAGAGGCTCAAGAGCAATTCTTTTAAAAAATTCGTCCCTTAGCTTCTCGGCTCCTTAGCTCCTAAGCTTCGATTATGGACAACTTATCGGCCGGTTTCCCTTGACGAGAGAACATTCACTGAATACCACGAAATCAAAGATGCCGGAAAGCGGCGCGCCATGCAGCATACTGGCCAGAAGACGACGTCTCGTATCACCGAATTCACCGGTCACATCTATCTCTATGCGGCCCGGCAGCGCCACCGGATTCGATCCGACATCATAAGCGCGGACGGTCACATTGTCGAGTGTGGCGTTTTTCGCGCGGAGACGCACCTTGTAGAGCTTGTTGGACGGTCCGGTGGATATCGTAGCCGGCCTCGAAGCGAAGTCATAGGTCCGGGTCTCGGAGCTCGGCGCCCAGGCGATCGGTGCTCCCGGTATCCAACTGACCATACTCAACGTAAGGACCGAACAGCCGCCACATCCGTCACTCCAGTCTATCTCTACGTTGGCGATCGGTGTCGCGATTGTCGGAGCTTCCGGACTGAACAGGTTCACTTCGATGAACTCATCTTCAGGAATGGTCGCGTAGACGATCTCTTTCGTGTCCGAGACGACACTCGACCAGGTCGAACCGGACGGTACGGTCCGGAGCGCATAGGACCCAGGCAGATTACCGGTCTTTCTGGCGTTATATAATGACTCCTCGATACCCGTTTCAGCCGCGTAGAACGCCACAATTGACTGGTCGATGACCTTAGTCTGCTGTAGCAGGTTCAGCACCAGCGAACCGAGCCCTACCGAACCGATCATGACAGCGCTCAACACGAGAAGCGAAAACAGCAAGACCGCTCCGCGCCCCTGCCCGACTCCGGACGATCTCGTTTTTTTACCGGAAATAATCATCGCTCGTATCTACGGCTGGTGGCCGTGGTCTGTAAATAAGTATAGGTGCGCTCATCAATCTTGCGTGACGCGCTTTCGAATGACATCACGATCGTGACAGAGGGCTGGATATTCGACAGGTAGGAGCCGGCCGCGGAATTGAACGCGAACGGATCCACGTCAGGACTGACGTAAAAACTGACGGACCTGACCCTGATGCCTTTCGGGCTGATGGGGGCGGGCGGATTGACGCCGACCGCCACCAGCAGACACGGACGACTGTTCTCGTTCGGACAATCGGCTTCAGTGCTTGCGTCGCTCTCGAAAAACCTGATCTGATCCCCCTCACTGTCGATCAGAGCGAGCTCCGTATCCGGCGTACCGAGCGGTTGGGCACGGCCGGCATAATAATCCAGGTCGATCACACCCGTCCTGACTTCTCTGACCATCGCCTCCATCGTATACCTGGCGCTGGCCTGCATGCTTTCGAGGTCGAACACCTTCCTCTGGGTGCGACTGGCCAACAAGAAAATGTCTGTCGCCGCGACGATGAGCGTCGAAAAGATCGTGATAGCGACGATCATCTCCATCAGCGTGAATCCACGACAGCTACTCCTCACGGCCTTTCGCTCATGCATGCGCATACCCAAAACACGCGGAAAGACGCGAAAAAACAATCCCGTCTTGCCCCGTCTTGCCCCGTCTTTCCACATTTTGCCCCGTCTTGCCCCGTACATAATCACCGCCAATTAAACATCCGTTCGACCACGTGAATCTCGCGCTCGTCTCCTCCCGCACTGGTCCACCTCACGTATGATCTGACGTCAATCCCGATCTTTTCGGTGGCGCAACTTTCACCGTCGGCCTTCAGTTCGTAATTGATGAAGTTGGACGTACTGCCGGCCACGACACTACAAAGCGCCCTGGTGTGCGTTATCCGACGAAAAAGCGTGGTATCGGTGCCAGCTGGCTGAGGAATCCCCTGAAGAAACATTCCCGGCTGTTCGGGTCCGCCGGTCACGACTTGTCTGTATACGGCGGTCTCGACATCATCGAGACTGCCTGCCCCGAAATCCATCGACCAGGACTTAGTGGCGGCATCGAATATGACGACGCCCGAGTAATCGAAGCCCGCACCCTCCAGACCCTGATCCCAGTCGTTTCCGGCCAGCCAGTTGGAATCGCGCATGGCCCTGACGACCTCCACGCCCTCTCTAGCCAGATTTGACGCGATGAGCCTGTTATCACTCTCCTTGGCCGCGTTGATCGAGCTTTGGACCAGCGTCAAAGCGGCCCCCACCGCAGTGACGATGATTCCTGAAGCCACGATCGCCTCAAGCAAGCTCTGCCCGGCGCTACGCGCTTTCATATTTTTATGTGCGCTCCTGGAGAACATAGTGATGTCATTCCACTGAAACCAGTCCGGAAATGCGGTTCACCGTCACTGATTGCTGCGTACCGGTATGTTGATGCTCGAGAACGATCGTCGCGATGCCGTTTACGATAGAATCGTTGAAATACATCTTGGGTTTCGGCGGTTCAAATATGATATCCAGAACGTTCGCGTCATTCGGGGTCACTGACAGGATATTGACGAACGGCCCCGATGATATCGCATCGAACCTGACCGCCTCACCTGACTCATATCGCTTGCTTCCGTTCGTGTCGGCGAATACGATCAGCTCACGATTTTCGCCGGAAAGAGTCGATATCCTGACTCCCCACGCATCAGGTATGTCCTTCGTGCAGACACCGCCGCCGCATTCCGAATCATTCCCTGACGGACAGACCTTGCCTTCGTCCGCACCGCCATGACAGAAAAAGATCGAATATCCGGCAACGGCCTGCGTCTGCGCTCTCCTGACGGTCGATGCGACCAGCCGCGCAGACACCCTTAATTCATCACCTTGAGCACCGGCCCTGAAATTCGCCACGGCCATCGCAGTGATTACCGCGAATATCGACAGCGAAATCAACATCTCGATGAGTGTGAATCCGCGCTGCCCTCGTTTTCTTCGCATGAATGATTGCGACATACTATAGCAGACCCATATACCAGCCCAGTATCACCTGACCGTAAAGCAAGGTGAATACAGTTCCCGCCGCCAGAAACGTACCGAACGGCAACTCGCTTTTCATGGTCTTCCTCTTGATGACCATCAACGAAACACCGATCAATGCTCCGGCGACATAAGCGATGAACAGCGCGACCAGGATTAACGGATATCCAAGGACTGCCCCCATGAACAGACCTAGATAGACATCACCGCCGCCCACCCATTTACCCTTGGACAATAGCCGCTGCAGCCAGAAGAATCCCCCGCCGATCGCGACACCGATCACAAGATGGGCGATATCCATCCCCAGTGCCACGTTCGCCGCAAGTGCGAGCACTGTAGCCGGAAGCGTAATCGAGCGCGGTATGAGCATGTAGCGCAGATCGTAGACGAATACGATCACCAGTACGGAAACCACGAACCAGCCAAGAAGTAAGTTCGCGAACGCGACCGCCCCGATAGACTCGGCTCCGACCGGAAAGGATGTCAATGCAACCATCAGAAACAACAGGCCCGTGACTGCCTCAATAAAGAAATATGACGACCCTATCGGCAGGAAACAGTAGCGACACTTCCCTCTCAAGAGAAGGTAGCTGAATAACGGGACTAGATCGAAGACCGACAGTCGATGCCTGCATTTCGGACAATAGGACCTGCCGTAAAGGAAGCTTTCCTTCGTCCGAAGGCGCCAGAGGACCGCGTTCAAGAAACTGCCGATCATGGCCCCAAACGCAAAAATAAATACCTGTAAAAATGGTAGCATACGACTGAATGATACCATGATTCTTACCTATATTATACCGGGGTTGAGGGTGTGGGAGCGTAGGGGTTAGAGAGTGAGAAAGTGAGAGGGTGAGAAAGATTCCAATCTCCGCTTTGTCCCCTTTCTCCACTCAATTTACCCCTTCTCCAGCTCCCCACCTTTTTGTCATTGCGAGAAGGCCACAGCCGACGAAACAATCCCGTCGGCTTAAGCCTAAACCACGAGATTACTTCGGCCTTCGGCCTCGCAATGACAAAAAAGGAGCCCCGCTCTCAATCCCCGCCCCCCATAATAAAGACTTCCGCGGAGGGCGGAAGTCTTTATATTGCCGAATTCGGCCACGAACCGCCCTGTTCATACAAGGCGGCAACGAAGCTTATTGAATGCCGTTTGCACTGCCAGTGTGTGCTCCAGCGGTTAAGTCACCGACTGTGCCACCGATGCAGAACAAAAGCGTGTACCCACTACCACTGCCCGTTTGGGTATAGTCGTACGGGTTGGTTGACGTCGTACATGTACCGTCAGCAGGCGTAGGAGCGGACGGGACGAGACCCATGTAAGTGGTGTTTGAACCACATGTGGCCTGCCAGCCGTTCGAACACAGAGCCACAGCTCCGGTTTCGCCGAGGTAACCGGTCGGATCCGCCGGGTAACCGTTCTGGTCGGCAAAGTACAGCTCAAGTGCGGTCTGGACCTGTTTGATGTCCGCGACACGCTTCGAGTCACGAGATTTCTGACGAGCGCTGTTGAGAGCGACGACGGCCAGCGTTGAGAGCAGACCGATGATCGCGATAACGACCAGCAGCTCGATCAGTGTGAAACCTTTATTAGTTTTGCGCATATTACACCTCCCTTCGGGTTAGAGATTTTCCTCCAGACGTCTGGAGATGACATGAAATAAATATCCACATGTCCTTTAAATTATATCACACACGCATAAGTTCGTTTATAGCTGGCGAGTCAAGTTGAGAAACCTGGGAGTGGTACGGGCGGGAAGCGGGAAGCGGGAGGCGGGAAGAAGTGTCATAAAATTATGAATACCTCCCGCCTCAAGCCTCGTGCTTCCCGCTTCCCACCCACCGTTTCACAATAACAAAAAGACAGGATTGCTCCTGTCTTGCCCCTATCCTACTATCAAGCTATCCCGAAAGCTGTCTAGAACTGCGTGGCCATGTTGTACATTGGGAGGAGGATAGCGGCCACCATCACCCCCACAGCCACGCCCATAACCATCATTATCAACGGCTCAATGGCGTGTACAAGATTGGATACGGCGTGCGACAGCTCCCTGGTATAGAAATCCGTCAATTTAGCCAGGACCTCGGCCAAGCGCCCGGTCTCTTCCCCGACTGATATCATTTGGGGGACCATGTCCGGCATGGAACGCTCCCGAACGAATACAGAAGTCAGCGGATTACCATCCGAAACCTCCCTCTTCGTTTCCATCAGCTGCTCCCTATAATAGGCGTTACCCACGACATCGGAACTTATCTGCAGACCGCTCGGAATATCCACACCCCCGGTAATCATCGTCCCGAAGCTCTGCGTAAACCGGACGACGTAAATCATTTTCAAGATATTACCGAAAATAGGAAGGTACAACTTATACTTGTCCCAGATATATCGCCCAGTCTTCGTGCTCGTCCACCACTTGAAACCCCCAATGGCGAGAAACGCCGCCACAATGATGTGAATCGCATAGACCTTGAAGAAGCCGCTGGTGACGATCAGCAGTTCCGTGGTCCACGGAAGGTCGGTACCGGATTGCGACAACACTTCGGTCAACTTGGGAATAACGAACGCCATCATGACGAACCCGACGATGACCAGACCGATAAGAATGAATATCGGGTAGATCATCGCCCCCCGTATCCGCTGGTTCAGGTCGTAATCCTTCTCCATCTGATCAGCCAGATAGTTCATGATCTCTTCAAGCCGGCCAGTGGTCTCTCCAGACCGCACCATGTGGACGAAAAACTCCGAGAAGGCATTCGGGTGGCGCTCCAACGCGCCGGACAGCGCGGTTCCCGCCTCCACTTCATCCGCCACCTCCAGCAGGATCTTGTGCAATCGAGGATTCTTAGTCTGCCTGGCAACGGTCTGCAATGATTGCACGAGCGGAACAGCGGCACCCATCAGCACTGAAAACTGGCGGGAAAAGATCACGATATCCTTGATCGGAATCTTGTTGAAGAACGGCAATTCAAACTCGAACACCCCGGCCTTCTTCGCCTCCTCCAACGAAACGACAAAAAAACCCCTATCCCTTAGGGTCTCCATAGCGATTTCCGATGTGGGTGCTTCAATAGCACCTGTAATCGCCTGACCTTCCTTGTCTCTTACGCGGTAATCGAACCTTGGCATGGGACTGGGGACGAATCCTTAATGCTGACAATCAATTGCCAGCTTTTCGCGGCGCCCTGAGTTTACCAATCACTCGACCTTAAGTACCGCCTTGATCTTCTCGACCGCCTCCGCCGGCACGAAGTGCGCCTTTATGAGATAGTCTTGGGCTCCGGCTTCCAGGGCTTGTTCGATATCCTCTTTCTGGCCCAGGTTAGTAAGCATGATCACGGGAATACCCTTCGTCGCCTCGTCCTGCTTGAGCCGCTTGAGTGTCTCGAAACCGTCCAGCTTGGGCATCAGGACGTCTAGCAGGATTATATTGGGTTTCTCCTCGCCCGCTGCCTTCAGTCCCTCCTCACCGTCCCTCGCGGTCACGACCTGAAATCCCTCAAGCTCCAGCTTGGTCGCATAGATACCGGAAAGGAACGCGTCGTCGTCCACGATAAGCACCTTGTTTTTTCCGCCTTCTTCAGACATAAGGTTTTCGTCTGGGGGTAAATCAATCTGCGGTGACCCTCATCACCTCCTCAATTGTAGTTAATCCTTCCAAAGCTTTCAACAGCGCGTCCTGACGCAGGTTTATCATCTGCTGATCCTGGACCGCGGCCCGGACCTCCTCCGCCGGAAAACCTCTTGTCACCAACCGCTCCAACTTATCGTCGAATACGATCATTTCTGCCATGGCCACACGACCGACGAAGCCGGAATCCTGGCATCTGATACACCCACGACCTTTATAGAATACGGGCGAAGCGGATTTGTCCAGTCCCACCTCCTGAAAATACTCGTCGGGAATCTCTTTCAGTTCTTCGATCACACCTCGCTCGACTTCAGCCGGCAGCGCCACCTTGGCCTTGCAACGCTCGCAGATCTTCCGAGCCAGACGCTGGGCTATGGCGACATTAATCGTAGCACCGAGCAGGAACGGTTCCACGTGCATGTCGACCAGGCGCGGAACCACGCCGACAGCATCGTTCGTGTGCAGGGTCGAAAAGATCAGGTGACCGGTAAGGGCGGCATGAACAGCCAGCTCAGCCGTCTCCCCATCACGGATCTCACCTACCATTATGATGTTCGGGTCCTGACGCAATATGGAACGCAATCCGGCAGCGAACGTAAACCCTACAGCGGGCCTGATCTGTGACTGATTGACGCCCTTTATCTGATACTCCACCGGATCTTCGAGGGTCGAGATGTTCACGCCATCCTCATTCCTCATGTTCAGTATCGTAAAGAGTGTCGTCGACTTACCGCTACCGGTCGGACCGGTGATCAGGAACATGCCGTGTGGCTGTCGAATCTGTTCTTTGATCAACTCGACGTATCTCGGACGGAAGCCGAGCTCATGAAGTTGCGGCACTCCCCTTGTCGTATCCAAGATACGCATGACGACCTTCTCGTTATCCGTCAACGGAAGGGTCGAGATGCGGAAGTCGATGATCCTGTCTCCGATCGTGTCCCGAATCCTGCCGTCTTGCGGAATACGTGTCTCGTCTAGTTTCAGGTTCGCGAGAACCTTGATGCGCGAGACGATGGACGGATGGATATATTTCGGGAGAGTGATGGATGTGCGCAATACCCCGTCCACACGATACCTCACCCTTGTCTCCTCTCCATAGGGTTCGATGTGAATGTCGGAGGCGTTTCCCTCGACGGCATGTTTCAGGATCACCGATACGATCCGTGAAACCGGCGCCCCTTTGATCACCTCTTCGATGTGCTCTTCCGCCTTGACTTCTAACTCCTCCGGCCCCTCGAACTTCTCCTTGGCCACTTCGAGGGCGTGTTCGACCTCCTTGCCGAGCTCCCGATATTTCTTGAAGGCTGCATCGTATGAAGCCTTGGATATGATGTGATACCGCGGCTTGAACTTGTTGGTCCTGGCGAGAAAATCAATCGCCTGCGCGGCCCGCATGGCCCGTGGCTCAAGCATGCCTATGCTCACCAGATCATCGACCTTGGCGAAAGCGACGGCCTTATTGTTGTCGGCGACCTCCTGCGGGATCAGGTTAAGCACGTCGAGCGCGATCTCCTGACCGACCAGATCGGCATAGGGAATACCCAAAACCGTGCCCCTGGCCTTCACCAGAAGCTCATCATCGACCAATCTCTTCTCCGCGATAAGCTTCTCGTAGGACTTACCGCTTTCACCCTGCTCCGTGATCAGCTCCTTGTATTGCTCCTCTGTTATCTGACCGGTCTCGAGCAGGATGTCCAAGAGTTCTGTGCCCTTCTTATTCGCCATAATGAAATCACTCCTCTTCGTCGGTCTTCGGTGTCCTGAACGGCACCTCGCTGCCGACATTGCCGACATTCCAGGGGTCGACCGGCGCGGCAAATGTATCCAGACCCTTGTAGACGCCCCGATTGAAAAGGTTATCCCGTTCTCCCTCATCGAATATCAGCTGCGGGAGTGCCGGAGGAAGCTGAACCGCCATACCGGGTTTTGGGACGAAACGATGTCTATTGAAGAACACCAATACACCAGCGATGACCACCAGTAACGCTATGAATAGTACAATCTGTTTTTGCTCTTTATTCATGGTCTATACATCGACTAAATCCTGTCCGGAAGCAGCGGCGCCGTCGGGGCCGCCTGAACAGGAGTGAACCCCGGCTCTATGAAATATGCTGTCAGAATCACGCTGTAATCCGTCCCGCCGGACGAAAAAGTCACTGACTCGATATCGGACACCCGCACGAGACGTTCGAGATCATTCAGTAAATTCTGGAATTCCTGATACGTGCCGCCCGCGAGACTGAGTGAAATACGCACTTTCTTGACCCCATGAGGACCGGTCGTCGCTTCGTCGACGACCGTATCTATCGAAACCAGCACAAGGCCGTTGCCCTGAGCTATCGCATCCATCTGCACGTATAGGTTCGGCTCGTCCGGCTTGTCTGGGAGTATCGTCGGTATCTTACTGACATGATCCTTGTGAACTTGCTCGAATTGCTCTTTTTCTTCGATGATTCGACTCAAATAAGCCTGATAGTCACCTAACCGCGCCTCCAAGGGCTTCAGGTCAAGCGATCCGCCGGGCATCAGATGACCTATCTTCGGCATGAACAGAAGGAAATATGCCCCCACGCCGTACGACAAGACGACCACCACGATTATGACCGGGAGATACTTTACGATCGGCGATTTCTCCTTCTTCTCCTCCTCCATATTACTGACCGTTACCGTTTCCGGAACCGTTGACGACGACGTCTCCGTTTCCACCGGCCCCTGCCTCGTTCCATACGTCCTGATTCAACTTAAGCACCATCCCGAACGATACCCCTAGGATATTGCCGACCTCATCGATATTGGCCGATGCTGAAGAGGTTATCACTTCATCGACCATAGGATCCTCCCGAAGGATGACGATCTGCTCCGCCACGTCGCGGTACGTCTGCCCCATCGCATCAAGTGTAACCACACCACTGGCATAGTCACCGGAAAAGTTCAGAAAAAGCACGGAAGGCTTGGTGCGGCTCTGGATGTAATCGAATAACGAAGACCAGTAGACGTGACTGTCCAGGAGGTCGGTGGCCGCGCGGACGCGCGAATCGAAAAGAGTCATGGTCTTCGTGCTGTCCTCGCTTTCCCGTATCTGCTGAGTCACTTCCGTTAGCGTCTGCTGAAGTTCCTGTCTGTGCACATTGGCCTCGGCTTCCCGCTTGGACACGAACAGGAACGCACCGCCGATGATGATGGTTTCGATGATGAGCACGGCGAAAAGAATGACCAATTGTCGACGCATGTCCGCCCCCTTCTCCTCTCTTTCCCCGGATGGCATCAAAGAAACCCGAAGACCCCCCATGAATCCGGAGGGTTCCGCCTCTTTCTTTTCGGGTGAGGGCGGAGGCGACGGGATAGGCAAAGCTCCGGAACCGGTCGGCTTTTCGGCCGGTCCTGCGCCTTCCTGCCCTTTTGCGTTGTCCCCTTGAAAAAGGTCCATGCTTATTGAGTCAGGGAGTACAGGAGTATGGAAGTATAGAAGTAATTCTTTCTCGCTTCTATGCTTCTGTACTCCTGAACTTGTCCCTATTCCATCTCTGACATGGCGAGGCCGACCGCCACGGAGAATCTCGTCCCGATTTCATCGAGCACAGGCCTCAAATCACCCGGGTAGGCCACGCGTGCCCATGGATCCCCCACGTACACCTTCATGTTCAGCTGACCGGAAAAATATCCGGCAAGTGCCGGCAGTGCGGCCGTACCGCCAGTCAGTATGATCTTTTCGACACCCTTCTCTTCCCCTTCAGCCGCCTGACCCGTGTAGAGATTGATCGAATACTGCAGCTCGGTGACCATGGGCGCCATCGTCTTCTCGAAGATCTTCGGCATACCCTCACCCGGATAGAGAGTCGATACGCTCTTGATGTCGGTCTTCATCTCCTCGGCCCCTTTCAGATCCATGGACAACGTCTTAGCCATCGCCCTGGTCAGACTGACACCGCCCATGTCGACGCTTCTGGTGACGTACGGGATTCCGTTCTCGACTATGATGATGTTCGTCCGAGACGCCCCGATGTCCACGAGCATTGTCGTCGAACGGTCCTTGCCGACTAACGACCGAATGAGAGCCAGTGTTTCGGTCTCCAGGCTGGCCAGATCAAGACCGGTCCGCCCGAAAACCTTGATGTATTTCTCTATCATCGCCTTCGACGCGCCGGTAATCAGAACCTGGACTGTCTTTTTCTCCTCATCTCCTTTTCCCTTTCCCCCTGTCTTCTTCTCCTTCTTAGCTTTCTTGCCATACCCGTTAATGGGCTTGAAATCGAGTTGCATCTCGTCAAGCGGGACCGGTATGAGCTTCTTGGCCTGCCAGCGCGCCGCGTCATTGATCTCCTTTTCGTTTCCTCTCGGCACGGTCACGACGGAACTGAATACGGAAGCTACCGGCAGACCCGTAATCGCCCTGCTGGTGGTCACCTTCGCTTTCGCGAGCATCTTCTTGAGCAGGTCTGCCGCCTCTTCGGGTGCATCCACCAGATTCAGCGGTTCTGCTCCCGGCATTCGTTCAGTAAAAGCATAAGTGAAGAGCTTGGCCCTTCCCTTCTCACTTTTAAGCTCGACTAATTTTATACCCCCGGAACCGAAATCGATGCCGAGGTAACTTTTTTTCTTCGAACCGAACAGACCCATAAATCAGACGTGATTAGTTGTCGTTCCTAATCAAGGTCATTATACACCATTTAAGCGTGGTGTGCATGGTTATACACATGGTGGAGTCGAAGAGTCTAAAAGTCTAAAAGTTAAAAAAGGTTTCCGTTCGCGAAACAGTACAAAAAATCAACACTCTTAGTCTTTTCGACTTTTAGACTTTTTATTACGGCGTATCAGTAATCACCGGCAGTGACTTCCCGATATCTTCAAACCCAGGCGGCGGATTGACGACCGCCCGGCCATCATAGATGAACCGCTCCGACCCCATGTCCACACTCCTTAAGTTGCGCTTGAAGTGGAACTTACGCGCTATCGCCAGCCCGTAGACAGTGAGTGGGGTTTCGCTTGCGGGAACCGGCGGCGTTACGGTGTAGATTCCTTCATTGCCCCCGACGAAGAACGCGCCCACCAGTGCCTGGACCCCCTGATCGATGAAGACATGCCCCTTGGATCCATCTGCCGCCGGCAGGACGATCCACCCGACAGAAGCGAGCTGTGAGAGCCTCGACACCGTTCCCGGTCCGTAGTCCATGTCACCGGTGATGTAGAGATCGCCACCGACGATAAGGATGGTCCCGTCCCCTTTGTTGCTGAGCGCGCCGTTAGCGAAAGTGTGGGCTCCGATGGTCGCGTCACCGCCGTCAGTGACGGCGATCACCCGACCGTTCAGGGGATTCCCCATCGTAGTCAAAGTGGCTTCGAGCTCGGCCGACGTGACGGTCGTGACATCACCATACCGGCCGGCCAGCAGACCATTGACATCAATCCTGCCCAGGATGGTCGCATAGGCGTTCTCCTGCTTCGGTCGCACGAAATCCACGGTCGAATCCGCTTCCTCACTACAAAGCTCGCTCGTGAAATTCAGTATCGAACTCTTGGCGATGATACAGTAGGTAGCATTAAACTTGGCGGACGGCGGATCTTCCGGCGCGTAGATCTTCTTGCCCGAAAACACGTTACCGTAGGTAGTCTCCAGCCAGGGGAACATCAGGTTATCGCAAATGTTGGCGCCCAGACAGGGTCCGTCGACGGTTGCCGCGGCGCAATCCGCGTCCCGTTTGCAGGCCGTGGTGCCATCTCCGGCGCACAGACCAAAACCACCGCTACCGTCACAGAGGCCCCCGACACCGGCTAACACACAGTCATTATCCGTAATGCAACCGATGGATAAATCGTTATCGCAATATTTGCATTCCGGGTCATCGAAACAGACCTGACCACCATAGAGACACAACCCCCACGGGCATTTGCACTCCTGAACAGGACCCGTGTCAGGACAGCACCAGGTATTCCCCGGACAGACCGCATCGTCCGAATTATAACCGCAGATGTAATCCCGATCTACTTCGCATCTGCCGGTGTGGCTCTCAGGCGGCCCGCAAGCACCTGGCTCGCACTGCTCCCCGACACCGTTGGCGTCCTCGTCATCCTGCGACGGGTTGGCCAGGTTGACGCAGTTGTCGCAGGCCTGATGCGAGGTCCAATAAAGAGTCGTGTACAGCGCTTCAGCCGCGCCATCCCGGTCGAAATCGGCCCAAGAACAGACATCCTCCGGATCGCCCGGTGCCGGCGTGCTGTTACAGACGTACATGACCTGACGGTTCGATTCGACGGTATCACCATCCTCGTCCGTAGCCCTGAAAGTCACGAAGTATTCACCGTCCGCATACGGCCAGCCGGTCAGCGTGGACAGGTCAAGGCTCAAATTCTCGCAAATCAAGCTATTTCCGGCGGGCAATCCGACAAAGGATGTCGTATTCAACGGTCCATCCATCACCGCTCCAAACTTGTCCCGAATGAGCACTTCACAGTTCGGATTAAAATTTCCGCTGGCCGCGGTCAGGAATTCTGTCCTATCGAGGGCTAACGTGTGCTTATTCGTACGGAAAAAGGGAGCCGACGTAATGATGCCGTCGGCGGGATACGCGATCAGCTGATCGACCACCTCTGGCGTGACGTTGATGGTAAAATTCTGCACCGGACTCGCGGCCCCGACATTATTGACGCCGTCCTCGGCGAACGCCGTGACTGGAACGACCCCATCATCGAAAAACTGGATCGGTCCCGTGACGCAGTCGCTATCCGGAGTATCATAATCGATACCATCGACCGTCACCGTGCAGGCGCAGATGCCGCTCGTGTCCAGACCGACACCCGGATCCTGCGCAATCGCCCGAAAACGCCGCCCTTCCGCACGTCCGACCCTGATCGTACCGGCCGGACTCTCTCCCTCGGCCTCCACATCGGACACTATCGGCGGAGTCCCCTCGAACAACGTGTAATCGAAGACCTCATCTCCGTACTCCGGCACGTCACCCGGCAGTTTCAGGACAGAGATACTGATCGGATAATCCTGGAGCGGTGTCGGTATGGCAGTGGTCGGACAAGTGAACGTCAAATCAAAACCGTCGACCGTCTGGCCGGCCAAATTGAAGATCTGGACGACATGACCCGGCACGGCGATGAAATCCAGCTTGGCGCTGTTGGTACCGGCGAGAACGCATGGCGAGCCAGCGGTCTTCGGCTGGGCATAAGGATAATAATCGGCCGGATTGGTATTATCTCCGATCACGATCGTCAAAGAGGAATAATTACCGGCTCCGATAAGGCGGATAATGTCGGTAGAATTGACATGCGTGGCCTCGGTCGCCGCCGCGGTCACTGTCGGGTCGATGCCGGCGAACGCACTGAACGGACCCAGGCGCGGGACTATCTGGCAGACGGCATCCGTCCAACTCTTGGCCGCGCAGGCTCCCACAACACCCCAACAATCCGGATCCACGCAATCGATCAGGCCGTCTCCGTCATTATCGTAGACGTCGCCGCACATCACGAGGGTGTTCTCCGACGCGGAGCACTGAGCGAAACCGGCGCAGTCGCCGTCCGCACAATCGGTATCACCATCTCCGTCATTATCGAACAGGTCCTGGCACATATCGGCTGAATTTTCCGTCGCACCGCAACGGGCCGCATGTCCGAGATAACCGAGACTGGCGTCAGGTCCGGGGCCACCGACCTGGCAGTCCGGATCCACACAATCGGTGTCACCGTCATTGTCGTTATCCTGACTGTCAGCGCATGAACCGTAGACGACATCCTCGCGCGACGGACACGGTCCGCAATTTCCGAACTGACTGCCGCAGTCTCCGTCAGCACAGTCCGTATCGCTGTCACCGTCGTCATCGAAGCTGTTAGCACATTTCTGGTATCGCTCGACGATGTCGAATTCCTTCTCGTAACAGATGAGCACTCCGTTATCCATACCGACACAGTCCGGATCCGCGCAGTTGAACAGCCCATCCAGGTCGTCGTCCAGGGTGTTGAAGCACTGTAGATCAGCGTCGCCCCCGGCCGCGTCACGATGCTCCTGCGACGGACAAGCAGGATCACCGGCACAGTCGTAGTCGCTACAGTCACGCCCGGTCAACGGATTGGCGTCCCACGCGGAATCGAAAGGACTGTCCTCGTCGTTATCCACCCCATCAGCGCAAAACCCGGCTTCACTGTCCAAACAGCCGTATGCCACCTGTTTCCAGCACGTCCGCGCGGGATTTCCGACCGGATTGGCGGAAACGTTGTCCACGCAATCAATCAGGCCGTCACCGTCGTTATCGAACGTATCGCCGCACGTCGCGGCTCCCCACTCATTCTCGAATTGGCAATTCGCTAAAGGTGCCAGCCTTCCCGGAAGGCCGTCGCAGCTGTCATCCTGGCAGTCGGTCAGACCATCGCCGTCATTATCGAAACCGTCGGTGCAGGTCACCTCGGGATCCTCGCAAATCGAACCGTCGGCGACCCGACCGATTTCGCCCGTACACACCGCCGCGTCGAGACAATCGCCGTAAAAATTGATGTCGTTGTCCACAGTGTCGGCGCACGGATCGCTCATGCCGGCAATCGCGCCCCACACCTCGCTCTCGTCGCCGTTCGACGGGGCGTTGGTATCGACGTAAAAATCGAGAAGACTTTTGCTACCTCCTTCACCATTCTGGAAAACCGAAATATCAAAATTATACGCACCTTCGGCCAAACCGGAGAATGTCACGGTCAGCACCTGATCGACGATACAACCGATACAACCGTCGGCGTCGAGCCGCTCATAAGCCGTCTGCGCGGGATTGATATCCTCACTCGGCAGGAATACGGCGCCGTTCGTGGGATTGGCGTACTTGTCCCAACTATCGAAAGCCGGAAGGCTGTGGATAATATGCGAAATCAACGTGGCTTCGCTGTAGACACCTCCATTAAGGCGAATTTTCAGGGTTCCGTTGGGCCTGATGTGCTCCGTATAGGCATAATTGATGGTCTGTCCGCCGACCACGAATGAGCCGACGCAGACGTTGCCGGGGCAAGGGGTGGGTGAGACGGTCGCTCGTGCATCGGTCGGCATGAACAACAAGAAAGTCATCAGAATCAAACCGCATAACGGGAACAGCGGGAAGGAGCGGGAAGGAGCGGGAAAAGAGCTTCTTTTCCCGCTGTTCCCGCTGTTCCCGCTATATTGACTCATAGCTTCGTCACATCATCATTCGCGTCACAACACAGGTCTCCCGCTTGATATCCGGGCGCGAAACAATCATCGATTTCGCTCACGTCAAATTCCGCGGCACTGGTGCAATCGCAATCGTAATAACCGTCATGATCGTCACCGTAAGCGCACTCCGCGCCGTTTACAATATGGAAGATGCCGCTGCTCTCGGAAACGGGTTGTCGGGTGCAACATAGATCACCGAGTTCATACGTGACTTCCGAACAATCGGCGATGCCGTCGCCGCCCATACCCCAGACGCATTCAGTCCGCGGCCTGGTCTGACAACGGTAGGAGATGCCCTGGCAATAACGATCGGCGCAGTCGATCTGACCGTTACCGTCGTTGTCGATACCGTCGTGACAGTCGCCCTCAATCGGCACGCCCCGCCGCATGACAAGCGAAAAGGAGGCGTCACCGGTGAAGTCGCACCAGGCGGCGTTGTTGAAATAACTGGCCGGAAAACCTGAATTGCAACGTAATGCCTTGTATTGGTCGTCGCCCAGATCCAGCCCGGACCAGTTATTGGAGTGCGTGAAGATCGGCCACTTGCGTATCTTCTCGCGCAGGGTGAGCCGACAAAATCCCGCCGCTTCGTCGCAGAACCGTTGCGCCGCACAGTCCGCATCAGTGACGCACGCATCCGCGGTCAGGATGCTGCCGATACGACAGCCGTCGATGAACCAAAGCTGATCCGGATCCACGAAATCGGCGGGCTGCATCACGTATTCGAGATAGTCGTAGTCGTCACGAACCACATCCGGCATGACCTTGCTCAACTTCCGGGTCGATGCGTCCGGAACGCTGATATCGCACTCCAGAAGCGCGTCCTTCGGCGCGAACAGATGATCGAAACCGATTCGGAAAGCGGTCAAGTGCGTACCCACGAGACCAGGATTGTCAGGTTCGTACACCCCCTCCGGACGCAAGACGATACCTAACGACGAAACAGTCCATCTCGTTTCCGCGTAACTGGAGTCCACCCAGCCCGCACCGGTATCCGCGTCGGTCATACCCCAGGCCCAGTTGTCGTTGAAAGCGCCTTTGTCGAAGACGCCGTTCGTGGTGTCGAGTGATACATGATAGTTGGATGACGCGCATTCGGCCAGATTCTCGCAATTCAACGATATCCAACCGTCATCTCCGAGCGAATCGATCTTGGCCCAGCCCCAGAGCTGGTCCTGTTTACCACCGAAATCGTCACGGAACTGCGCGTATGAAGCGCCACCTTCGGGCGTAGTGCCGCCACAAGTCGTGCCGAAACAGACCCAGCCCATGGTTTCTGACCAGGCCCAGCCGGTCATGTCGGCCCAACCGAAGAAGCCAGCCGTGTCGGTGAGCGTGACACCATAATCGATGGTCGCGCAGGTCGCTGTATTGGTGCAGTTCAGGGAAATCCAGCCGATCGTCCCGGACCAAAGCCAGCCGTAGACGTTGTCCGCGAGACCCGCAAACGCGGGCTTGGGCGTGAACAACGCAAACGAAGCGACCATCACCGCGATAGCCACCAAAATGCGCGTATTGTAACGACGCGCGTGTATATCCATATTCGGATGGATTATACCACTGAAAATAAGCGTGCGCCACGCTTTCCGTGGATAAAAAAAGACCGACAGCTGACGGCCTTATTGTTGACGCGTAATTCACTACCAACGCGCGATGATCCGAAAAAGGTGACCTTCGCCCTCGATCCAGTCGTCGTCCCGATTTATATGAGGACAGAGCCGACTGTCGACAGCGAACTGCCAGACAGTTGCCGCGTATCCTTTGGCAAAGGGTTCAATAGGCCAGCTCTCATCGAACTGACTGAACTCCTTCAGGTAGGTCCCGAGCTGGGCCCGAAATCGAGCTATTTCCAGATCATGCGTGTCTTCGTCCACTGCGACCGCCCTGAGCTTGACCCTGATATCATCAAGCTCTGCCCGGGCCTGTTTGACACCGTCATCATAGAGACGCTGATCCTCTTCGGCCTGCTTTGCCTCCTCCTCTAGGCGCATCTCTTCCGCCTCCTGCTCCAGCGGAGACAATTCAGCCCAGGCTTTCTTCTTGTTGCGTTTGTCCCTCGCTCTTGACCGGATGCCCCTCAACTCACTACCGAGATCTTCCACGTGCACCCTCCTAAAAATGAACTCTGATGAACATGACCTTATCACAGGGAAAAGAAAAAACCAGCCTGAGCCAGTCATGCCTGAAACACCCGCGGAAGAAGGTCGTGCCCTTCAGGGAAGGCTTCGGCATGACCAGGCCCCGACCTGTCTTGAACGTGGTCAATGTCCGCGATCCATGGCGTCGTTGGCCAAACGATCGGCGCGCTTATTCTGTTCGCGGCGGATGTGCGTGAAAGTCGCCTTACGAAACGCACAACGCAGGTTGTGCACTTTCAGGTACAGCTTGGCGAGTTCAGGATCCTTAACCTTGTACTCTCCGTTCAGCTGGCGTACGACGAGTTCCGAATCAAGATAGCAGTCGACCTCCTCGCCATCACGGTTCTTGGCATGCTCCAACGCGTCGATCAGCGCGGTGTACTCGGCCTGATTATTGGTAGCCTCGCCGAGATAGCGCGAATGTTCGAGAACGGTGTTCCCCTCCTCGTCTTCGATAAGCACTCCGATGCCGGCCGGACCGGGATTCCCGCGAGCGCCACCGTCGGTGTGTATAATTAATTTACGCATACTGATTCCATGTATCACTTGCTAAGTCCATCTTGCTACCTCACGTCAGCGGGAACCGCTCCCATTCGGTCGCTAGGCGGGGACCGCCAGGCATTCGCCCGGTTTAGCGGGGATCACTCGCATCGCTCGCTAGCCGGGAAAGAACTTTCTCCCCCCGTTTCTCCCCGCTTTCCCCGCTTTCCCCGCTGGGTTTTACATCCACCAGCCTCAATTGAATACTCTTCGATCCGTTCCACTCATTCACCCCCACTTCCGCGACCGCGTCAATCGCACTGCCGGGCGTAAATTCCGACATGCGCTCCGTCATACCGAATCCTATCATCTTGAACTCCTTCGGTGCATCTCCCTTGACGCCGACGCGGACATGTTTGCCGTCCTTGCCGACCGGATACAGGGAGTTCAACATCAGGTTATGGAACATGAACAGCGGCTTCGGGTTGCTTTGACCGAATGGTTCGAACTTCTCCAGTTCGTTCACCAGTTCCCAGGTCACCTGGCTTGTCTTCAACTCACACTCAACCCGAAGTGTCGGACGCAAATCCGCACCATCGAGCTTCTTGGCCGCGCACTCCCCGGCGATGCGGATGAACTCGTTCAAGTTCTCGTCGCCCTCGATGGTCAGGCCGCATGCTTCCGGATGACCGCCGTATCGCGCCAGCACATCACTCGCCTCGTTCAACAGTTCCATGACGTCGAACTCCGGGATACTGCGCCCGCTGCCGACAATGTGATCCTTCTGTCTGCAGAGCACGAACGCCGGCATGCCGAGTTCGGTGACAAGCTTTCCGGCGACGATGCCGACGATCCCGGCGGACCAGCCGTCACCGACGACCACCTGGACCTTCTTCGACGGATCGACCATCTTTTTCGCCTTCCTGAACATCTCCTCGGTCCGTTTCTGTCGCTCGGCATTGCATAGGTTGAGTTTCTGCGCCAATTCCTGCGCCTCCTCGTCACTCTTCGCCATCACGGTGTCGAGCGCCAGATCGGCATGATCCATGCGCGACGCGGCGTTGATGCGCGGACCGATGTAATAACCGACGGAAACGGTATCGAGCTGGCCTGGCTCGAGTCCGGCCGCTTCGATGAGCCTCTTCAACCCCGGTCGTCGGGTCTTGTTCAGCACGATGAGTCCATATTTCTCCAAAGTCCGATTTTCACCCAAGAGAGGCATGATATCAGTCACCGTGGCGATCGCCACCAGGTCCAACAGCCACTTCTCACGCCCTTCCGGCACCTCGACACCACTCCTTCTGGCGTAATCCAGAAACGCGGCCGCGAACTTGAAAGCGACACCCGCCGCGGCAAGTCCCTTGAACGGATACTTCTCCCCGGGCGCGAGCGGATGGATGATGGTGCATTCCGGCACCTTCTCCGAAACCTGATGATGATCGACTACGATAGCGTCCATCCCCAGCTCCTTGACCCGCGCGATCTCATCGGCGTTCGAGATGCCGCAGTCGACGGTCACCAACAGGTTGTTGCCGTCGGCGGCGAGTTTCTTCACGGTATCCATGTTCAATCCGTACCCTTCGTGCTCCCGATGCGGGATGTAACTGGTGAACGCCTCTGAATCACCGCCGACCTCTTGGGCGATCTCCCGAAAGACCGAGAGCAGTATCGCCGTTCCCGTGACTCCATCCGCGTCATAGTCACCGTGGATGACCACTTTTTCGCGACGGGTCGCGGCGTTCCAGACACGCGCGCAGGCCTCTTCCATCTCCCGGAAAATGAACGGATCATGCAGGTCCTGCCCGTAATCGGGCAGGAGGAACTCGTCGATCTCCTGTTGGGTCGTGATTCCCCTGTTCGCCAACAACTGCACCGTTACGGGGTGCAGTTCCGGAAAACCATCACGTAGCGCAGCCGAGACCGGCTCCGCGTTTTTCCATTTCTTTTCCTTCATTCGTGGTAACGGCAAGACTTGTCCCTGCTTCTCTGGCGAATCCGCAAAGGCAGGGATAGACCCTGCTACTACGATGTGTCATCGATCAGAACATGGATAACCCCGGCGCGACGGTAAAGACGATCATCGACAACACCGCGCAGACCGAGATGACGATCCAGCCGAACCTCTTCAACTGACGCCGACGAATTTTTCTGTTGAATATTTTCATATCGGAGTTAAAAAGCTAAAAAGTTTAACAGCTTAACAGCTTTTGGACTTTTTGGCTGTTAGGCTTTTAAGCTTTATCTCTTCAAAACAGCTATATACGCCTCGGGCGGTATATCCACCTTGCCGCCTTTGCCCATGCGCTTCTTGCCTTTCTTCTGCTTCTCCAGCAGTTTCTGCTTCCGTGACACGTCACCACCATAGAGACCTGCCGTGACATCCTTGCGGTATGGCGCTATGCGCGACGACGCGATGATCTTACCTCCCACCGCGGCCTGGATGCGGATCTCGAACTGTTGGCGCGGCAGGTTCTCTTTCAGGCGATCCACGATGCGCCGCCCTTCGCGCTGCGCGGCATCATTATAGACGATAAGCGAGAGCGACTCGACCGGCTCGGCATTGACCAGGATATCCATGCGCACCACCTTGGCCGGACGGTATTCGGTCAGCTCGTAATTCAACGAAGCGTATCCGCTCGTGGCACTCTTCAACTTATCATAGAAATCCACGAGTATCGACGCGAGCGGCATGTCGTAGTGTATGATGGCGCGGGATTCCTTTCCGCCGGAAGACAGATACTCCGTATTCAGATAGACGCCGCGGCGTTCCTGCGAAAAAGCCATGACCGCGCCGAGATATTCTTTCGGCGTGACGATATCGGCGCGCACCCACGGTTCGGAGATGGACGAGATGCGACTCGGGTCCGGCAGGTCGGCCGGACTCTTGGCGATGATCTCCTCGCCATCCGTCTTCGTGACCTCGTAGGCGACAGACGGCAACGTCACGACGATATCGAGTCCATGCTCGCGTCGCAGACGCTCTTGAGCGATCTCCAGGTGCAACATGCCGAGGAATCCGCAGCGGAAACCGAAACCGAGCGCGGTCGAGTGTTCAGGTTCGAAGACGAGCGCCGCGTCGTTCAGCTTGAGCTTGAGCACCGCCTCCCTCAAACGTTCAAAGTCGTTCCCCTCCTTTGGAAATATGCCGGCGAACACCATCGGCCTGACCTCGCGGTAGCCGGAGAGCGACTCCGTGCCCAACTCCTTGAAATCAGCGACGGTGATCGTGTCACCGACGCGACAGTTGTCGATATCCTTGAATCCGGTGACCACATAACCGATCTCGCCCGCATCGAGCGCGTCAGCCGCCGACATCTTCGGCAGGAAGTGGCCCGTTTCCGTGATCTCGCCCGACGCCAGTGTCGCTACCATCTGGAACTTATTGTCACGTGTCACCGAACCGTCGACCACTCGGACATAAGCCACGACACCGCGATAGGAGTCATAGACCGAATCGAAAATAAGCGCGCGGAGCGGCGCGTCCGGATCACCCTCGGGCGGCGACACCTTCTCGACGACCGTTTTCACCAAGCCCTCGACACCTTCACCGGTCTTGCCGGAAGCGAACAATACGTCTTCCGGTTCACAACCCAAAAGGTCGACTATCTCATCCCTGACCCTGTCGGGTTCCGCGTTCGGCAGGTCCATCTTGTTAACGACCGGAATGATAGTCAGATTCTCCTCGAGAGCCAGGTACAGGTTACCGATGGTCTGCGCCTGCACGCCTTGCGTCGCGTCCACCAACAGGATCGCGCCCTCGACCGCAGCCAAGGATCGCGAGACCTCATACGTGAAATCCACGTGTCCAGGAGTGTCGATCAGGTTCAACGTGTACTCATCACCGGAATCAGCCTTATATCTCATCCTGACAGGCTGTAACTTAATCGTGATACCGCGTTCTCGCTCGAGGTCCATCTGGTCCAGGATCTGCTCTTTCATCTCCCGCTTACTGATCGTGCCGGTAAATTCCAAAAGACGGTCGGCCAGAGTCGACTTTCCGTGATCGATATGCGCGATTATGCAGAAATTCCTGATGTTCTTCATGCGTTTTCCGTTTCGGATCCATCCGGCGGGGTGATGGTCCTGACCGGCGAGAATCTCGCTCTAGCCATGCCGATCAGCCGCCTCGATTCCTCACTGCCCAGAAGGTACGTCACGATGAAGTAAACCGCAATACCCGCCGTACCGGCGACCGCTCCCTGCGTGAAGATGCCGAAGAAAGTCTGCATGTCAACGACGCCTCCGAGTGCGGTCTTGATTCCCTGCACGGTCAGACCCATCGCGACCGCGGCGGCCATCATCACGGAAATCGACTTGAGGATGCGCCGTTCGTCCAAAGCACCGATCAACACGCGTAACAATACCCACAGCAACGTGATACGCAATGCCGCGCTTATCGAATACGCCAGCACCAGTCCCGACGTTCCCATGCCGAGATCGATCAATTTCCAGGCGAGCAGACGTTCGAAGACGATACTGGCCGCCGCGACCATGAGCGGAAAACGGACGTTATGAAACGCGAAGAACGTCTTGACGATGAACGGTAGCAGCGCCTGCGCGAACATGCTGATCGAGAAGAGGGCGAGCGCGTCGGCGGTGTCTACGGTGTTGGCCCAATCGAAGTTGCCGCTACCCAGCACGACACGCACGATCTGTGCGCGCAACAGCACGAACGCCACGGTCGCGGGAATGACCAGGAACATCACCAGACGCACGATACGCGAGAACTCACGTTTGACACCTTCCTTGTCGCCGCGCTCCACGAGTTCGGCGATGAACGGAAACGACGCGACCGCGAACGATACACCAAGAACGCCGACCGGCAAGCTCTGAAGATTCAACGCCAAATTGAAGACCGCAATGCTGCCGACACCTAATGTCGACGCGATTCCGGTCAGTATTATGAAATTGACATGCTCGAGAGCGACGCTCGCGGTCCGCGGCACCATCATCCGACCGATCTCCTTCATGCTTTCGTCGCATACACTCGGCCGAAAAGCGAACTTGAAACCGAGCCGCCAGACAGAGATCAGCTGGATGAACATGTGCATGAACGAACCGCCGACCACACCGATTACCACGCCGAAAATCCCGAAACGTTCCGCCAACAAGACGATGCCGAGTATGATTCCCAAATTGTAGACGACCGGCGCGAGCGAATAGACCAGGAAACGTTTGTAGGTCTGTAGTATGCCGGAGAACACCGCGGACAACCCGAGGAAGAACGGCGACAGGAACATCAGCCGTGTCAGCAGAATGGAAATCTGCTGCTGTTCCGATGTGAAGCCTGATGTGTAGAGCGGTACGAACCACTGCGCGGTCGCGGCTCCGATTACGGAGATCACCGCCAAGATGACACCCATGATCGAAATGACACGCGAGGCGAATTCGCTGGACGAATCGCCCATGTGACCGTCTCCGTCCTGGACGACATATCTGGTGAAGACAGGAATGAACCCCGCACTGATCGCGCCCGCGACAAAAAGGCCGAACATAAAGTCCGGCGCGCGGAAAGCGGCGTAATACGCGTCGAGTTCAGCACCCGCGCCGAAAGTGCCGGAAAGCAGTCGGTCGCGGAACATCCCCAGGAACTTGCTCAACAGCGTGGCCACGCCTAAAAGCGCGGCCGCCCAGGTGACCGAGCTGCGTATCGCGCTCTGAAGCCTTTTTCCTGACAGTATCGCCATAATCTAAACCATATTCCCGCTCTTAAGGGCGGGAATGCGTAGTGATTATATATATGATAGGGCCGATGGGCAAGGGTTTTGGAGAGATCGAAAGCTTAACAGTCTAAAAGCTCAAAAGCCGATAATGTGTCTGGTCTGAAGTCGGACTCCTTATTAAGACTTTTAGGCTGTTAAACTTTCAAGCTCTCTAAAACCCTTGCCACCCCGCCCGTTCCGTGCTATAAATATAAGAAGCTCATTTCAAGGAAGGGAAGAATATTGGACTACGAACCGTTGATAAGGCTCTGCAAAGGCGAGGGTGCACTGAAGCAGATGGAGATGGTCGAGAAGACTCTCGTCAAACTGGAACCGATACTGCCTCCGCTGGCGGCCGGCGAATTCGAATTCGCGCCGGAAGATTCATTCCAGCTCAGCATGACGATCGTCACCGCGTTGACGACGACCGCCGGCATCAAGAAGGAGGACATCAAGAATCCTCGCGCCATATCCCTGTCTGAACCGTTCGTCAGACCACCTTGGATGACAGACGAGGTCTTCAGGCGGGGTCAGGAAAGTTGTCTGAAACGGCCGATGCTCAAGATGATGTACATGTCCATCGACACCTTCAACAGTTGGCACGGTCGATTGCATGACAGGTACGAACGCTCGCTGCGCGATACCCTGGGTGTCGAACCGCTGAGAGAACTGGATTCGACCCTCCACCACGCGCTCCACCTCGGTGAGAATATCTCCACGGGCGTGAACAGACTGCTCGGTGTCAGACCGTCCCGCGACGAGAACCGCCCGGGAGAATCGCTCCGGCAATGCGCCTACAACGCCATCTACCACACCATCCGATACGCTATCGGATTCGCGGTAGCCGGTCGCGGCCAAGAGGTCGACGACTTCGAGACCGCCATTCGCCTGCTCCGCATGGGCCTGCCCCTCGCCGAGACCAAAGGAGAGCCAGGCAGTTGGGGCGTGCTGGTGAGATAGCGAGATCGAAAAACCGGCCAAGGCCGGTCTTTTTTATTGGTGGGATGATGTCTTATGCACAGTTTGGGGTAAAACACAGACAGCCTGTTTCTTACGAGAAACAGGCTGTCTGTTTTTGCCCCAAACTGTGCATAAGACATCTACTGTTTACTCCAAAAAAGTGAAGAATCTGGGGATCAGAGAGCATTACTTTAATAATCCCTTCCGACCGCCTGTCCTGAGTGAAGTCGAAGGGTCCGACATTCCGACATTCCGACCCCCTTCTAACCCTCAAACTATCTCCCCGACCTCTCTCGCGATCATCAATTCCTCGTTCGTCGGCACGACCATCACCTTCGGTTTCGGCTTCAGCTTCACCATCGACATGACTTTCTTCCTGATGAGCTGGCTCCGCTCCCCTATCCCGGCCGTGAATACGATCGCGTCAACGCTTCCGAGGATTCCCGCATAAGAACCGATGTGCTTGGCGACGCTGTAGCAGAACATATCGACCGCGATGCGCGCCTGTTCCTTCTCTTCCTTGTTCGGCCGCTTCTTAAGCGAGAACCCGGGGAAATCATGACCGAGCATCGACAGCACTTCGCGCAGGTCGGCATATCCGGTCAGCCCTTTAAGACCCGACTCGTGGTTCAGGTCATCGTAAACGTCGTCCGGATCGCGACCGACTTCCCTGATCATGAACAGCGGGATGGCCGGGTCGATGTCACCGCAACGCGTGGACATCACCAGTCCCTGCAGCGGCGTGAAACCCATCGAAGTATCCACGGACTCACCGCCCCTGACCGCCGTTACTGACGCCCCGCTGCCGAGATGACAAGTAATCAGATTGACCTTTTCTGACGGCTTTTTCATCTTCCGCGCCGCCTCTTCGCTGACGTACTGATGCGAGATGCCGTGAAAACCGTATTTACGGATACCATGCTTCTCGTACCAACGCCATGGCAGAGCGTACATATGCGCGAAGTCCGGAATCGTCGCATGGAATGCCGTATCGAACACCGCGACCTGTTTCGCCTTCGGTAATACCCGCGTAGCCGCCTCGATTCCCGCGATGTTGGCCGGATTGTGCAGCGGTGCCAGCTTGTCGTACTTTCGCAGTTGCCTCAAGACCTCTGATGTCACCAATATCGGTCGGGTGAACCGCTCTCCGCCATGTACCACGCGATGCCCGACCGCCTTCACGTCACCATCTTCAAAACCGAACTCATATAGCAGAGAGAACACTTCGTTCAGCGCTTCCTCATGATCAGGTAGCCCACCCGCAAAAGTCCGATGCTCGTGATCACCGCCGAACGCGCATTCGATGAACGAACGCCGCAAACCGACCCGTTCGACGATACCGCCGCCGAGCTCCTTCAGGTCCGCGTCAAATACACGAAACTTGAGCGTTGAGCTACCGGAGTTGATTACGAAAATCATGGTTAGAGTTAAAAAAGTCTAAAAGTCGAAAAGACGAAAAGCATTTTTTAAATATTCCATCCCCGCTTCCCTGCCCACCGAAGCTTCAGCGTAGGTGGGTCCCCGCTACTTGATAATTTCCCCTTCATTACCGACCACGTCCAACCAAGCAGCGTTGCCCTCATCGGTATCGAGGTGCACGTTCAGCCGGAACGAATCACGCACCCGGATGTTGACTTCATGGAACGTCAGGCCGCGGTCCCCGCCTATCTTCACCGACACGATGTCACCATCAACTAGTCCGCGCTCCTCCGCTTCCTTGTCGGAAATATGGATATGCCGCCGAGCGACGATGACACCCTCTTCGAGAACGACCTCGCCGGCCGGACCGACCAGCGTGCAACCGGGCGTGCCGGCGATATCACCCGACAGCCGCAGTGCGGGCTCGATACCGCTCTTGATGCAATCGGTCCTCGAGAGCTCGATCTGGGTCTGTTTGCGGCACGGTCCGAGGACACGTAGCGCCATGTCCCTCTTGGACGCCTTGAGAGTCACCTTGTCTTCAGCCGCCCACTGCCCGGTCTGCGAAAGCTCTTTCTTGACGTTCATTACGTATCCCTCGCCGAACAGCGCATCCTGATCTTTCTGCGAAAGATGCACGTGGCGCGCGGAGACTTCGAGCGGGACTTTTTTCAAGTCATTATCCATATGATGCAACGATTATGTCGAGTTTTCTCAGACCAGCAACACCGTCGCCAGTCCCAAGAATACGAAAAATCCGAATATGTCGGTGACCGCGGAGACGAATACGGTCGAGGCGAGCGCGGGATCGGTCTTCATGGCGCGCATCGAGAGCGGAATCGCCACGCCGACCAGGCCGGCCGCGAACAGGTTCATCGTCATGGCCATGACGATGACCGCGCCGATACCCGCGTTACCGGTGAAGACGGACGCGACGATGCCGACGATGACACCGGCCAAGAATCCGTTCAAGGAACCTACCGCCACCTCCTTCATGATCACCTTGTAAGTGCGCAGATGCTGGAACTCACCGAGCGCCATGGCGCGCACCGCGATGGCCAGTGATTGCTGACCGGCGTTACCGCCCATCCCGGCGATGATCGGCATGAATGCCGCAAGTATCACGATCTGTTCGATGGTGCCCCTAAAAAGTCCGATGACACTTGCGGCCAGAAGGGCCGTCACCATGTTCACCGCCAGCCAAGGGATACGACGACGGGCCGACAACCAGATCGGATCGCTGATGTTCGCGTCCTCATGCACGCCGGCAAGCCTGATGACGTCCTCACTATGCTCTTCCTCCATGACCGCGAAAATATCGTCCGCGGTGATGACACCCAACAGTTTCCCCTTACGGTTCACCACGGGCAATTCAATCGCGCCCTCCTCGTCGAACACCAACGCCGCCTCCTCCTGATCCATGTCCGCGGGCAACGAGACCACCGTGGGATCCAGAATCTCGATCAGCGAACCTTCACCACTCGCCTGAATGAGACGAATCGGCGAAAAACGACCGATCAGCTCGTCGTTCTCGTCCGTGATATATATGTAATGACTCTTCGACCGCGCCTTCGGATCCTTTACGACTTCCTGACGGATATCATCCACTGTCCGGTCTTGCCGATACTTCAGTATCTCCGTCTTCATCCTGCCGCCGGCGGTATGTTCGTCGAACACCAACAGCGGCAGTATCCCATCCGGATCGCTCTCCTTCAGCCGATCCACCACTTTCTTATGCCTCGGTCCGTCGAGCCATTGGATGATGTCCACGGCGTCATCCGACTGCGCCTTAGAGATCAGCTCCCAGATCTCATCGAACGTCAGACGCGGCAAAAGCATCTGGAACGAATAATCGCTCAAATCGAGCAGTATCTTCACTTTCCGCTTGGGCTGTAACGCCCTGAACACGATCAGTTTCTGCTTCGGCGACAAGGAATCTATCGTGTGTATGACTTCGTCGTCACCGACTTTCGGCAGGAACTCGGCCAACAAGGTCTTGCCGTTGCCGAAAAGCGCATCGCGCAGACGATCCTTCAGCGTATCCAGCGGTTTTTTGGTCTTGTCAGTCATCATCACTTGCTGTTTTCGATGAGTTCCTGTCCCAACTCGAACGCTTTTTGATTGAGCTCGCGCAATTCCGGTCTCTTTTCGTACTTGTCCGCGAACGTCTTCTCGATCGACTTGGCGAAACCTTCCGGCGACACGTCCGGGATGAAATGCAACATCGCGCCCATGATGATCATGTTGAACGTGCGCGGTTCATCGAACTTCTCCTTGGCGAGTTCGGTGAACTCGAACGAGTACGGTTTCCATTTCTTGATCTTCGACAGGTCCTTCACGAGATGGCTGTTCACAATGACGACAGAGTCATCCTTGAGGAACGGATAGATGCGGTCAATCGCGCGCTGTGACAGCGCCACCCACAGGTCGGACTTCATGAACTTCGGGAACGGAATGTGCTCATCGCTGATCTGCACGAACGCCGACGACACACCGCCGCGTTTCTCCGTACTGAAGTACGGCACATAAGTGACCTTCTTGCCTTGGTTCCAGGCGCTCTTGGCCGTGATCTTGGCGATTGAGAGAATACCCTGACCGCCCTCCCCACTGATGATGATCTTGTACTTGTCTGACATAAGCATCCTTTAGTATTTCCCGGTCGGGAAGACCTTCATGTGTTCTTCTTCGAGAAAACGGAAAGTCTCTTCCGGCTTGTCCATCGTCTTCCAATTCAGCGGACACTGCGACAACACCTCTACGAACGCGAAGCCCTTATTATCCATGACATGCTGCAGACCTTCCCGCATCAGTTTACGCAGATCCGGCTGGCGGGTCGTGATGCCGCGCGCCACGAACGCGGTCGGATTGACGTTCCTGACGATCTCCGGAGCGCGGATGTAATACTCGTCCGCACCGCACGGGGCGGTCGTGACTTTAGCGCCAGGATGCGTGGTCGGGGCTTCCTGCCCGCCGGTCATAGCGTAGACCGCGTTATTGACGACGATAGTGAAAATGCGGTCATTGCGGATCGCCGCGTTCAGAAAATGCCCGCCACCGATGGCGTAAGCTCCGCCGTCACCGACATAGGCGACCGGCACGGAGTCGGTATTGGCCTTAGAAAACCCGACCATGAACGGCACGGTCCGGCCGTGGTGTGTCTCGATCGTGTCCAGGTTGAAATAGTCCCAGGCCAGTAGCGAACAGCCGATATCGACACCGAAAGCGACCTTCTGTTGGATGTCGAGCTCGTCAATGGCGAAACCGAGCGCCTTCAGAACTTGCGGATGCCCACAGCCCGGACAGAACGTATGCGGTTTCGATTCGAGCCGGGCGCACTTCGGGAAGGCCGAGCGCAATTCCTTGTCCTTTGCTTTCTTTGCGAACATAGGCTTACTGCTTAACCGACTTTACGACTTCGATGATGTCCTCGGCGAGAATACCGATCGACGGCCGGAAGTATTCGGTGATCGGCACGGTCAGACCGTACAGCGATTCCTTGACGAAACGCGACAACTGATTGATGGCCGCCTCAGCGACGATGATGCGATCCGCGCCTTCGGCCGTCTTCTTGAGCTCGTCGTACGGGAACGGATTCAGCGTTATCGGACGGAACAGCCGCACCGACCCGCCATTGTCGTTCATCTCATCTACCGCGGCACGCGCGGCCGCCGCGACCACGCCATGCGCCACGATGAGCGTCTTGGCGTCCTTCGGCCCGTAGTTCTCGAACTCGGTCACGTCTTTCGCCATCTTATCCCAGGCTTCCTTGATCTCCATATTCACGGCGAGCGTCTCTTCCTCCAGATTCAGGCAGTTCCTGATGCAGGCATACTCGACGCCGTCCACGTGACGGACCCAGATTTCCGGTGACGGAACGACATCGGTGAGCGGAACCTTACGTTCGCGTTCCAACATATACGCTTCGGTCGGCGCCATCTCCATACCGCGCTCTTCCGGAGTCCACAGCTCGACCTCACCCATCATCTTGGCCATGTAGCCGTCGCCCAGCAGGAACGTCGGGAAGCGGTGGCGCCAGGCCGTGTCGAACACCTTGATGCCGTAATCGTAAAGCTCTTGCAGGGAGGACGGCGAATAAACAATACGGAAGCCGTTGCCGTTGCCGCCGAAGCAGGTCAGGTTCACTTCTTGTTGCGAAAAGATGACGGTCGACGTAGACGGACCGCCGCGCTGCATGATGATGGCGACCGAGGGGATACGCATCGCTTCGGCCATCGAGAAGGCATCCTGCATCAAGACGTGTCCCGGCCCGGCGGTCGCGGTGAAACTCTTCACGCCGGCCGCGACGCCGCCCAACAGCATGAAGCCCGCACCGGTCTCGTCCTCGGCCTGCGTGAAGATGATGCCGTCTTTCTTGCCTTCCTCACTGCAGGCGAGACCGGACCAATAGTGCAGGACCTCGGACGCTGGCGTAATAGGATAGCCGTACATCGCCTTGGCTCCGGCGGCCTGTGCCGCTCGCGCCGCCACCTCGTTACCCATCAGGAATTTCTTTTCGGACATATCGTTTTGAGTACAGAAGTATAGGAGTATAGGAGTATTCTTCTGCACTCCTGAACTCCTTTACTCCAATTTTTATCCACGGGGCTCCGTGGGTCGGGGTTATTATATCAAAGAGCGGGGATAGCGGGGATAGCGGGGATAGCGGGGATAGCGGGGATAGCGGGGATAGCGGGGATAGCGGGGATAGCGGGGATAGCGAAAAGATTGCGCTTAGCGCAATCTTTTCGCTATCCATCTCTT
>JAYEJB010000060.1:0-27483 GCA_034716415.1 Patescibacteria group bacterium
GACACCGACCTCGGACCGATCTCGACGGTCAATGAATGGTCGCGTGACGCCATCGGATTCCGCATCATGGGCAATCCGGCGCATTTGGGCATCAGCGACTGGTATAGATGTCTCCGGTATCCGTGACTGACGCCGCGTTCGTATAGACCGTGCGACCCTCCTGAAGCGCGTCATAACCGCTCACGGAGAGTGGCGCCGGAGCCCCACGGAAACTCTGCCCGTCATACCAGTCGCTGATGCCCAAATGCGCCGGATTGCCCATGATGCGGAATCCGATGGCGTCACGCGACCATTCATTGACCGTCGAGATCGGTCCGAGGTCGGTGTCGAAAGTGAACAGGTATTCACGCATGATTCCCGGAGCCGGTTCTATCAGGCGCACGATATCGCCCGCGTCGGCCTTGATGGCCGGTAGCGCCGGAGCGGTGTCACCGCCTGACGTGGCGTCCCGGCAATAGTAGAACTTGGTGTTGGACCAGCTGTCGAAGAACGGGTACCACACCCTGCCCTGACCCATGCATTCGCGCGACGGGGTTCCGGGATAATCCCACGGCAGATCGATAGTGTCGCCTGAACACTCCTGCCATCTGGGCCATGGATTGTCGCAAAGCATGACGATGATGTCGCTGGTGCCGTAATATACGGGGCGATCATCCGGTTCCGTGATTTCGCCATCAAGAGTCCTAGTGACGGTGGCTTTGGCGGTGATGACCGCTTCACCGTCGATGGGTGTGTATTCCGCCGGCAGGTCACCGGGTTGGGTGCCCCTCACCCATGCGGCGGCAATGTTGGCTTCAACCGCGTCCTGCGCGACGACTATGGGCGATATGTACGGATCGCTATCCGGCTGATCGAGCCAATCCCAGTCCCACTCATACTGACCTTCGACTTGCGTGATGATTGTTCCGTCGTCCGACTTGGCTATGGCGGTGAAGGGCCTGGTGATACCCTCTTCGCGACTGGCGAAAAGGTCGGAAATCGGATCGACCGTCACGCTGGCGATGGCACAGATGTCCGGCTCTTCCGGAGTCGCGAAATGTCGCCTATCCTGTATGACGCTCACACCGTCCAGCGACTCGGCTTCCTCTGAAACCTGCACGCGGATCCACTTGTTGGCGGGGAAACCGAATCTCGGCGTGAAAATCGCCCTCGTATAGGCCGTGGGCAGACCCCCGTCTATCGTCTGGGTCACGAGATTACCCTCGACTACGCAATAGTTATCATGACCGTCATGTCCTGCATCCGCTTCGTCCGGCGGAGCCCCGAATACCGGGTAGATGATCTTTTCACGGAAGAACTTAGCCACCCTGTTCCAGATGCGACGCAAGAATCCGGGTGGTTCCTCATGTCCGACATACAATGTCCTGGCTTCCGCGAGCGGAGGGACGTCCAAAACACCTTCAGGGCAATCCACTGCCGCACCCGCGCCCCCGGCGAAGTAATCCCAGTTGTCATAACCGACGTACAGATGCTGTTTGACCGAGTTCGCGTCCATCAGCTTGGTGAAGTTGATGATGACCGGTACGTTCCTGCAGGACAGTTCCGTGCCCGCAGCCGGAACCATACTGGCCACCCTTGGCCTGGCCACGCAACAGCCGGAATCGGCGCAGGCGTAATCGGCGGCAAGACCGTTACAATAGACATCCGGTTCATCTTCGGTATCACAGGTGCAGGAAAGCATGACCTCTGCCGTGCCGACGTCTTCAGGATTGACGAGGCAGTCCGGCAGGGCGCAATCGGCGCTGACTGTGCTGGTCGTATCGGCGCTGACTTCCGGATCATAATTCGCGGCGACCACCCCCTGGTAATTATCGATATTGATGTCGAGGGTTATGTCCGCTTCGCATTGCGAGTGTTCACCCAGACCGACGAACGTATCCCCGCAGAACGACGGCGTAGCATGATATATGGAAGAACCCTCGTGCAGACAACGACTGCTGCAACCGTCGCCGCTATCGATGTTGTGGTCGTCGCACTCCTCACCGGTATCTATCACGCCGTTACAACATCCGGGCACGGCCGGATCACATTCGGGGGATATGTCGGTGCCGACTTTGGTGCAGGTATAGATCGAACAGCCGGGCGCGACCTCTCCTCTGCCGACGGTGTCACAGTCCCGGTCTTCGCCGGGTTGGACAGTACCGTCACCGCAAACGCTGACACAGTCCACGCCCCCGTCCGGCGGACAGGCGGGATACGTCCCTTCGTGCAAGCATTCAGAGCTGCAACCGTCACCGTCCCTCCTGTTGCCGTCATCGCAAGCTTCGCCGTCAGACAGCACTCCGTTGCCGCAATTGGACCCGGCTAATGAGGCACCGAGCCAGATACAGCCCGTGCCGTCTTCCGCGGGATCCTTACAGCCCGGAGGAAACAGCAGGTCGCCGGTCACATCGTCGATGGAGGCCTCACAATTCTCTCCAAGTTCGAAGACCCCGTTGCCGCATGTACCGTCCGGCGTCCCTTCCCAAAGGCATCGGTCCGAACAGCCGACACCGCCATCACAATCTTCACCCGTATCTATGTCACCGTTGCCGCATTGCGGTACGTCTCTCTGCGAACCCACGAGCAGACAATCACTGGTACAGCCCTGCTTGGGTGTAGGGGCGGTATTCTCGACATCACCCGGGTCCGTACTCCAACCACCCGCGTTTGTACGTATGAAGCCATCTTCCAGAACCGGATTAGGAGCGATGTCCCACATCCAATTATAATTCACGGCCATCAGTCTCTGCCCTCCGGAACTGCACTCATCAGGCGGACCGTACGGCGTCGCCGAAAGACCGAGACGCTGACCGACATAGAAAAGCGTGGCGCTGGCCGGCGTGACCTCTGTCCTGTCGACCTCGCAGGCGGTCGGATCGTCCTTGGTCCTGAACTTCCACTCATACCAGCCCTCGGCATTCAGCCCGACGAGCGGAACCTGACTTGCGGAAAGCACACCGTCCTCTTCGCCGTGAATCCTTATCATATAGTAGGTGGATGGCTCTAGCACTCCAGCCGCACCATCACCGACGAGCTCGAAACCTATCACCTCCTCGTCGGCACCCACACCCTCGGTGATGTATTCCAGGCTCCTGATCACACCGAACGGTTCGAACGGCGGATTGCACGATTCGTTCCTGCAACGGAGCGCGCTGACATTGTCGGAGAAGGTGGTCCCATCCATCCCGATGTTGAACTTCGCGCCGATAGCGGCGTTGGTACAGGCTTCGGTGCAATCGTCCGCCGGGAAAACCTCAACGACGCGCGGGTCGGCGAAAGCGACCGACACCTCGGCCGAATTGCTGACCGTCACGGTCTCGCCCTCCGGATCGAGATAGGCCCACAACAGCGCCGGATCCTCCGACGGAGTCTCGCGTCGGGCCTCCAAAGCCTGCTCACAATGATTACCTGACGGGAGAAGCGTCAGTGCCGGGTCGATGATATCCGACTCCTCATCCCAGGTAATATCATAGTCCGCGATATCCGCCGCGTCACACACCAAAGAGTTGCAGTTATTGCCCGTAAGGACCGACATGAACGCACCGTCTTCCGGAGACGGCGGCGCTCCTTCGTGATCGATCACGTAACGAGACGGCCAGACCACCAGACTTTCGACGGCACATGCTTCCACGTCACCGGAAACCCGGAACTTCCAGGTGTAGCTGCCACCCGGTTTCCGGTCGAAATCACCGTCCAGATAGCGGCCTTCCATATCCGTGATCCCGTAACCGGCTTTGGGATCGGAAACGACTGTGAATCGATACCAGAAATTCTCCTTGAGATATCCCGTACCTTCGTTATAGGCCGGATTCGGCCTGAACCAGAATGTATCATCGTTCGATACCGTATCCGCTGTCACTAGGGGCACCTCCCCGCCTTCCTCCGGACAGACCGCGCTGGTTCCGTCGCCGCATTCGATCCCGACGAGCGTCGCTTCAGGCAGGGTATAGTCCAGTTCCAGAGTGGCGTCGCTCATGTCGACGGTGAACTGGACCGCAAACAGCACGTTCTTGCAGGCGTCGACACTGTTGGCGTACGGACTGGGGCTTTGGATAGTCCCCTCGTCGGCATCTCCACACGATCTGCGCACGACCTGCGGCCAGGTCGGCAACACGTCGGTGCTGAACCACCAGCCGAAGGCGCTGTTGCGTGCCTCCGGTTCGCACGATTCCTGGCAGGCGCCGTTGGTGCAGCAAATCGTCCCCTCGGCACACTCACCTTCCTCATTGCAGTCCTGCACCATGAACGGGATCGAATTGGACGATTCGATGTTGTTGGCGACGACATGCACCGGACCGGAATTCGGCCAGGTCGCGCGGTCGCCGTAATCACCCGGAACGTGCGCAGAGATGCTGGTGTCGTCCCAGCTTTCGTACAGCAAAGGATCGATGCTGACCGGCTTCGTCAAAACGGCGTCGACATAGAAATGTACCAGACTCTCCGGAGCCGCGGACCAGATGTCACCGAACGCCTCCCCGACGATCGTGAAGCGCGTGCCCGGCGGACCGTTGTCCGGCGTGATGGAGCACATGCCGGAAGCCAACGGATCGGTGTTGACGGTGAAATCGACGCGGTTGCTGGTCTGAGACGGAGCCGCGGTCTCGACCTCCACGAAATAGTCGCCTGTCGTGACCCAATCACCTATACCTCTCGCCGCTTCCTTGTCTTCGTCGCTCAAACCGAAAGCGTCGGGAACCTTCACGATGATATAGTTGTCGTTCCAATTGTTGTCGCACGACGGATCGTCGGCACGCGACACCTTGTCGGTATCAGCCACCTGAATGAACCTGACCAGGCCTTTCCTACTACCGAATCCAGTACCGTTGATCGTCACATAAGTCCCGACGGAGCCGCTGGTCGGTACGAGTTCAACAATGCGTGGACCCTCTTCAGATGAACTACGACGTAACGTGAAATCAGCGGTGTTGGTCTCCAGGGCACCCACGACCACCTTGACCGGGTAGACACCTTCCGCGAGCGTCGCAGGAGTTATCGCCGTAATCGCACTGTCGGACCAGCCGCCAA
Organism: Patescibacteria group bacterium; assembly: GCA_034716415.1. Lineage (GTDB taxonomy): Bacteria > Patescibacteriota > Patescibacteriia > SG8-24 > SG8-24 > JAYEJB01. The sequence continues at coordinate 5,008 of JAYEJB010000060.1, forward strand.
TCGCGACATCTATCGTCACGCCGCCCATGCGGACATAGCTGGCCGCATCGGTCGCACCGAAACCGGCACCGTGAATGACGAACTCCTGCCCAAAGGTGTCGGTCGACGGGTCGAGCCAGCAGATACCTGGCAGAACATCACTATTCACCACAAAAGCACCGAGCAGTGCGCCATGATCGTCATCCGTGCGATCCGTGGCTCCGGCGTCGGTATAGACCTCCAACGGTCCGGTTACCGCACCTACCGGAACTTCGACTTTAATCTCGGTATCGGACCAAGCGTCCGGAGAACACGCCACCGCCACGACATCGTCGTCATCATCGGCAACTTCACCATCGCCGTCAGTATCACTCCCCAGGAAAACCACTGTGCCGGACCTGTCGCCGAAAAACTGACCACTGATCGTGATGAGTGTTCCGACACCGGCGGCGTCCGGAGACATCAACTCGATCACCGGCCTGTCCGCACAACGTCCGGTCGCCGGATCACAGAAACCAGAGGCGCAGTCCTCGTCCTCCGTGCAGGCATCACCAGCGCATCCATCGCATTCCCCACCGCAATCGATACCGGTCTCGCCCAGATCCGCGTCGAGCTCACCGTTACAGCAATGCGTAAAAGCGATAGTGAACTCACGCTCAACGGTCTCGCTCGACTGCGGAACCGGATCCCAAGCCGTAGCGGTCAAAGTATAGGTCGTACCTGGAACGAGCACGGTAGTATCGATAAATAATTGACTCGTCACGAACGGGTTGTCGAGCTCCGTGTTCGATTCGCTGGACATGGGACTGAAATCCCCGTCGACCAGACCATCCGTGCCGCCGTCAATCCTGAAATCGACCCGTGACGGTAGGAAATCATCGGTCGCCCTGGCTATCACCGGTATCTGTTCCGCACAATACGCCGGCGCGCTGGCCGGAGAGTTGATGCGCACCTCTGGCGGCTCGACATCACGCAGGTCATTGAACGCCATGGCACGGTCGCACAGGTCGCGCTGGACGCGCACCGAAGAGATATCTCCTTCTTCGCCCGGAGGGTTCGGCAGACAGACCAGGACACGACCGGTCGTGTCGGTGATATCGACTCCCACGGCGCGTGCCATGTACCAGTATTCCCCTTCGAAATCAGTGGGGTCGTCCTCCGGACTGGAGTCCGGTTTGAAAGTGATGCGGTTCTCTTCAACCGTCCTTGTGCCGGTGATGGGGCTGCATACGCTCTCATCGAAAGGCTGTGGGTCCCCGCCGCCGTCGATGCGCTCGTTGCACTGCCAGACCATGAACGATGAGTCGGTCACCGTGGCCGCGGCTACATCTGCGTTGAACGACGCGACAATAGAGTAGTTCTTCGGCCAACCGTTCTCGCCCGGGCCGGGACCGTAGGGCACAATGCTCTGGACGCGGAAACCCGTGGTACCGCCCGGCGGAATGGTGCAGGTCTGGCCCGGCGGACACCCCGGCGGCCCTCCACCAGGAATCACTTCCCCTTCTCCGATAATGGCCCGCAGGATGAAACTCGCGATGGCGTACGCGGAAAGGATGATTATCAGTCCGATGACGCCGTTAATGAGCCAGCGCTTCGCTTTCTGGATCTTCTGGGCGTCACCGCCAGCGGTCATCCAGAGAAAACCCGCGTACAGTACTATGAGCACCGCGATGATTCCGAGAAGCCCCAGGAACGCGTTGATGATCTTGCCGATGGTGACGCGGATGTCAGTCGTCGTGAGGCCGAATTCGGTGCCGTATTGCAATCCGAGATCGACTTGCGCCAGCGCCGGTAACGCGAAAACCGCAACGCCCAGGAACGCCAGGACGGCGGCTATCAGAAGGCCTTTCCCTTTACCTTTTATATACGGCATCGTATCTCGCTAATCGCAGGTTATCGTACCGCCGAACGGTTCCAGGGACTCGCGGTCGCAACAGGAGGACAAACCGGGATCGTCCGTGTCGGCACACTGGAATCCTATGCTCGGGTAAAAACAGTTCTGTCGCGTGTCGCGTGTCTTCGCGCCGATGACCGGAGCGTAGATCGGTATCCGGTCAAGCAATATTGCCGTTTCCTCTTCGGTGTAGCCAAGATCGTTCGCGGTGAACAGGATGCGATGCTCAATCTGCATGACGGTCCGATAAAAACCGTCTATCCTCACCGGACCGTCGCCGACGTTGATCTGAAACCAAGGCGGATCGAGCGGTGGTTCTGCCACTGCGCACGACACGTCTGGTATCGTGCAATCCTGGTTGAAGTCCGCTTTCAACTTCTCCAACGCCCTCATCGCAATCGTCGTACGGTCGTCGGTGAAGACGTAGTCACCGCCCTGATACGCACCGGTCCTCATCGAAGTGACGCTCATGACCTTGCTCCAGATGGCGGTCACGGGCCTGTCCACCGGATAAAGTTCCGGCGGAAGCGGACCGTCCGGGGCCTCACCCGTCTCTCCAGCTTCGACATCATGGCTGACCGGATCGATACCGATGATGACCGGCGGGACAAGATCGATGTCGGTTCCCACGTAATACAACCAACGGGCCGTGTCACTGACATCGGTCAGATCCGCCTGCGGGTCGTTGCGGTAGTAATCCTCGGAACGCTCGCTTTCCGGCCAGTCGACGGTCGGCGGACCTTCGGCGGTACCGTTATCGTTACCGTCGAGCGAATTGCCGACCATATCCTGGACGCCGTCATCCCGTCCGGCCGGCGGTTCGACACTCAAGGTCGACGCCCTGGTCCTGACCCGAATCTCCACGTTCGGCGGCAGGCAATAGACCGGCTCGCCGCAGGAGTTCTCGCGGACGCCTTCGCACGGCGCGCTCGGAATGAACTCCGCTGTCCTATACTTGTTGCCGATGTAGATAGTGCCCTCTATCGTCCGGTGGACGCTACCGAACGTGTCATTGAAATCACCGCATTCATCGGCCACCAGGCACTTAGCCTTGATCTCGATATTGGTGAAACCCCCGCCGACACCGATTATTCCGCTCGCCGTGGTCGGATCGATCGCTTCGTCGAAGTAGATCTGCAGTAGTTCATTCCTGTAGATCTTTTCGGCACTGGGAGGATTCTCGGGTCTTGGCCCGACATACGTGATCTGCGGAGAGGTCAGGTCGAGTTCGGTGCCGGTCATGAACGGCCAGAAATATCCGCCGTCCGCGTTCATTGCGTCGAAGGCCGGTTCGCTCACCGGTTCGCCGGTCTCCGGATCCGAAGTCCAGACAAGCACGCCGTTGTCCCCTCCCCTGATGGCGACACGATAACTAAGGTCTGCCGATGCGCTTCCCAGGAGATCGGTCGGTGTCATGACGATGGTCTGACCTTCGAGCGGATCGAAATCGACCTGGACATCGGTGACCCGCGCGGTAGCGACTAAGCTGTCCGGATACCTTGAATTGAAGCGCTCGTCTGGCGTGGTGCCGTCGACATCCCCCAAATCATCGGTCAGGATGATCTTGAAATTGTCCGTATTGAGCGACAGTCTGTTGTCGGGATCGGGAAGGGCCAGATGATCCACCAGCGATACTCCACCGACCATGTCGTCAGTCAATATATAGGTACCGTTGTCGGTGTAGTCCGCGAACACGGTCGACGGCAAGAACGACTTCTTGAAAGTGATGGATATCTTGGTATTCCTCGGTACGTCGGTCTGCCCGACCTCCGGATAATGGTATTCGATGATGCCGTTTCCGAGCTCACCCGAACTGCCGCTCCTGAAAGCGCCGAAACCGGAGGGTGGCGGACGGCGACCGCCGATACCACCAGGCAGGATCGACTCACCGGTGACCGCCCTGATAATGAAGAACGCGATCGCGTAGGCGGAGAGGATGATGATCAATCCGATAGTGGCGTTGATCATGACCTGCTTAGCCTGCTGAATCTTCCCCGCGTCGCCCTGTGACGTCATCCAAAGGAAACCGCCGTACAGGAAGAGGATTACGATAATCAGCCCCAACAGTCCGAAGAACGCGTTGATGATCCGGGCGACGATCGTCCTGATGTCCGTTGTCGTCAGGCCGATCTCCGCGGCCTGCTCCAGACCCAGGTCGACCTGGGCGAACGCCACTATCGGCGTGAACACCAGACACAAGACGAACGCAAAAAACGCGAACGTCTTGATGGCGTTCTTCGTCTTCGATTCGGGGTGTGAATCGCGTGAGCGATTGCTTTTCCGAAATCTCTCAAACATGGAGAGTAATTCAGTTATCCCCTACTTCATACATATTATAACAGATTTTGAGGAATCGTCAGGCGTGAATGTGAGTAAGTGCGGGTGGGAGCGGAAGAAGCGGGAATAGCGGGGATCGCTTACTCCGCTCGCTAGCGGGGACCGTCCGCTTCGCGAACTAGCGGGGAAAGATGTTAAAGATATTAAAGAAGATAGAAACCAAAGACCGTGCTACGCACGGTCTTTGGTTTCTATCCCCGCTCTCCCCGCTATCCCCGCTCCGTCCCCCACCCCCAACCAAAAACCGAGCCCTTTCGGACCCGGCTGTGCTATCCACTATTTGTTCAGCTCTTCCTTTACTAGCGTGCTGACTCTATTGCCCTGTGCTTTCCCTTTAACCTCTGCCATGACCTCTTTCATCAATCGTCCGAAATCAGCCTGCGTCAGCTCGCCTGTCCCGAGCGTGGTCGAGGGGCCCAGCGCCTCCCGTTTCGCCTTCACGATCGCGCGCAACTCATCGTCGCCCATCTCTTCCGGCATATAGCCGGACATGATATCCAGCTCGGCCTTGGTCTGATCGACCAGATCCTGGCGACCCCCCTTCTCAAACGAGTCGATGGAATCCTTGAGCTTCTTGACCTCCTTGCCGATTACAGCGATGACTTCATCCTCCTTAAGCTCAGCCGTCTTACTGATTTCCGCGTTCTTCAATTCAGCGCGAAGCATCCGTAGTACTGAAACCACAGATGCGTTCCGCGCTTTGACCGCAGCGGTCAAATCCTTCTCTAGACGTTCGTGAGTGTCCATGCAGACCTTCATTACGCACGGCCTTAACGACGGCCGCGACGCTTCTTCCGGCGGAAATCCTCTTCCGTCGCCTTACCGGTCTTGATGAGGTATTCGCGCTTCTCCTTAATCTGCTCACGCCTCAAAGCTGTCGCCTTCAGGGAGTTCTTACTCGGGGAGTTGCTATGAAAACGGATCTTCCTGGCCTGCAGGATCCTGCCGCTATCCTGAACTCTCCGGCTGAAACGCCGAAGCATGCTTTCGAAACTCTCGCCTTTTTTCCTCTTAACCTCTAACATCTTCTCACCTCCTTCTGGTGATTATGTCTTTTTATACAGTTTCCTCCTGCTCGCAACAAAATACCCTAAAATCCTCTATCAGTCAAATATCTGCCCTGAGGCGGAAAGTTGGAGACGGCAGGTAGAAAATTTACGTCATACTTCCTGTTTTCCTCTTCCTGCCGGTCCATTTCAATCGAAAACGCTAGCTTATCTCAAGCTTCTTCTTGAGCGCGCTGACCGCCTTCTTGTAATCTACGACCTCCTGCATCCCAGACTCCATATCGCGAATCATCACGGTCTCGTCAAGCACTTCCTGCTGACCGAGTATCGCCGTAAACCTGGCACCGAGGCGATTAGAGACTTCCAACTGAGCCTTGAGGGAATTCTTGGTGAAATTGCCCGCCAGCTCAATGCCCGCACCCCTCAAATCCTCGAACAATGTGAAGGCCTTGCGTCTGGCGTTGTCACCGAGCTGAGCGACGAACACGTCCGGACCTTTCTCGGACGGTGGTTCGATCTCTTGAGCCTTCATCTGTAGGATCGCGCGTTCGAGTCCGAGTCCGAACCCGCAGGCCGGTGTCTCCAGACCACCAAGCTGTTCGACCAGTGTGTCGTATCTTCCACCGCCACCGAGCGCTACCTGCGAACCTTCACCCTCTTCCGGCATCAGCTCAAACACGGTCCTGGTGTAATAATCGAAGCCGCGCACGAGATGCGGATCGAGCACGTACGGCACCTGAAGATCGTCCGCGTATTCCAGGACGTGCATCAGGTGCTCCTTACACTTATCGTCAAGCGAGTCGACGATCTGAGGGGCGCCCTCCTTCAGTTCGGCACAGCCTTCTTCCTTGCAGTCCAGCAGACGAAGAGGATTCTTGGACAACCTGCGTTTACAGTCCTCGCAGAGCTGTGAACGTTTTGCCCTGAAGTAATTCACCAGTTCCTCACGGTAAACGGGACGGCACTCCGTGCATCCCAGACTGTTGATGTGCACCAGAGTTTTGATGCCGATCTCCTTATAGAACAGGTAGGCCAGCAGGATGACTTCCGCGTCAAGGACAGGATTGTCGTCGCCGAACACCTCGACGCCGAACTGGTGGTGCTGTCTGTACCTACCGTGCTGCGGCCGCTCGTAGCGGAACATCGGCCCCATGTAATAGAGCTTCACCGGCTTGGGCATATTGAGCATGCCGTGGTTGATGTACGCACGGACGACCGACGCGGTCCCTTCCGGACGCAGTGTCACGTTGCTACCGCCCCTGTCGATGAACGAGAACATCTCTTTCTCGACGACATCAGTCTGGATGCCGACCGAACGGATGAACAGCGAGGTGTCTTCCAGTATCGGGGTCTCGATGAATTCGAAACCATAGGCGCGAGCCAGTGCGTCAGCCGCTCTCCGGACGTACCCCCAGTACTTCTGTTCCTGCGGGAGGTGATCTTTCATCCCACGAAGCGATTGCGGTGTCGCCTTGGACCTCGGCATGATGATCGGTTTCAGCTGCTGCAACTCCTCCTTCGGTTTCGTCCTCATGACGGTTGATTTCTTCACTACTGGCTTCTTCACTGCCTCTTTTTTGGCCGGCTTCTTCACTGCCTCTTTTTTGGCCGGAGCCTTCTTGATGGGTTTTTTAGCCTTAACTTTCGCCTTGGTCGCTGTCTTCTTTTTTGTAGTCATAGATTGGGTGAGAGAGTGAGAAAATCTAGAAGTCTAGGAGTATAGAAGTCAGGAAGTACAGAAGCATTTTCTTAAACTCTCGAACTTCTGTACTCCTATACTCCTGTACTTCTGTACTCCTAGTACTTTCTTCCTTTTAAACTTCTTAAACGACGCGCACTATTCGCTTTCTTCAAAACTATATTCCATCGGCCCGGGCAGAAAGCCCATCTTCTCGGGTGGCCAGCCACGGAACCAGACCTTGCCGACGATGAAATTTCTCGGAACAGGTCCGAACGAACGGGAGTCCATACTCGCTGTCCTGTTGTCACCCATCAGGAAATACTGTTCGTCCTCCAGCTCCACGTCCTTGTCACCCGGGGTGAATGACGTGTTGAGATAACCACCCTCCTCAAGGAGCGTCCCTTCGGGGTTTTCCTGGGAGTAGAGCGTGACCTGACCGCCGGACACGACAACGCGTTCGCCCGGCAGGCCGATAATGCGCTTGATGAAGAACTGCCGTGGATCGCCGGGATAACGAAAGACGACGATGTCTCCCCTTTCCGGCTCGCCTAACCGATAACTGATCTCATCGATTATCAAGTACTCGTGATCGTAGAAGTTCGGCTCCATCGACGCACCCTTCACGTAGAACGGCTGGATGAGGAAGTACCGGATGGGCAAGATGATCGCCAGCGAGATGATGACGACATGCAGGAGTTCACCGACGAAACCAAGAGCCTTCCTGAAGAAGGGAACGGTTTCCGTACCGCCTTCGGGAGGACTCTCATTGCTCTCCGCGTTGAAATTCACGTTGAGTTCTGACATAGGGATTGTGGTTAGGTGGGTTTTGACTGCTCTCAAACCGACAGTCGCGGATGTCCATCACTAGCCCCCCTTCGTATCCCTTCGCCTTGGAGGGCTTCGGGGTACTACGGAGGGGCACCCCCCATAGCTCCAGCAGAGCTGGAGCGACGGGGGGTGGTGCACCACGTTAGAAGTCTTCGGCATGGGTCCCGTTAAAAGTCTGCGGCTTAGGCGTTCTGACGCAGTGCTGGGCCAAACATCACCTAGCCCTGCCGGACACTTTCTATGTCGAAAACTTCTAACGGGATGGGCGCGCCGACGCAGGGCTAGGTTGATCCGTGCCGAGCCCCGCCGGGTACTCGCCTATGACGAAAACTTCTGTAGAAAAATGATATTTGGAGTGGTGCACCACGTTAGAAGTCTTCGGCATGGGCGCGCCGACGCGGGGCTAGGTTGATCCGTGCCGAGCCCCGCCGGGTACTCGCCTATGACGAAAACTTCTGTAGAAAAATGATATTTGGAGTGGTGCACCACGTTAGAAGTCTTCGGCATGGGCGCGCCAACGCGGGGCTAGGTTGATCCGTGCCGAGCCCCGCCGGGTACTCGCCTATGACGAAAACTTCTAACGTGGTGGACGATGAGGGATTCGAACCTTCGACTTCTGTCGTGTGAGGACAGCGCTCTAACCAACTGAGCTAATCGTCCTTAATATAGACTCAAGACTCAAGTCGCAAGACACAAGTCATTTTTCAAAACCGCTTGAGTCTTGTGTCTTGAGTCTTCTAACTCCTTCAACAAAGCAAGGCCAGCATAGCACGTTTTTCGGCTTTTGCAAAGGGTATTGGCGTAAAGCTGGCTAGCCTTAAGAATAATCGTGTAATCAAAGGAGAATTTGACTCGCATTGACTTCCGCTGACCCCAACCTCAAAATGACCAGACGGAGGGGGTCGATGGAAACTACCCTACTGGTCATCTGCGGCCTGATGACGCTCATTGCCGGTTTGGTCATCCAGGCCGGTAATATCAAGTTCCTGACCATCGCGACCGGCAAGACGATCCGAACGCTCTTTCGATTCATCGCCATGACCGTAACTTATCTGGAACAGCGCAGAAGGCATGACAAACAGGCCTTCATCGCTCGTGGGTGGATGCTGATCTGTGAATTGGGGTCAGGTCTTGTATTTTAACATCGCGTGAATCAATGCCAGGACGAAAATGTTAAGATACAAAACCTGATCCCAATTCATATATACAAAAAAAGAACCCGGAGGGCCAAGGCCAAAGGGCCCAAGCCATCCGAGTTCAAAGGTTCCGAGATCCTAGCTCCGGCACTCCCGAACGGACGGAACCGAGCAGCCCGAGCCGTCACCGCCGCGCCCGCTGGCGATCAGGTGCACCTCGCCGGTATGAACATCGCGGCTCACGACGGGCACGCGCCGCCACGACCCGCCGTCGCCCTCGGGGACGTCGAGCTCATAACCGGCGAGGAAGAACGCTGGGTTCTCCCCGTAGTCGATGGCACGGACGTACTCCGGAAACATCCAGGAGAAGACGAGACCCTCGTCGGCGAACGACTTCGGACCACGGACGGCCTCGACGCTGCTTCGCTTGCGATGCGTGTCTAGGTCGAGCGTGACCCATTCGACCGTGGGCCGGTGGATGTCGTTACCCGACAGAAGCCGGAGATACTCATTGTCCGAACGCAGGTACTCCCAGCGCCAGAACTTCGGACTGAAAGTCCGTTTGATTCTGGCGGCGTGACGCTCGAAGGTCAGCGCCACCCCCTCATCACCCTCGCCCCAGCGGATGCGGAGCGAGCGGAAGGCGAGCCGGCCCTCGGGCCACGGCGGGGCGGACTCGGCGAGCGCCATGATGACGCTCTCCTCGATACCCCAGCTCTCTTCCTCATTGGCCAGCCGGAGCCGCTTCAGTTGCTCCTCGACCGAGAGGGCGAACAGGTTGATATCCGCCAGGCCGAAGGCCTGGAGAAGCGCTTCGACCGCCCTATCCGCACCGCCCTCCTTGCGGATGGCGGCAGCCAGATCATCTGTGAACTCCGGATGTATGGCAAGTGCCCGGAACGATTCCAGTGTCTTCAAGAAATCGGTCTCTCTAATCGGGCGTGTCATATGACTAACCCTTCCTTTCCGTTGCCGTCGGCGCGCCTTCATCGCTGACCATCAGAGAATCAAACTAACCTTTGGTTGAATACGGCGTACTGGAGCCGATAGCTCGGCCGCAGGACGCCATTTTCAACGATCATAAAATTGGAATGTTCGACGGTAAACACTAACGTAAAAACACTTGAAAGTCAAGAGCAGATAAGGCAAAACGCAGGACTCTCGTCCCGCGTTTGCATATCTCCAATTTCAGATGTTCCGGTCTATCTGAACCCTGCACTCGCAGTGGTCGCACACCGATCCACCTGAAAAAATTGTTATTGGCTCCGCAGGACTTTTCCGAACGTCAAGTCTGGACTATTATTAGGGCAGTCGGTATGATGTGCTGACTCAACGGATATAAAGATGGAACTGCCTAAAGTAAACCTGCTCGAAGGCGAGACTCCGGCCACGAGGAAACGACGCCGAGCCGCGGCCAAAGCCAAACATATCATATCGCCGCTCACGCTCGCGATAATCTTTGCGGCATCTTTCTTACTGGGCCGCGTGTCGTTGACCGAGGCCGCTTCGTTCGCCATGGCCGAACTGCAGAACGTGCCGATCCTGGGCTCGATGAGTCATCTGATAAGCAGTCCTGACCGCAAGCTCGCCGGTGAGACCGAAGACCGTATCAACATCCTTCTTATAGGAATGGGCGGCGAGGGCCATGACGGCCCGTATCTCACGGACACCCTGATCATCGGCAGTATCCGACCGTCGGACGGGAGTGTGGCCATGCTCTCCATCCCGCGCGACCTGCTGGTGCCTGTGCCTGACTACGGCTGGCGGAAGATCAACTCGGTCAACGCGTTCGGTGAGCTGGCGAATGACGGGCGCGGCGGCGAACTGACACGCACTACGGTGGAAGGTCTTCTGGGTATCGACGTCCCCTATTACATACGGATCGATTTCGAGGGCTTCAAGTCCGTCATCGACGATGTCGACGGGATCGATGTCTACGTCGAGCGTGATTTCACCGACTATAGCTACCCGACCTACGAACATGGCATTCAGATAGTGTCATTCGAGGAGGGTTGGCAGCACATGACCGGTGAGACCGCTCTCCAGTTCGCCCGTTCCAGGCATGGTAATAACGGCGAGGGAAGTGACTTCGCGCGGTCGGACCGCCAGCAGAAGGTGATTTCAGCCTTAAAACAGAAGATGACGGATTACAAGACATATCTGAATCCGGCCAAAATAACCAACACCCTGGCATCACTGCAGTCGAATGTCGCCACTAACATCAACCTCGGAGAGATGCTACGATTCGCCAGGCTGGCGCGCGAGATCGAGACCTCCAACGTCATGCATGAAGTTCTCGATAACGGAATCGACGGTCCACTGGTGGACAGCGTGGTGAACGGCGCGTATGTACTGTTACCGGAAAACGGCGATTGGAACGTATTGCGCGACGTGGCGGTGAACCTGTTCAACGTCGCGGAAAGAACCAAACCGGATGAGCTGATTCCGCCGGCACCGGACGTGATCGGCGCGACTATCGAGATCCAGAACGGCAACGGCACCAGCGGCATAGCGCGCGAAATGAGCGGCAAGCTCTCCAAGATGGGCTTCAAAGTCATCAAGATCGGCAACGCCGACTCGTTCGATTACGTGAGAACCCTGATGTTCGATCTGACCGACGGCAAGAACAAGAATTCACTCGACCGTCTCCAGCAGGCACTGCCGGAAGCCGCGATCCATGACAGCCGACGGGCGGAGAAGCACTCCCCCACCGAAGACGCGGACTTCCTGATCATCATCGGACAGCAATAATAATATGGAAGACCAACCGAAACTGACACCGGTCATCGCACTCGTGGGCCGGACCAACGTGGGTAAATCGACCCTGTTCAATCGCCTTATCGAGCAGCGTAAGGCGATCACTTCTTCTTTTGAGGGTACAACGCGAGACATAAATTTCGGGCATTGCCACTGGCGCGATCAGGTGGTGACGGTCATCGACACGGCCGGACTGGACCTGACCACGAAGAGAGCGACCGACGAGAACCTGATTCGGCAGGCCCAGGCCGGCATGGACAAGGCCGACATTGTCCTGCTGATGGTGGATATCAAAAGCGGCCTCATGCCGCAGGACGTAGCGCTCGCCAAGAGGCTCCGCAAGTCGAAGAAGAAAGTCCTGTTGATCGCGAATAAGGCCGATAATCCGGGACTGCGTAGAAAATCAGCTGGGGAAGAATGGATGAAACTCGGTATAGGTGAACCACTGGCATTATCGGCGGCGAACGGATCCGGCGTGGGAGACATGCTGGACGTGGTGCTCGAGGAACTCAAGAAAGATGGGCTCACCAGCAAACCGTTCCCGGAACCTGACGTGCGCGTGGCGATCATCGGCCGGCCGAACGTCGGAAAGTCGTCGCTGTTGAACGCGCTCGCCGGTGAGGAGCGTGTCATCGTCAGCGAAGTGCCGCACACCACGAAAGAGCCGCAGGACACGATGCTCACCTACATCGAGGAAGACGGCACGGAAAAACACATCCTGCTGATCGATACGGTCGGTATCCGCAAGAAAGGCAAGGTCGGCAAAGGCATCGAGAAACTCGGCGTCAGCTTGAGTATCGATGAGCTCGTAGGCGCGGATGTGGCTTTCCTGATGCTGGACGCGACCGAGGGTATCGGAGTGCAGGAACGGAAACTGGCTGGACTGATCGAAAAGAAGAATTGCGGCGTGCTGGTGATCGTCAACAAATGGGATCTGTCAGACGAGCATGAACTCGGCACGGCTGACGAGTACCGCAAGACCGTGCCACGCGAACTGCCGTTCTATACGTTCGCGCCGATCGCGTTCATCTCCGCCAAGACCGGTAACAGGGTCGGGCGGTTGCTGAAGTACGCGCTCGACATCGCGCACGAGCGGACGCGCGAGATATCGGACAAGGAACTCGAGGCGTTCCTCGAAAGAATGAAGAAGAAACACGGCCACGTCATCGGCAACAAGAAGGACAGTAACCGGCCGAAGATCTACGGCATCAAACAGGTCGGCGTGAAACCGCCGACGTTCATGGTGGTCGGCAGGAAGAAAGAAAAGTTCCACCCGAACTTCCTCAACTTCATCGAGAACCGGCTACGCGAGGATTTCGGATTTGAGGGAACGCCTATCGCCGTGGTGTCGCGAGAGATACAGGCTCGGGCGAGGTGATCGGAAGCGGGAGCCGCCCGGCATGCTGGGCTAGCGGGAATCGCCCGGCATTCGCCGGACTAGCGGGAGGAGCGGAAAGAAGCGGGACCCACCTACACCCCCCTTCACTGAAGCTTCGGGTGGCAAGTGAAGCTTCGTTCGGTGGGCAGGGAAGGGGCGGAAGCGGTAAACAGCTTAAAAGTCTAAAAGCTTAACAGCTGAAAAGCTTCGATAAGAAGTCCGGCTACAGGCCGGACACATTATCAGCTTTTGAACTTTTAGACTGTTTAGCTGTTAAGCTTTCCTCTTAGCTTTCCCCCCGACCTCAACATATATGAAACTCATCGTTGGCCTGGGTAATCCAGGTGCAAAATACGAAAAGACGAGACACAACGCGGGAGCGCGCGCGGTTCGCACGTTCCATACTTTGCATGCCGAGGACTTCGACGGTTGGAAAGAGAAATTCCAGGGATCGATCTCTGAAGGACGTCTCGGAAATGAAAAGATCGCGCTGCTGTTGCCGCAGACCTACATGAACGAATCCGGACGCGCGGTGCGTGAAGCGGCTGACTTCTGGAAGATCGCGCCGGGAGAGATCATCGTCGTCTCGGACGACATCGATCTGCCGTTGGGGAAACTGCGCGTTCGCACGGAAGGTTCGACCGGCGGGCACAAAGGACTCGCTTCGGTGTTCGAGATGATGGGAACGGAACACATCACGCGCATCCGGATCGGTGTCGGCAACGAGATGCTGAAAAAGATACCAAGCGAGAAGTTCGTATTGGAACGGTTCAGCGGCGACGAGGAGGGGCCGCTGTCCGAATCATTGCAACGCACGGCAGAAGCACTGGACATGATTCTCTCAGACGGAGCTGAAGCGGCGATGAACCGCTTTAACTGATTCAACCTGTTTGAATCCACCCCATTTCAAACAGGTTGAATCATTTTTTTGTCATTGCGAGGAGCGAAGCGACGCGGCAATCCCGTCAGCTTGAGCTGAAATCACGGGATTGCCGCGACCTTCGGCCTCGCAATGACAGGGGGAGGAAGGATTTTTTAAATAATCCCTTCTGCACCTTCTCCCATTTTCCCTTCTCCCATCCTTCCTCCTTACCTCCTCCCATCTTCCCCTTCTCCCCTCCTCTCCTCCCCCCCGGCGCCACTCGGCGCTTTTTTCTTGACAACATTTCACCATATCCGCTACGGTCCGCCGCACGTATGGAGGACACCACTGAAATACGAAGAGATGACGCGCTCTACCCCCCACAGCTCGCGCAGATACCGGACGCGCCGAAGCGTCTTTTCGTCCGCGGTCGACCGGGAGCGATGCTGCACGAACCGACGATAGCGGTAGTCGGAACGCGGAAACTGACCCCGTATGGAGAGATGGTAACGCGGCGCTTCGTGCGTATCTGGGCTGCGGCCGGCCTTTGCGTGGTGAGCGGGTTAGCGCTCGGCATCGACGCATTGGCGCACAAGACGACACTCGACGCGAACGGACTGACCGTTGCCGTGCTGGGTGGGGGTGTAGATCCCGCGACAGTGTCTCCACGCACCAACGCTCGACTGGCGGAGCGCATCATCGCCGAGGGCGGTGCCGTCATCTCGGAATACCCGCCGGGTACGATTCCGCACCCGGGACACTTCCCGACGCGCAACCGCATCGTCGCCGGATTGGCGCGCGCCGTCATAGTGATAGAGGGCTCGATGAAAAGCGGCACGCTCATCACCGCCAAAGCGGCGCTCGAATACCAACGCGACGTGTTCGCGGTACCGGGGCCGGTGACGCACGACGGCAGCGCTGGCGCCAACTGGCTCATCGCGCAGGGTGCCTATCCGCTCACGCGACCGGAGGACGTTCTGGAACGTTTTGGGCTACTGCAAAATAAGGCTGAAAAACAGCAGAAAATTGCCGGACCGGCAGGTGCGATCCTCAAGGAAATATCTCGCGCACCGGCCACTCCTGACCGGCTCTGCGCCACCACCGGACTTGACACACCATGCGTGCTTACTGCATTATCTGAACTTGAAATAGAGGGACTGGTCATCAGGTGCGGAGACGAGTATTCAACAGCCGGGAATTGACACGCCCACCGTGTGACCGTTACCCTAACAAATGTTATCAGAGTGAGAGAGTTAGAAAGTCGGGGGGTCCAGGAATACAGGGGTTCGGGAGTTTAAGAAAATACTTCTGTACTTCCTGACTTCTATACTTCTAGACTTACTCTGTCTTACCCCTCCCCCTCCGACATTCCGACCACCTTATAAGATAGTAAGTCCGATCGCCGATCACGTATGAAAAAACATCTGGTCATCGTCGAATCACCGACGAAAGCGAAAACCATCTCGAAATTCCTGGGCAGGAAATACTCGGTATTATCCTCTTTTGGACATGTCCGCGACTTGCCGAAGAACGATCTCGGCGTGGACGTCGAAAAGGATTTCGAACCGAAGTACGTCATCCCGACCAAATCGAGAAAGGTCGCCTCGGAACTGAAAAAGACGGCCAAGGACGCCGAGACGATCTACTTCGCCTCCGACTCGGATCGCGAAGGTGAAGCGATCTCTTGGCACTTGCAGGAACTGCTGGGCAAGAAGAGCGACAACATGAAGCGCATCTCGTTCCACGAGATCACGGCGGCAGCCGTGAAGGAGGCGCTCAAAAATCCTCGAGAAATCGATATGGACCTGGTAGATGCGCAACAAGCGCGACGTATCCTGGACAGGCTGGTCGGTTACAAGCTGTCACCCTTCCTGTGGCGTAAAGTGGCGAGAGGACTGTCGGCCGGGCGGGTACAATCCGTCGTAGTGCGTCTCATAGTAGAGCGTGAAGAAGAGATTAAGGCGTTCAATCCGGAAGAATACTGGACCATCGAGGCGATGCTGAAGAAGATGTCCGACAGCGAAACGTTCTCGACCAGGCTCACCAAAAAGGACGGCGAGACACTCGATAAGTTCGCGCTCAATAACGAGAAAGCAGCCAAGGCGGTGCTTTCCGACGTGAAAAAGGCGGACTGGAAAGTCGAATCGGTCGAGAAAAAGAAAGTCCGCAAGAAACCGCACCCGCCGTTCACCACATCCACACTCCAACAAGAGGCCAATAACCGCCTTCACTTCTCATCGAAACAGACCATGACGCTGGCGCAGCAGCTGTATGAAGGCATCGAGATCGGAGAGGTGGGTCACACCGGTCTGATCACCTACATGAGGACCGACTCGGTCAACCTGGCTGATAAGTTCATCGGTGAAGCCGGTAAACATATCGAGGATAACTACAGCAAAGACCTGGCTTACGCTGGCGGCCGGAAATACACGACGAAATCCAAAAGAGCCCAGGAAGCGCACGAAGCGATTCGACCGACGGATGTCTCTCTCACGCCGAAAGCGGTCTCGAAACACCTTGATTCACGACAGCTGAAACTATACGAACTCATCTGGCGCAGGGCGGTCGCTTCACAGATGATCGACGCGGAACTGGACACCGTTACCGCGGACATCAACGCAACAAGCACCGACAAGCCGCAATACACGTTCAGGGCCACAGGTTCAACGCTCACGAAAAAGGGATTCCTTGAAGTTTACGAATCCGAAACGAAAGAGAATCTCCTGCCCGAAATCGAACAAGGTGAGTCACTTGAGGCCGATTCAGTCACTCCTAAACAGCATTTCACCGAGCCGCCGCCCAGATACACGGAAGCGAGCCTGGTGAAGACGCTCGAGGAGAACGGCATCGGTCGTCCTTCCACATACGCACCGACGATCGGCACGGTCATCGACCGCGGCTACGTCGAAAAGGACGGACGGAAACTCTCCCCGACCGAACTGGCCACATTGGTCAACAACCTGCTGGTGAAGCACTTCCCGGACATCGTGGACTTCAGTTTCACCGCCAAAATGGAGGAAGATCTGGACGACATCGCGACAGGTGAGAAAGAATGGGTGCCGATCATCAGGGAATTCTACGAGCCGTTCGCCAAAAACCTGGAAAAGAAAGAGAAAGAGATCAAAAAAAAGGATATCGCGGAGCAGGAAACGGACGAGAAATGCGAGAAATGCGACAAGCCCATGGTCATCAAGATGGGCCGATACGGCAAATTCCTGGCCTGCACCGGTTTCCCGGACTGTCGCAACACCAAGGCCATCTCCACGACCGAGGACGGCAAGATCGAGATTGAGAAGGAGCCGGAGACGAACGAGAAATGCGAGAAATGTGGAAACGCCATGGTGATAAAACGCGGTCGGTTCGGACAATTCCTGAGCTGCTCGAATTATCCCGACTGCAAATCGGTCAAATCCATCCAAAAGAAAGTCGGCGTCAAATGCCCCAAGTGCGGCGAGGGCGAGATCATCGAAAAAAAGACCAGGAAAGGACGTATGTTCTATGCCTGCTCAAAATATCCCAAGTGCGATTTCGCGCTCTGGAGCCGCCCGACCGGCGAGGAATGTCCCAAGTGCAAAAGCCTGATGGTGTTCGCCAAGCAGGACACGATAAGGTGTTCGGACAAGGAGTGCGGGCACGAGCGGGCTGTGAAGAAGGCTGAATAGACCTGAATATCCAACAAGAGCGGCACTCTACAAGGCCGCTTTTTTGGTTCCCCTACACCCTTTACAAAAAAGGTATAGAATGGTACTATATCTGGTTGTTTAACCGAATCTATGGCGGCAAACCCGGAAAACCTGATCAGTAAAATCAGGACCTACAAGCCTGACGCCGATATGGATCATGTCCGGCTGGCTTTTGATTACGCTAAGAACGCCCACGGGGACCAGAAACGGAAATCCGGCGAACCGTACATCATCCATCCGCTAGCCACGGCCGAGATTCTGGCCGACATGGAACTGCCCGTTCCGATACTCATCGCGGGGCTCCTGCATGATGTTCCGGAAGACACCGATGTCACCATCGAGGATATCAGGAAAGACTTCGGCGATGATATCGCGTCGATGGTCGCGGGTATCACCAAGCTCGGAAAGATCAAATATCGCGGCATCGACCGCTATGTCGAGAACCTCCGGAAGATGTTCGTGGCCATGGCTTCGGACATCCGCGTCATCCTCATCAAATTCGCCGACCGCATCCATAACCTGAGCACGCTTTCGGCGCTCCCGCCCAACAAACGCAAACGCGTGGCCCTCGAGTCGCTGGAGATATACGCCCCGATCGCCAACCGTCTCGGAGTAAACGAGATGCGCGCGAAGCTCGAAGATCTATCTTTTGAACACGCCATGCCGAAAGAGCACGAATGGGTGTCGAAGCTCATGGCCAAAGCATTAAGAATCAAGAAATCATACGTGGACCGCGTGCGGACGGCGGTGGAGAAAGAACTCGCGAAGGCGAGTATCGAATACATCGACATCCACGGTCGCGTCAAGCACAAATACAGCATGTACCGGAAGCTGATCAAATACGACCGTGATATCGTCCAGGTCCAGGATCTGGTCGCGCTGCGAATAATCGTCCCGCGCGTCAGCGACTGCTACGCGGTGCTAGGCGTGATACATCAGAACTGGCGGCCACTCAAGGGACGCATCAAGGACTATATCTCACAACCGAAACCCAACGGCTATCAGTCATTGCATACGACCGTCTTCTGTGAGGACGGTGAGATGGTCGAATTCCAGATCCGCACCCCGGAGATGCACGAGGAATCAGAGCGCGGCATCGCCGCCCATTGGCAATACGATGAGGACGGCAAGATCGCTTCACCGCAGATTCGCGGGCAGATGAAATGGGTCAAGGAGCTCGCCGACCAACAGAAGAACATCGTCAGCAACGTCCCCGAATACCTGGAGTCGCTGGAGAAACTGAAGATCGACGTCTTCCAGAACCGCATCTTCGTCTTCACTCCGGACGGTGACGTCATCGACCTGCCAGAGGCCGCCACGCCGGTCGATTTCGCGTACAACATCCACTCACAGATCGGCAACACCTGCGTGGGCGCGCGCGTCAACGATCATATCGTCAGCCTCGACACTGTGCTCTACTCCGGCGACTGCTGCGAAATCATCGTCGACAAGAACAGGAAAGGCCCTAATCCCGACTGGCTTTCGTTCGTGAAGACATCGACCGCGAGATACCACATCCGCAGCTTCGCCAAAGCCAAGCTGACCAGATGGATCAAGAACATCAAATATGATCCAGAGGGGGACAAGGCACAAATCGTAAGGGAAAGTACCAAAAAGCCGCGCTGACGATCACGCGGCTTTTTTATTTTCTATTGAAGCAGCTTGTCGATCAGATTCTTATACTCCTCTTCTGAATAGAAGGTCATCGCTATCTTACCCCTGCCTTCACGTCTGCTGACACTGACCTTGGTTCCATATTTACCGCGTAGCTCCTCTTCGATTGCCGCGAGAGAAGGATCCTTTTCACTCTTCCCGGCGACCTTCCTGGCTCCGGCTTCGATATCGCGTGTGGTCATTTTACCGCCGATGACCTTCCTGAACATCCGCACCCTCTCCTTTTCGTCAGCGATGCCGAGTAGGGCCCTGGCACTTCCAGCCGAGACCATGCCGGACTCCACCGCCCGACGCATCTCCTCCGGAAGATCCAAGAGGCGCATGATATTGGCGACGGTCGACCGACCCTTACCGACTTTCTTGGCGACCTCCTCCTGTGTCATGTCGAATTCCCTGGTCAATCGTTCGTACGCCCTGGCTTCCTCGATCGGATTCAGGTCCTCGCGCTGAATATTCTCGATGAGCGCCAACACGAGCTTCTCCCCTCCCTCGGTCTTCCTGACAATGACGGGCACGGACTTCAATCCGGCCATCTTCGCGGCCCGAAACCTGCGCTCGCCGGCGATGATCTCATAACCGCCATCATCTTTCGGCGTGACCGCGAGCGGCTGGAGTATCCCATGCTCACGGATCGATTCGGTCAGGTTCTCGAGCTCCTGATGGCTGAAACTGATGCGGGGCTGTTCTGGATTCGCGACTATCTCGGTCAGCTTGATCTCATTCACGGCTTCAGCAACCACAATCCGCCCCCTCTCGGCCCTGGCCGACCGGACGGTCGATTTCATTTTCGGACGCTCCTTCACCGCTACATCCGCGTCGCTCTTCGTCTCTTGTGGGATTAATGCACCGAGGCCGCGCCCCAGTCCCGTCTTCTTTCTCGCCATACGCTATAAGGAATGTTCAAGGTCGAGAATCTCTCTCGTCAGGCGCTCATACGCCTTCGCCCCCTTTGACCACGGATCGTATTCCATGATCGGCCGACCGAAACTCGGCGCTTCGGCTAGCCGGACGTTCCGCGGAATGACGGAACGGAAGACCCTGTTGGGAAAAAACCTGTGTAATTCGTTCATCACGTCGACCGCCAGCTTGTTCCTGTTGTCATACATGGTCAGTACCGCGCCGAGAATTTCCAGTTTCTCATGCAGACTTCCTTTGACCATCTCGATCGTCCGCAAAAGCTGGCTCAATCCCTCCAGGGCATAGTATTCGGCCTGCACCGGAATAAGCACTTTGTCTACTGCCGTCAGTCCATTGATGGTCAGCAGACCTAATGACGGAGGTGAATCGACCAATATGAAATCGTAATCGTTCCGGAGCTCGAGCAGGGAATCCTGCAATCGGAACTCACGCCTGTCCATGTCGACCAAATCAACCGCGGCACCAGCCAGCGCCGGCGTCGCGGGTGCGAGTTTCATGCCTTCGACCTGTGTCGGAATGACGATATCGCGCAATGCTCTCTCCCCTATCAACGCTTCATAGACCCCACCGTCCAAATCACTATGATCGATACCGAGCCCTGAAGTAGCGTTGGCCTGCGGATCAAGATCGACAAGCAAGACGAACTTTCCGTTCGCTGCGAGATAGGATCCTAAATTGATGGCAGTGGTCGTCTTACCGACTCCACCCTTCTGGTTGACGACGGCGATGATATAGGCCATAACGCTTGTCACTTTACCCTATGCTGGGGTCTTTGACAACACGGCTTCGACATGGCTAGAATGAGCGATAGCCTCTCATCTGCAAGGCCTGCCGCGGTGGCGGAATCGACCGCCAATACCTTAACGGCGGTCGTCCCGGAATCGTGAGCGAAGCGAGGGATATCCGGGATCCAAGGCATGGACGGCAATAGGCTGGCGGACACCCATCAAAACAAAACAACAAGCCGCGGTGGCGGAATTGGTATACGCACACGACTCAAAATCGTGCGGGGAAACCCATGAGGGTTCGACTCCCTCCCGCGGCACCACCCCCCGTCGCTCGAGCTTTGCTCGAGCTATGGGGGGTGCCACCCGAAGCCTTGGCGAAGGGTGGCTTTTTTGTTTCTGGCCAGGCGCTACCCCGCCCCAACGAAGTCCGCCATTCGGACGAGTGGGGCGGGGTGACCATACGAACTCACGACACCAAAAATGCAGCTTTAGCCGCATCTGAAATACCTGCTATAGGGTCGCGTGTAACTATAGGATCATCCTCACCAACACCACCAGAAAAACCGCCTGCATCAGGAAGCCGTATTTCATCGGGATATCTTTCTCCTGTTTTCGCAGCTTAGCTATCAAGAAATGGTGGTTCCACATATGAAACGCCTCGAAACCGACCAGTCTTCTGCCCAGCCAGGACTTACCCGGTTTCAGGACCTCACATAGACCCACGAAAACATCCGGCAATAATCCTCCGATGATTCCGGCCAGCACGGCTGCCAGCGATTCGAATCTTCCCATGGCCAAAATGACCGATACGACGATTATGGTCACAAGAATATCCAGCCCCGTATACCACAGCGCCAACTTCCTGCTGTTCCCCTTCTTATATTCACTGTACAGATGATCATCCCCGTGCGGAATCATGTCGAGCAGGAAATGACCGAAAAAATTAATCGCAAATACGGATGCCGGATTCGGCACCACGCTTCCAACTGCTGCTCCTACTGTCGCATGCACTACCAGAAACATATTTCAGCCTTAGAGTATCAAAATTCAGGCTATTAGACAACGAAATCAGGGGTGTATAGACTGGGGATATTTACCCTGATTAATCCTAAGTCGTAGGCCTAACTTTAGGCTAAACCCTTGATAAATCCGAGGTGCTGTGCTAAGGTTCAATTTGAAGGGGGGTTAGTCGAATTTTTCGCTAGATTATGAGAAAAAAGAAGCACAACTCCGACGAAATCAGGTTCTGTCAGTCACGTCTGCACAAATGTCTCTACGAGTTCACCAACGGCGAGACGAGCTATTTGGTTGCTGTAGAGTGGGACGGTGGCAGGCCGCTCAGGATGGTCGTATGTGAGGAGTGCCTCAAAGCCGGCTTCGGCACACTGATCAAGGAAATCACCATCGACAATCCGCGCGTACCAACGGTCCAGCCGCAGAAAAGATCCGCCCCGTCGATAGCGGCATAATATATAGAAGATGCCAGCCCCGAGGGGCTGGTTTTTGATTAAAAAGTTCGGAAGTATAGAAGTATTGAAGCTTAGGAGTATAGAAGCACAGAAGCCGGCTTCTGTGCTTCTATACTCCTAAGCTTCAATACTTCTATACTTCCGA
>JAYEJB010000061.1:0-1874 GCA_034716415.1 Patescibacteria group bacterium
CCATGAGTATCGCGGTGCCGTATGCGAGCGAAAAGCCGTAGGTCTGTCCGTATACGTAGGTACCAGTCATGTTCACGGTGCCGCCGTACTGAATGACACCGTACTGAAGCGAATCGTGGACCTGCGAATCCGTGATATTGACCGTACCACCGAGGATGGTGACTCCGCCGCGACATATCGAGTCGCATGGCAGGCCTGCTCCGTTTATGTCGGCGAACGAGACGCTTCCTCCGGGACTCCCAGACTCGTATACGATGCCGCCCCAATACCCTGTCGCTCCGGGCGCCAGCATGAAGACGGCCTCGTTGCCGGATGCGCCGTTGACGTTGAGGCTACCTCCGACAGAGAGAATCGCGTCCGCCGCAAAATGGACCACGGCTCCCGCTTCGACCGTTAGAGTCGCCCCGGCCGGGACAATGACGTCGGCTTCGACGGTGTACGGACTACCAGCGGAGGTCCAGACCGTGCCGTCAGGGATCGTGCCGGAAACTGGGGTGGCGGCGTGAACGGGTCGGTTGAACAGAAGAAAGGTCGCGACCAAAATGACGGAGCCGACGAGATACAATGGACGCGCAAATCGTTTGCCCCTCGCGGTGATAGTAGATAATGGCATAAACCGACGGTTATGACCTAAAATAAGACAATAGAGAAACCAACTGACGTTAGCATATCATGCGGGGTGGGAGCATCAAAAGTCTGAAAAACCGCTGAGAGACAATTTTTGATTGATGGGATTGATTCACCTAAATATTTGTGATTACCGGCAAACCTAGTTTAAATATATCCCTGCTCGCCTGCCAGTAAGCAAATCCAAACAAATAATCAAATAGAAAAAACCGTCCATCGGACGGTTTTCTGATACGTCACTCGGTTATCGGCAGGTCCCTGAACACAGACATGAGCTTGTCTTCCCACTCACCCGACAGGTTTCCCTCCATCTCTACGGAAGAAACCATGCCGTCTTCGGTGACCTTAAGATGACATGCTGTCTGCATGACGGTCGCGCCATGGAAAATGATCTCGATGGCAACGTTCTGTTGAACACCGAATTCAGTCTCGAGATACAGGTTGGCCTCCACGCCTACACCGTCATGCCAGACAGCGTGCAGTCGCGTCTCCCTGTCACCTATGACATGAACGACAATCTTGCCCAGATGCCGAATGACCTGAATGGTGGCATTGTGGAATTCGACCTGTTCATCAGTGAACCTCGACTCACGCTTCAGTGTACCGACATCTTGTTCAGTCAATTTCTGTTCCTCCTTGATATCAAAAGGGCGGACAACAACCACCTTAGTCCGCCCCGCGTCGAATGACAATGCGTTTATTCCTCCTCTGTCGGCGGAGGAGGATCACTGCCGTCCATCTGTTCGATGTAGTGTTTGAACTCTTTCTCGTAGATGTCGACGAGCGCCAACGTCACGGCCAGCGTCAGAGGGCCGAGGATGAAACCGGCGAAGCCGAAGAACTTCAGTCCGCCGAGGATGGACAACAAGATCAGAAGCGGATGAATCTTGGTCTTGCTCTCGACGAGCTTCGGTTGCAGAAAATTGTCGACCGTCCCGATGATAGCGACCGAAACCGCCAACAGTCCGACCGCGGCCAGTAGATGTCCGGTCAGGATCAGATATATCACCGCGGGCACGGTCACAAGCGCGCTTCCGACGATCGGGATGAACGACGCGATGCCGGTGAGCAGTCCCCAGAAGAGCGGTGCCGGAACACCGAACACCCAGAAGAAGACCCCGGCCAGGATACCCTTGATGATCCCCATGATGAGCACTCCGCCCATGACCGCCCGCACCGCGATGCTCAACTTATTGAACACCAATTCGTCATACTCGTCCGCCAGCGGCGACATGGCCAGCAGTTTC
>JAYEJB010000062.1:0-8237 GCA_034716415.1 Patescibacteria group bacterium
GACTGCTAACGGGAGAAGTCTAAGGCGCACATACTATTCTTTTCGTGTCCTGGTCTTGTTCCATTCCTTCATGGAAACATGCTCAAATCCTTCCGAATTGAAATGAATCTCTTCACCATCAAAATAAAGGCACTTAACGATGCCGATTGATTTATAGAACTTATCAGCCTCGGCCTTGCGTTGGTTAAATTTTTCTTCTGTGATTTCCATATCATCGGATAAAGGCACCTCTACTGCCACCCCTTGGCGAGCTTCGCCTCGCTGATTCGGCGCAGAGCCATCGCGAACGCGGCCTTGCGGTATGTGATCTTGCTGGATTCGGCTTCGGTCCGGACATCGGTATAGGCCGCCTTCATCAACTGTTCGAGCTGGGTGCGGACTTCATCGTAGCTCCAATACTTGCCTGAGCGGTTCTGGACCCATTCGAAGTATGACACCGCGACACCACCGGCGTTCGCCAGCACGTCCGGAATGACGATGACGCTGTTATCGGCGAGAATCGCGTCCGCTTCCGGCGTGGTCGGACCGTTGGCGAGTTCCAGCACGACCTTCGCCTTCACGTTCGGCGCGTTATCGACGGTCAGCATGTTCTCCAATGCTGCCGGCACGATGACGTCAGCCGCAACCTCTAAGATCTTGTCCGACTCTAGCTGATCCGCTCCGGAGAATCCAATCACGCTACCGGTCTGATTCTTGTGTTCAATGAGTGCCTGGACATCCAGCTTCGCCTGATTGAGGATAGCGCCCTTGGAATCCGAGACCGCGACGACCCTGTAGCCGCGCTCCTGCGCCAGGCGCGCGAAATGCTGACCGGCGTTGCCGAATCCCTGAATGGCGACGGAAACCGATTCTGGAGGTCGCCCTTCGCGCCGCATGTGTTCATCGAGCGCGAACAGGCCGCCCTGCCCGGTCGCTGACATGCGCCCCTTACTGCCGCCGACCGCGAGCGGCTTGCCGGTCACGATACCGGGCACATACTCTCCCATCGCGCGCGCGTACTCGTCGGCGAACCAACCCATTATCTTCGGGTTGGTATTCACGTCCGGCGCCGGAACGTCGACGTTCAGTCCGATGACCGGCGCGATGGCACGGAAGTAAGCGCGGGACAATCGCTCAGTCTCAGTTTCGGACATTCCTTTCGGGTCGACGGTCACACCGCCCTTGCCTCCCCCGAACGGAACGTTCACGACCGCGCACTTGATAGCCATCCAGAAAGCGAGCGCCTTCACTTCGTCGAGATCGGTCTGCGGATGAAAACGAATGCCACCCTTGAACGGCCCGCGCGAATCGTCGTACTGCACACGATAACCGGTGAACATCCGAACCGAACCGTCGTCCATGCGGACCGGGAAAGTTACCTCAAAGGTACGCTTCGGCTGACGGAGTGATTCCAACACCACCGCGTCCGGGGAAGCGACCGCGGCGGCGGCATCCAATTGTTTCATCGCGTTTTCGAAGACTGACATAGGCTATTCTATTATTGACTGACTGCATTACAGGTTACACCTTCGACAGACGGATGCAATCGGCGGAAAGCGAAGCCACTGCAAAAACCTTTTTTGTCATTGCGACCCCGGCCCGCGAGCCGGGGGAAGCAATCTCGCCCCCCTCATTGTCATTGCGAGGGAGCCCCTGCCTGCCGGCAGGCAGGGGCAGGCGACCGCGGCAATCCCGTCGGTCTGGGCTCAAATCACGGGATTGCCGCGGCCTTCGGCCTCGCAATGACAAAAAGGGGGGATGAAGGAGACGGAGCGGAGGAAGGGAACGGAGGGGACGGGAGCTTCCTCTACCCCCCTGCTCCCTCCGCTTATGGAGAGATTGAATGTCTTATCCCCAGACGGAAGAAAAAACAGACAGCCTGTTTCGGTCGATACGAAACAGACTGCCTGTTTTTTCTTCCGTCTGGGGATAAGACAAGCCCCTCAACTCCTAAGCTTCGCTACTCTCCAAAAACCTCTGCGCTTCCAACGCCGCCATACATCCCGTCCCCGCCGCCGTGATTGCCTGCCTGAACTTCCAGTCCATCACGTCACCGCAAGAGAATACGCCCGACACCTTGGTCGCGGTCGAATCCCCCTCGGTCACGATGTAACCTTTAGCAAGTTCCAACTTCCCCTCGAACATCTTCGTGTTCGGAATGTGTCCGATCGCCAGGAACAATCCTTCAAGCGACATCTCACTCTCCTCGTTGGTCTTGTTATTCTTTATCTTCACGCCGGTCACGACTTTCTCGCCCAGCACCTCCTGCACATCGACGTTATAGACGAACCCGATCTTCTCATCGGCCTGCGCGCGCTCGAGCATCGGCTTCGACGCCCGCAACTCACCCTCGCTCTTCCGCGTCAGTACTTTCACGCTCTTGACGAACCGCGCCAGGAACGTCGCTTCTTCCATCGCCGAATCTCCCCCACCGACGACCGCCACTTCCCTATCCCGAAAAAACGCCGCGTCGCAGGTCGCGCAGACGGAGAGTCCCTTGCCCCAGAACTCGTCTTCGCCCGGCACGCCCAAACGCCGCGCCGACGAACCGGTCGCGACGATCAATGTCTCGGCCTCTTCTTCTCCCTCGTCGGTCGTCACCTTGAACGGCCGCGACGAGAGATCAACCGCGGTCACGCTCCCGATCTTCACTTCAGCCCCGAACTTCTCGGCTTGCTTCAGCATCCGTTCCATCAGCTCCGGTCCTTCCACACCCTCCGGAAAACCGGGAAAATTCTCGACTTCGGTCGTGGTCGTCAACCAACCGCCCATCCGCTCCCCCGTGAGCACCAACGGCTTCAGACCGGCGCGCGCGGTGTAGATCGCCGCCGTGTATCCGGCCGGGCCGGTTCCGATGATGATGACTTTCCTCATACTTATGCCTTTACTGCTTTCTTTATCATTCCCGCAAGATTTGCCTTCGTCTGCACGCCGGACACCTGACCCACCGCGGCCCCGTCATGGAAGAGGATCATGGTCGGAATGCTCATGATGCCGAACTGCGAAGCCACGGCCGCGCCTTCATCCACGTTGAGCTTGCCGATCTTGACCTTGTCACCCATCTCTTCGACGAGCTCGTCAATGACCGGCCCCATCATCTTGCACGGTCCGCACCAGGGTGCCCAAAAATCGACCAGCACCAGCCTTTTCGATTTCAATACTTCCTTTTCAAAATTTTGAGCGGTAAAGACGTACGTCATATGATGCAGACTTAAAACAGATAAAACTTTGATTTCGGAACCCGACCACAATCAGGCCGGTTCCGGCTCCAAAGTCTTATCAGTTTGCGCCTCCTCTCCAAAGGTGCCGCTAGACGGGCAGTAACAATTTTCGTTCTTTCTTCTCCTCGATGAAAATATCCAGAGTATCCCCAGCCAATGCCGTCGTCTTGAATGATACCTTAATTCCGCACTCCTGTCCCTGCTTCACTTCTTTGACGTCGTTCCTGCCGGATTGGATCTGCAGGATCTTGCCGTCCGCCATCGGCTGTTCGCCGCGATACAGCACGACCTGTGAGCCGATGTTCACTCGGCCTTCATTGACGCGCGCACCGACGATCTGGCCGGTCTTGTCCGCACTGAACACCTTGAGGATCTCCGCCTTACCGAGGTCGGTCCTGATGATCTCCGCCGGGAACATCGCCTGCAGACGACCCTTCGCGTCATCGAACAGCTTGTAGATGACCTTGTGACTGACGATCTCAACCCCCTTCTCGCGCGCCAGCACCGCGGCTTCCTTGGTCGGCTGGACATTAAAGCCCATCACGACACCACCCGCGGCTTCGGCCTGCAGGACATCGCTTTCATTGACGTTACCCAGTCCCCGACCGATGACATCGACGCCGACCTCCGGGGTGCGCATCTTCTCGAGCGTGCCGACGATAGCCTCAAGCGAACCCAAGACGTCGGCCTTCAATACTACGTTGAGTTTTTTACTGCCCTCTTCCTCCTCTTCCTCGGCCTGCTGCTGAGCCACGACACCGCGCCGTTCCATGGCGTACTGCTTCTTGACCTTCTTCAGATCCTTCAGGTCTTCCGGCACCTGGACGATGTCACCGACAGCCGGAGCCACCTTGAATCCGAGGATCCTCACCGGCATCCCGGGTGTGGCTTCCTTGACCGTCTCACCGTTCCAGTTCCTCATCGCGCGCACACGACCGTACAGCTCACCACCGACGGCGTAACTGTCGTTGACCCGAAGCGTGCCGGACTGCACCAGCACCGTCGCCACCGGACCTTCGCCCTTGTGCACGTGCGACTCGATGACCGTACCGATCGCTTTCCGCTTAGAATTAGCGCGGATACGCTTCTGGTTCATGTCGGCCACCAGCAGGATCATCTCCAGCAAGTCGTCGATCCCCTCTCCGGTCTTGGCGGAGATCGGCGCCATCACGGCACGTCCGCCCCATTCCTCGGTGATGATATCGCGCTCCGAAAGCTGGGTCTTGGTCTTCTGCAAATCAGCGCCTTCCTTGTCGATCTTGTTCAACGCCACGACGAACGGCAGTTTGGCCGCCTTGATGATCTCGATGACTTCGTCGGTCTGCGGCTGGACACCGTCGTCGACCGCGACCACCAGGATGGCGATATCCGCGACGCGCGCGCCACGTGAACGCATGACCGTGAATGCCTCATGGCCTGGCGTGTCGATGAACGTCACCGCACGTCCTTTCCTGTGCGCCTGGTACGCGCCGATATGCTGAGTGATACCGCCGGCCTCACCCTTGACCACCTCGGTCTTGCGGATGGCGTCCAGAAGCGCGGTCTTGCCGTGGTCCACGTGGCCCATGACGACCACCACTGGCGGACGATCCTCGAGATCAGCAACATCTTCGTCGCCCAACAGCTCTTTCATCTCTTCGGCGGTCATCTTCGCCTCCTCAACCTCCTTGTCCTCGGACTCGACATTGTAACCGAGGTCTTCAGCGAGAATGCTCGCCGTCTCAAAATCGATCTGCTCGTTCAGCGATGCCAGGATACCGTTCTTCATCAGCTCCTGAATGACGATGTTCACCGGCAGACTTAACTTGGCCGCGAAATCGCGCACGGTGATAGCTGACGGTAGACTGACCTCCTTGACCTTCTCGACCGCCTCCTGCTTGATCTGCTCTTCCTTACGGTATTTGGCCTGCAAGCGCTCGAGCTTCTTCATCTCGTTCCACTTGCTCATGATCTTGCCTACGAGACGGTCGTCCACCTTGATCGCCTTCGAACCGACATCAAAGCCGAGCTCGGGGAGTCTTTCCCTGAGCTCGTCCGGATTCGTGCGTAGCCTTCTTGCAAGTTCTGTGATATTCATAGCACGCTCAATACTAGCGTTTAGCGTAAAAACAGTCAATTTTCGGGGATAGAAAAACCCGCCTCCGTGAAGATGGCGGGTCAAAGGACCAAGGGTCCTAGCGATAAGGGCCGTTACGAGGCGACGAAAGCGAACCCGACCCCGTGGCTCCACCTGCTGCTAGGCCTGTCGTAGTTCGCGAGGAGCTCACGGCCTTCGACGCCGCGGTACGCGCTCAGCAGGTACGGAACGCCGCCGGAATCCTTGATGGGCTCGTGCATGGTGACGAGCCACCAAAAGCCCATGGCCTCGAGCTCCTGGTCCGATAACTTCTCCCGGGTGAGGCAGGCGACCTCGGGGTGCGGCTTGGTGAAGCCGCGTCTATCGGCATCCTCTCGGATCTTGCTCGTAATCCTGCCGGCGTCGCTGAAGAGCTTGCCCAGCAGGACGGCGATCCGATAAGTGGCGCCTTCGTTGGCCTGAAGTCCGGCGAACGAAGCACGCTCTTGGCGCAATCGCTCACGCGAAAGCCCTCATCCTTGAGGCGTGGAATCCACCCCTCGCCGGTCGTGCTGTCCGAGGTGGCGCTCAAGAGGAAGATGCCCGTTCCGCTCGATCCAGTTGACGCCGTTTGCCTCATCCCACTGCTTGTGACCGGCTTTCCGGCAGGGGCAGGGCTCATTGATGAACCCTCCACCCAGGTAGTCCGGTATCCAGCCAGTGTCGTTGCATCTTTCGCACTTGTAGCCCATCTTCACTTTCCTTTCAAGGCTAGATTGACTTCTGCTTTTTTGGCATTCTCAAGAAACGGGACAGCATAACCGGAAATATGGCGTTTGTCAAGCCTCACGCATGCACGTATGATGGCGCTGAAAGACGATTATATGGAAAAAGACTCGGGATTCCTATTAATAGACAAACCCTCCGGCATCACCTCTCACGATGTCGTCGATCGGGTACGGCGCGTGACCGGCATCCGTAAGGTCGGACACGGCGGGACTTTGGATCCGTTCGCGACAGGCCTCTTGGTGCTCGGCGTAGGTCGGGCCGCGACGCGGGAGCTCGGCACTATAATAGGAAAGGACAAGGAATACGAGGCGGTCGCGATTCTGGGCGCGGTTTCGGATACCCAGGACCGGGACGGGAAGATTGAGGAGACCGACGGTGCGGTTCCCACCGAAGATGAACTGCGCGCGGCGATGACGAAGTTCACCGGGGACATCAAACAGATACCGCCGATGTACTCGGCCAAGAAGGTAAAAGGCAAAAAACTGTACGAGCTAGCCCGGACCGGCGAAGTGATAGAACGCGAACCGGTCGATATCACGATCCATGAACTGGAACTAATCCAAATCTGGTTTGCCAAACCTGGTCTGCCAAACCAGGTTTCAAAAGCGAAATTTCGCGTGCGCTGTTCCTCCGGTACATATATCCGCACGCTGGCGCATGATATCGGTCAGTTACTCGATTGCGGCGCTTATCTCAACGAGCTACGCCGGACCGCCATCGGTGATTGGAAGATAGAAAACGCGATTGCGCTTGATGAGTTAAGCGAAGAGAATTGGGTTGAGCGGCTTTTTTAAGCCTTATCCCAGTTGGGAGCAAAAACAGGCAGCCTGTTTCTGAAATGAAGCAGACTGTCTGTTTTTGCTCCCAACTGGGGATAAGACGCAATACCTCAAAAGAAAAAACGCGGCTCAAACGAGTCGCGTTTTCTTGCAGAGAAAGAACTTCATGCTCTTCATATCGGATCCACGATCGAGCTGATGGTACTGGTGACCGTCTCCGTGGTTTTCTGGATCGCCTTTCGGGTCGTATCTGCCGCAACCTGCACGAGCAACATAGCAATCTGAATCGCGATTCTCACGTCAGCCTCCTTTCGAAAGCACGTGACCATGATACACCAGACTGGTCCACCCTGTCACCAGCCGCGGGGCTTGTTCGTGAAATTCCTGTCCCGCCAACCCTGAATATCACAGTGACGCAGTAGCGACACTAGGCAACAGACCATAAACAGGCCGGCCGGAATCCAAAGCAGATACACTGACGATTCGGTCATTTGTCTTCCTTTCACTTCCGACTGGTGTACTTCTTCAGAACATTCGCCAGCCGACCCTCGATATTGTCGACCACTCCGCCCAGTGCAGACATGTAAAGACAGTAGACGATCGCGATGACGATGACCAGCCCGACCAGCGCGAAGATGGCCATGCCGAATGCACTCACTGACATTCTCTATCCCTCCTTTTATCGGCTGACAACGAATCAAGC
This sequence comes from Patescibacteria group bacterium, assembly GCA_034716415.1. Classification (GTDB taxonomy): domain Bacteria; phylum Patescibacteriota; class Patescibacteriia; order SG8-24; family SG8-24; genus JAYEJB01. The sequence continues at coordinate 7,528 of JAYEJB010000062.1, forward strand.
TGACAGGAGAATATAACATGGAAGGCTCGCACCGTCAATCCTGCGTGGGGATTGAAGCGGGATAGCGGGGAAAGAAAGGGCAGAAGCGGGACCTGCCGGCAGGCAGGAAAGGAGCAGAAGAAAATGACGAGGTGAGACAAATTTTAGACACAAGACTCAAGTTATTCTCAGTTTACCCCCACCCCGATGCAAGTTTAATCTGATTGATGCTCCAGACGAGGTAGGCGCGCCTATATATTCCGTTAATCAGACGCTTCGATGTCGCAGACTTGCAACGGGGCAGGCCCCAATCCTCCCCCCTGCCACTACCTTGTCATTGCGAGGAGACCGCAGTCGACGAAGCAATCCCGTCTGCCCAGGCTCGGATCACGGGATTGCTTCGGCCTTCGGCCTCGCAATGACAAAAAAGGGGGGCGAGGAGAGGGAGAATTTTTTTAATGACTCGTTTTGCCCCGTCACTATCCCCGCTAGCCCGGCGCCGTGCCCGGCGAATGCCGGGGATGCCGAACGGTCCCCGCTATCCCCGCTTTTACCCCTTCCTTGCCCCCGAAGCTTCAGCGAAGGGGGGTCCCCCTCCCTTCTGCCCCTTCCCTGCCTGCCGGCAGGCAGGTCCCGCTTTCCCCACTATCCCCGCCCCCTGTCATAGGGAAGTAGTAATCTCCGCTTTACGGGAAGTAGAATCTTCCGCCTCTGCTAGTCTGTGGGGGTAT
>JAYEJB010000063.1:0-26752 GCA_034716415.1 Patescibacteria group bacterium
TGGCCCCCTACCGCTACCAACCCCGGTGTTTTTGTGTGCGGGTCCGCACGAAAGGACAAAAAGGGGGAGAAAGAATTTTTTAATGACTTGAGTCTTGTGTCTAAAAACGTCACGCCTCGTCTTTACGCCTGGTACCTGGTACAAAACAGCGGTTTTGTACCAGGTACCAATCTATCCCCACCCCTCACTATCCCGCTGTCACGCTTCGATAATAAAAAAGAAGCTCCTCAGCTTCCTGTCCTGAGCGAAGTCGAAGGGCTCCCCTTCCTGTCCTGAGCGAAGTCGAAGGGCCCCCCTCTATCTCACAACAACGTTATATGTTCCCACGGAAACTCGTCCCTACCGAAATGCCCATAGGCCGCGGTCAGTCGGAATATCGGTTGCCGGAGGCCCAGTCGTTCTATGATCGCCCGCGGTCGGAAGTCAAAATTCTGATTCAGGTAGGTGGACAGGTCCTTGCCGTCACCCGATTTGGCGACAAGCATCACCGGGTTTTCCTTGCCGATGGCGTAAGCGACCGTGACCATGCAGTTCTTGGCGACGCCGTTGGCGACGATATTCTTGGCGGCGAAACGCGCCATATAGGCTCCGGATCGATCGACCTTGGTGGGATCCTTGCCGGAAAAGGCCCCGCCCCCGTGCGGAATGACGCCACCATACGTATCCACCATGATCTTGCGGCCGGTCAGCCCGGTGTCCGCGTCGAATCCACCGACCACGAACAGGCCGGTCGGATTTATCATCAGGTTCTCTTCACGCATGTCACCGACGACCGGTGTGACCAGGTGTTCATTCAGTTGTTCACGCACCTGCTGTTGATCGATCCCGTTCGCGTGCTGGGTAGAGACCACCACGGTCGCGACCTGACCGCGATCGACGGTCACCTGCGTCTTGCCGTCAGGACGGAGCCAACTGAACTGCGGATCATGCCGACGCAGGTTGCCGAGCCCCCAGGCGAGACGATGCGCGAGAACCACCGGCACCGGCAGGAACTCCGGCGTCTCTGCGGTCGCGTAACCGTACATGATCCCCTGATCTCCGGCACCGCCCGTGTCGACGCCTCGCGCGATGTCTCCGGACTGTTCCTCGATATTCGTGAAGACCTCAATATCGTCGTCGTAACCGATCTCCTTATATACGGTACGCGCTACCCGCACCGGATCAACATCAGCCTCGGATGTCACTTCCCCGCCGATCATCACCGCGCCATGTGAACCAAAAACCTCGACCGCCACCCTAGAGAGCGGGTCGCGAGTCAGATATGCGTCAAGAATGGCGTCCGCGATCTGGTCGCACACCTTGTCCGGATGTCCTTCTGTCACTGATTCGACGGTTTTCATATTGCAAATCATGCCTAATCAAATCCGATTGATGACTTTAGCTTAATTATCGACATTTCGCAAGTAAAAAACGAGCGGGAAGCAGGAAGCGGGAAGCGGGAAGTTTTGATGCCCCCTGCTCCCTGCCTCCTGCCCCCTGCCCAAAAACTTATCCACAATTCATACACAATATCTCCGCTAATTTTAGCCAAAAAACGAATTTCTCGTATGATTGACATCACCCCCTGCACTGATAGGATTGAAGTGTCCGGTGATTAATCAGCACCCGACGATTTCCAGGAGCTGTAACCGGAGACGGGAGCTCTTTGACAAACATCGAAAAATGGAGGAACTCGATGGCTATTCATGAGCAGAAAGGGAATAGGACGGCTTTCGATGTGGTCCTGTCCCTTATCGGCTTCGGAGGCAAAAGGTTGTCCGACTTGTTCAGACACACCACAAGCCCTGATGCCGCGAAATCCGCCTTCCGGGTACTGAAACTGGAGCCGGGCGAAGACAAGGACGCCCGAGAAGATACGCGGAAAGCTACTCCATCGAGCGGCACCGCACGTAAACCTCAACCGAAAGCAACACCTAAGGGCGCACCTCGCACCCGCGGAAATGGCCCTCGTAAAAGTGGGCGGAAACGGAGAAAACCGATGAGTAAGCTCAAGAAGGAGGGGGGAAGCCTGAAGACGCGAGTCGGATGGATTTCCCGTGTCGACTTCGGAGAGGAAGGATTCCGCACTGCACTCCTCTGGCTGGCCAAGGTCATCTTCAAGCGCGCCGACGTTCACTTCGTCGTGCTCGCCGCCGGTCTCGTCGCCGCGAAAGCTGTGAGAGAGACGCGGAGGAAAATCAAGGCGAAGCAGAGGCGCCTCAAGAGCAGGATCATGGAGCTCACGCGAAACCACAAGGCGCGCGAAAAGAAGCGCAAGGAGTGGGAGAAGCGAGACCGTGATCGCTGGCTGCAGGCCAGACGCGCGTTCTGGGATGCCGAAGACGAACTGGCAAAACTGCCGGATGAAGCACCCAAGAAACAGCGCAATGAGCTCGAAGCCAAGGTCAAGGCGGCCAAGTCCGAAAAGAACAAGCGTCATGGTCTGCTCGAGACCAACAACGGACGCCGTTACAAGGAGGCCGATCGGGGCCAGAAGTCTCACGACACCAACGTGACGGACCTGGAAGACCGAATCTATGCCCTCAGCAAGGATCTGGACGACTGGGAGCCGGAGAACATGGCGGCCTTCCTCGCGAAGGCCATTCCGGAATTCGTGAACAGGGCTGGCGAGCGCGTCAACCTGTACATCGTCCCTTCGGAAGCGTTCGACGGCATCGAGGGCATCGAAACTGCCCGCGAACTTCAGCGGCTCCGCGAGGACATCCGTATCTACGGCCCGAACAGGGACATCTTCCCCATGCGCGGCGACGACGGCAAGAAAGTCGAAGTCATCGTGCCGGAGAAGGCTACCTGGATGCGCAGTGAGTACTTCGCGACTCCGGTCCAGCGTGTCCTCACCGACCGGAAGGGCCTCGCTGACGGCCATCCGGACATCTACGCAGTCGCCGGATTCGGGTCTTCCATGGTCAAGCCGCAAGGCGAATTCCCACGACCCTGGTTCTCCGTGCCGGCACTGCACGAGATCACCGGCGTCCGTACGTCGGAGAACCAGATCGGCGTCGCCGTGACGTCGATCCATCCCGATCACACGGTACCGCTCGTCACGTTCCACTCCCTCAAGGACGAGGTGAACAACGAGCGCGATTTCATCGGTCTGCCCAAACAGCCGACAACCGCGCAACGCAGCCTCATCGCCGCCCTCAAGGATCTCGGCGACGCCACCACCGGCACTCTCGCCGACAGGACCGGCCTCACTGAGGATCAGGTCACGTCGGAGATGCAGAGCATGGCTGCGACATCCTCGCACTCCCGGAACACCAAGTGGCCCGGAGTCATCTGGGACAAGGAAGACCGGAGGTGGAAGTTCCCGATGGAATGGATGCAGCAGAAGCTGCGGTATCCGGTCCCACCGAAGGAGATGCAGAAGGACGTGGTGATGGCCTATGCCTGTCTGCACGGCGGTTCCGTGATGTTGGACATCGGGTACTTCCTGAAGCACATGCCCCAGCGGATCCTGGACCACGACGCGACCATCCTGGTCGGTGCCGGAGACTTCGTCGAAGGCCTTGCCCACAACCTCGCGCAACGAGGGGAGGTTCACCCGGCCTTCTGGAACCTGAGGCTTCAAGAGGAGTTGTCCGGAACGATGGTCGCCAAGGTGACCTTGGACGTCTTCCGAGCCAGGTTCCCGGCCGCTCTCGAGCGGTTCAAGGAACGGATCGGCAAGCGCAAGCTCTCCAACAAGGAAAAAGACAGAGAGCTGCACGTGGCCATCGACGAAGCCCTGCTCCAGAACGTCATGATCGAGGGTAACCACGACGAGTGGGTGAAGAGACACGGGGTTCAGCCCATGATTCACATGCGCTCGGTCATGGTCAACATGATCCGAAAGGTCATCGAGAAAGATCTCGACAAGCATGACATGCGTACGGTGAATCTCGACGAGATCGTCGAGAGAAAGACCATCATCCTTCCGTGCGGCGACAGGTATATCCTGCCGTCGGGACTGAAGATGTCGGTCGACCACCCGCACATGTCGAGGACCAAGACGACCTCGATCAGGGCACAGGCCGGTCTCGCCCAGAACAGCGATGCACACCTCGTCATCCTCGCCAACTTCCACGTCGGCATCGCCGTGATGGGCTGGGACGGTGAGCGCGGACAGCGGGTCTGCCTCCAGGTCGGTACCCAGGTCATCGATTCGGACTTCGAGCACAAGAAGCAGAAGACCGTGGACCACGGTTTCGCCATCATGATCCTCGAATCCCGGAAAAATCGGGTCGTCAGGACCACGACCACCTTCTACGGTCACAAGCCCGGCGAAGGTAAGGGGCTCGATGCCATGGGGCCGTTCGATGATCTCATGGCAAAGTTCGGCCTTGCCGAATAGCGGACCTACCCACCTCACTTCGATCAACGACTCCAACACAAACGACAACCCGCATCTTCGGATGCGGGTCTTTTTTATACTTGGCGGAAAGCGGGAGGCGGGAAGTCATTTTTTTAAACATGCCGAGAATGATGTGATTCCTGCCGCCAACTTCCTATACGCATCGTATTATCGGCATGACTCGATGCTCATCGACAAACGCCAAATCACGCAGAAGCATGAGATGTTGAATGGTCTCGTACACCGATCCTTTTGATATCGCAAGATAACGCCTAAAATCCTGCGAGTATCCCCTGCCGGATCCTTCTGCGATATTCGCCCCCACCGAAGAGGCCGACCTTCTGACCTGTGAGACTAATCCAAATCGTTCTTCAGTGGGGCAATCGATCGTGATTCGATATACACACTTCGTCAGACGATATGATTCCCTCCAGATATTCAACTTTTCAAAACGCGACAGTTCCATACCGTCGCGAATATAGATGAACCTTATTGTTAGGTCAAATCATCCCGCTTCCTGCCTCCCGCTAAATATCTCTAAGAAAACTCTTCTTCTTCCAATCAGCCACTCTCTTCTTCACCTCCCGCATGTCCCCATGCTCGTCCAATTCAATCACGCCATCCTCGTCGTCGTTATAGTTCAGATAGGTGTCGCCGCAGTCCGAAGCGAACGCACCCCTCCCCTCTTCCATGATATCAAGATTGGTCGGATCGGCTTCAGTGATGAACATCGACGGGAACTCGGCGCTGGAGTCGAATCCTGCACGACGTGGATAGCACAACGTCAGTGATTTCTTGGCGCGTGTCACGGCGACGTAGAACAACCGGCGCTCCTCTTCGATACCACCTTCTTCCATGGCCGCGCGACGATTCGGGAAACCGGACGAAGTAAGATGGATGATGAACACCTTGTCCCATTCAAGACCCTTGGCCTGATGGACGGTCGACAGCACGACTCGCCTTCCCGCGCTTCCCGCTTCCCGCCTCCCGCTTCCCGCCTTCGATACGCCAGCGTAAACCGCGTCGTTCAACGCAACCTCGGCCAGAAACTCGTCTGCGTCGTCGTAGTCGTCGGAAAAAGCGGCGAGCTGTTCCAGATCATCCATGCGTTCGCGCGCGTTCGGGTACTCGGCGGTCAGATAATCGTCATACGGCGAATCCAATATCGCCTTGATCATGTCGAACGGCCTCTCCCCCGCTTTCACCAACTTCAGCAGCGTCTTCCGCAGATCACCCCAGCCGAGAAGCGCCTTCTTGCCGAGGGTGTCCTGCATGTCATGTTCCGCGACCGCGGAGAGCGATCCGATACGCATCGCCGCCACGTAGACCTTACCCGCGGTAACGTCGCCGATGCCGCGCTGAAAATTCAAGACCCTCCGCCAGGCCGCCTCATCCGCGAAATTGTATGCGATACGCAGGAACGCCAATACGTCTTTGACATGCGCCCGCTCGAAGAAGCGCATGCCACCACGATAATCGTACTCCACGCCGCGTCGCATCAGCTCGAACTCAAGCGCCTGCGAATGATGCGTCGCCCGAAACAATACGGCAATGTCGCGCGGGTCCTTGCCACCGTCGATCAGACCTTCGATCTTGTCGGCCACATACTCCGCTTCAGCCGCAGCTGATGACGCCGGAACTACCTTGGGCATCGACGAACCGTCATTGACCGCTTTCAATTCTTTGGGGAATTGCTTCTTGTTGCGCGAAATGACGTCATTGGCGAGATCGAGCACCTCAGGCGTGGAACGATAGTTGGTCTCCAACATGAAACGTTTCGCGCCCGGGAACCGATCCGAAAATTCCAGGATGTTCCTGATGTCCGCGGCGCGAAACGAATAGATACTCTGTGCGTCATCGCCGACGACCAGCACATTACCGTGCTTTTCACTGATGAGTCGGACGATTCCGTCCTGCAAGGCGTTCGTGTCCTGATACTCATCGACGAGAACGTATCGGAAACGATCCGATATCGAACGACGCAGGTCGTGTTCGTCGGTCAGCAATCCGTACAGATGCAGTAGCAGGTCATCGAAATCCATCGCGTTCGCCAACCGCTTCTTATGGTCGTAGGTCTCGAGGACGCTCACGATATCGCGTTCGATGTATTGAAAGTCCGGATGCTTGCGTTCGATCGTCGCGGCTACCGATAGCATCGCGTTCTTGGCGTAACTACCGACCGAATGGATGACCTTCGGCGACGGGAAACGCCGCTCCTTGCTATCCAGGCCAAGCTCCTTGATGCTGGCCTTTACCATGCTCCTCGAATCTTCCTGATCGAGGATGGTGAAACCCTTGGTGAACCCAAGCCGCTCGGCGTGCATGCGCAGAAGCCGATTGGCGACCGAGTGAAACGTACCGCCCCACACCCCCGCCGGACCCCCTCTCTGACCCAGGAGCGTTCCGATCCGACCCATCATCTCACCAGCCGCTTTATTCGTGAACGTCAGCAGAAGGATCTCCTCCGGTCGCACGCCGTTATTGATGAGGTGGGCGACCCGATAGACCACGGTCCGCGTCTTGCCTGATCCCGCGCCCGCCAGCACCAAACACGCCCCGTCACCCTCGGTGACGACGCGATACTGCTCGCCGTTAAGCTCCTTACGAAAATCCTCCTGACGAGAGCTGGTCCTCTTCTTGGATTTAGTCGCTGTTGCGGTCATGTACTTATGGATACGCGTGCACTCTACAATCCATCCGAGCCAGAAGCAACCGTGGATAACCTAATCAAATTCCGCCCCGATAGGCGGAATGAATGATAGACATTTTTCATTGACCTACTCGCCAATCGGTTCCTGCGAATCGAGGTGCATGTATTGACGCATTGCACAGTCGTCCATGACGACTTGAAGCCCGGCTTCACTGACCATTTTGGCAGCATCTTCATTACCCGCACCATCCTGCATCCAAAAAAACTTGGCGCCGATGTCTACAGCCGCCTGCGCGATCTCCGGCACGACTTGAGGGCGCCGGAACACCAGCACCATATCGACCGGATCCAGAATCGATTTCAGGTCCGGATATGATTTCTCTCCGAGCACCTCTTTCTCGTTCGGATTGACCGGTATGACGCGATAGCCTTTCGACTGCAGGAATTTACAGACCGCGTTGCTGGCACGCTCTTCTTTCGATGACAGGCCGACCACGGCTATGGTCTTGGTTTCTTTCAAGATTTTTCGTATGTCTGGATTGGTCATGGTGTTTCTTGATAATCACTTTGTGTGGCGGGGCAGAGGCCCCTCCTGCGAGGTAGACCGGTCTTAGGGTGGTTCGCTTCGCTCTGGGAATGTCTTGCTATGGCGGGGCAGGGGCCCCTCCGCTGAAGTTGACCGCTCCTAGGGAGCTTCGCTTCGCTCTGGTAACATCTTTCTGTGGCGGACCAGGGGGTCCTTCCGCGTGGCGAACCGGTCTTAGGGTGGTTCGCTTCGCTCTGGAAATTTCATGCCAAGAGTGACGTGCTTTCTATGGTTCCCGGGTACATTCCTGTGTACAAGTCATACGACTTGCACGCAGGAAGAACCCGGCAACTGTCGCTCGGCTGACCGGCTTTCACACAGGAAGAACCCGGCAACTACTGCTCGGCTGACCGATATTACCACGATCCACCGCCGCCACCGCCGAAACCACCGCCGCTTGAAAATCCGCTTCCGCTGGAGCTCTTCGACGGTGCCGACTTCATTGCTCTGCCCAGCCCGGACTCCAGACTGTCCATCGACGCCATGAACCGCCCGACATGGAACCTGTTCTGCACGATCGCCTCACCCTCGTACCAATTCGGCGACTGCATGTCGAGATCCTTGAACGCGTCGCTCCATTGGTCCACCACGTCGAACACCATCGCGTACGGCAGGAAACGCTCGAACATCTTTTCCTTCTCCTGCCACTCGAGACGGTACTTTTCCGCTGTCAGCAGATACTCCTTGAATCCCTTGGAGTGCTCGAAAGCCTTCATTCCCTCATTGGTCTTCCTAGGCATGAACGGCGCAAAGATCAGGAACAACAGTCCGGTGACCACACCGCCCCCGGCCAACACGACGTATTTCAGATTCCCGAAGGACAGCGCTGCGGTCTGAGCGAGGAATATGAACGCGACTCCGGACACGGCAATGAACAGACTTCCCGTGCCCGCATACTTCGACCTGACGCTGCGCGGACTCCTGGCGAAGTATCCTTTCGCTACCGTCTGACCGTAAAGCCTCTTATTGATGAGCTTTAGGTTGCCGTGAAACGCATGCGTCTTGATGAGTTTCTCGAGTGTCACATAATTCTCGCCACCGAACATGACCGACAGGACTTTGACCTCATGCGGCTTCAGTTCGGCATCATCCTTGTATTGCAGTCGCAGCAGCTTGAAACCGAAATTCTTCCGGAACGACAGGCCCCCGCTCTTCTCGTCGTTGATCCTGATGTAGCCACGCACGGCCAGATCGACTATCGTCGCGCTGATGTCTTTCATGTGGGCCTTCTCGTCGATCAACACGCCGACTTCCGCCGGTGTCAGCCCCTCCGGTGGCGAGTAGCGCGCGACCAAGGCTCCGCTCCCTTCCGGATCACGCCCCACCCTCATCCACTTCCGCAGCAGATAAATGAACGCGATAATCGGGATGAGGACCGCGAACGGCAGGACAGGTAGGGTCGGATTCACCACGTCAGTCATGAAACCCGCCTCCATCGGCTCGAGCCGCGCCACGAGACCGGGCGTCCACCCGACTACGATCGTCAGGAAATCGTCCGCGACGAAATGCGCGGTCGTGCCGGAACGGTTGTACAGGCACTCCAGGCCGGTGTCGCCGTAGGCGCCCATGAAACACTTCAACCTAATATCCTCCTCGACCGCACCTTCCGGCAGGTGTACGACGGCGGATACGCGACGGAACGGCACGTCCCAATCGTGGCCGGTCACGTTCCAATACAGCTCGTCATGGTCGTCGAAATACCGGAGCGCGCCAGACGCCTCGTAGGTGATCTCATACCTCTGCAGGCCGGTCACTGTCGCGTCCGGATCGCCGATCTTAAGGCGTACCGCGTTGCGGTTCCTGATGACGCTGTAAGACGCGCCGATGACCGACTTCACTTCGACCGGTACGACCACGGTCCGTCCGTCGTCGAGTTCGTAACGTATCGGAATGTCGCGATAGATTCCGTGTTTCGGGGTCGGAAAAAAATAGTCTATCTTTTCGACGACCGTGATACGTCCGTCCTCGCGTACGGTGATATCAGAAGCGAACGACACCACTTCTTCCCTGGTCGGCTCGCCGGTAGTCGGCGGGAACTGGGCCTGAACAGCGACCGGAAAGCAGGACAACACAAATAATATTACGAATATCGTTGATGGTATGAGTAATCTGTTTCTCATAGTATCTTTCTTCGGCGGACCAGGGGGTCCTTCCGCGTGGCGAACCGATCTTAGGGTGGTTCGCATTCGCTCTGGTGATTTCGTACTTCGGCGGGGCAGGGGCCCCTCCGCTGAAGTTGACCGCTCCTAGGGAGCTTCGCTTCGCTCTGGTAACACTATGCCAAGATTGACGTGCTTTCTATGGTTCCCGGGTACATTCCTGTGTAGAAGTCATTCGACTTCCACACAGGAAGAACCCGGCAACAATACTCGGCTATACGACTTGCACACAGAAAGAACCCGGTAACGGTGCTCGGCTGACCGACTTCCACACAGGAAGAACCCGGCAACTAGCACTCGGCTAACGCAAATACCGAGCCTTGTTGCGATTATGCCCGTCGAGCGTGCTGGCGTAATGCACATTGCCGTCGGTGTCGGTCAAAAAATACCAGTTACCGTTCGGTGTCGGGTTCGCGGCAGCTTCTATCGCCTCGAGTCCGGGATTCCCGATCGGTCCGGGCGGCAGACCCGCATATCTATATGTATTATACGGCGAATCGAACCGCGTGTCCTCATACGAAACCGCCGGCAGGCTCTTGCCGGTCGCGTAATTGACGGTCGAATCGGCTTGCAGACGCATCCCCGCCTCCAGTCTGCGCCAGAATATGTCGGATACGATACATCGGTCTTCCACGCCGCGCACCTCCCGCTCGATGATACTGGCCATGATGATGATCTCGTGAAACTCATGACCTGATGATTTCACGTCCGCGAGCAATTCAACGGTCATCTTATCGCCGAAATTATCGAGCATCTTACGGATGACATCCTCCGCTGTCGCGTCACGATAGATGCGATACGTATCGGGAAACAGGTAACCCTCCAGACCGACGTCATCCGACTTACCGGCGAGAAAGGAATGATTCTTCCCAAGCGCGAGCGCACCTACAGTCAGATCTACCGGATATCGAGCCGGTTCGCCCGCCAGGGAGTACAAATCTTCGCTCGCGTCAACTCCAAGCTCGTCGAGTGCGGTTTTGATGTGCCTCAATGTCTCCCCCTCCCGAACGAGAAGCGCCACCTCTTCGGCCGCCATCCCTCCAGAGGCCAGAATACGGATGATGTCATCGTAAGTCCTGACATTTTTCAGGTCGTGTTCACCGGGTTGGATCCGCGTCGCCAGATCGCTCTTCGACAACGCCCATTTGAAAAACAACCCACTCCTGACGAACCCCGCTTCAGCGAGTCTCTCAGAGATACTCTCGACGCTCTCGCCCTGTTCGATCATGAACGAAGTGTCGTCCGGACTGCCGGGCGTCGAATAATACACGCTGGCACTGAACGCCATCGCGATGATCACCAGGAAGTAAATTGTCTTCTTGCGTGTGGACATATTTAGAGCGGGACCTGCCTGTCGGCAGGCAGGGAAGGGGCAGAAGCGGGAGAAGCAGGTGAAGCGGGAGAAAAAAAATCCTTCTGCCTCTTCTGCACCTTATACTCCTATAGAAACCCTCTCGTCTCCTCATCATTCTCCATCATCTCAACAAGCCGCTTCACCTCATGCGCCCTGTCCAGCGGACAGACCAGGAGCGCGTCTCCGGTATCGACCACGACGGTTTCCTTCAGTCCGACGGTCGCGATCATCTTTCCGTCGGGTGCGTAAATGAGATTGTCAACGGAATCGATCTCCAAATGCTTCCCTCTGACCGTATTTTTCTCGCTCCCGACCTCCATCACTTCCTTGACCGTCCGCCAGTTGCCGATATCCATCCAGCCGAACGCGGCGGGGATGACCAGCAGATCATCCATCTTCTCCAATATCCCATAGTCGATGCTCATTTTAGGGAGCTGCTCGAAAAACGCACCGACGGACTGCTCCTCACCCTCCCTGCCGAATACCTCCTTCATCTTCATGAAAAGATGATAGTGCTCGGACAGGTGCTTGCCGAATGATTCCAGGAAACCGGAGACGGATCCCACGATAAGTGTCGGATTCCAGAGATAGCTTCCATCCGTGACATACTCCTTGGCAGTCGGCTCATCGGGCTTTTCCACGAAGCGCTCGACATCGAACACTCCATAATCGTTCGCATCGCCGAATTGTCGGCCCATCTTGATGTATCCGTAGCCGGTCTCCGGATATTCCGGCCTGATTCCGATAAGTGCGGTCCTGCCGGGGTTGTCGCGCACGACCGACTCCGCGGCTCGTATGGCGCGATGATACGCCTCCCCGTCTTTCACGTGCGCGTCGCTGTTGATGACGACGAAGGTCTCCTCCGGTCTGGCGCGGGCGATGTTCAGGAGTGCGTAGCCGATCGCCGCGGCCGTGTCCCTGCGGCACGGCTCGAGGATAACGTTGCCCTCCGGCAGTTCGGACAGCTGTTCCTTCACCGCCGGACCATGGTCGGCCGAGGTCGCGACAAAAATATCCTGCGGTTCGAACCCCTTCCGCAACCTGAAATAGGTGACGCGAAGCATCGAGTCACCGCCGACTATCGATCCTATCTGTTTGGGGTTGTCTTTCCTGGAGACCGGCCAGAGACGCGTACCGCCCCCGCCGGCAAGTATGAGCGCTATCATATCATCTCTTCATCTTACGCCTCATTTTTTTCAATGACTTCAATTCCTTTTCGATGAATGTGACGTCCTTCAGCTTGCGACCGACGAAGCGCGCGATGACCGCCGCGATCATACCGACGAATATCCCGGCCAGGACGTCGGACGGGAAATGGACGCCGACGTATATCCTGCCGACCGCGACTCCTGTCGCCGCCGCCAACAGCACGCCTCCCAACTTCGGATGCAACAACGTCACCGAGACCGCGATCGCGAAAGCCATCGAGGTGTGATCGGAGGGCAGGGATTTGGAGGTCAGGGGCTCACCGATGAGCCTGGTCACGCCATGAAGAGCGACAAACGGCCGCTCCCGATAGTAGATGAGCGAGAACAGGAAATTCCCGACCACGGCGATGAACGCAGCCGCCGCCGCCCGCAACATGACTGAAATATCCCTGACCGCTTCATGGCGTGACTTACGGGTGTGCGCGGTCACGTAATGATACCAGGCCAACAATATGACGACGGCCGGTATCAGATAGATGAATGAAGACGCCAGGAAAATACCGACACGATCGAGAGCGTCATACTTTCCGGCCAGACCGTTGATGGCCCGAAACAACTCATTATCCAAATCGCAGATATTCATATATATAAAGGTACTATGGCTGGAGGTTTGGGGCAAAAGTTGGAGAGAGAGAAAGAGAGAGAAAGTGTGAGAGCGAGAAAGCTGGAAAGCGAGAAAGAATGAAAGCTTAAAAGCTCAACAGCTAAAAAGCTTAAAAACTATGAGTTTTACAAAAAAAATGCTGTTGGGCTTTTTAGCTGTTCGGCTTTTGAACTACGGTATCCCGCTTCTGCTCCTTCTGCCCCTTCTGCACCTCCCGCCACTACCCTCACTATCCCTCATCCCGCGGCAAGATATCCAACGGATCATCACCATCATCCTTTCTCCTCTTCTCCCCTTCTGCTCCTTCTCCCGCTCTCCCCGCTTTCGTCGGTCTCGCCCCCGGCTTTACGATCAGCTCGCTCTTCTTGCCTGGAACGTGACCCCCCTGCTTCACGCCCGGCAACGGCGCGGGAATCTTCTCGCCCTCCCGCATCAACGGGATATCAGATGCGATCACCGTCGGTTCTGTCGTTTCCTCGAGGTTCAGCGGATTCGATTCGGTCTTCTCGAAGCCCGATTTGACCGCGGTCAGATAGAACTTGCCGCTACCGACACGGAAATGATACCGACCGCGCCCGTCAGAGACCTGTGTCTCGACCAGCTTGTGATACGGCAGGGCGAAGATCCGGAGCACTACGCGGGGAATCGCTTTACCGAAGCCCTTCTCATACACGAAACCCCATTTCTTCGGCTCCTTGACGACGGCGAGCCGCTTGAAGAGCTTGTATGAGATGAGTTGCGCGGCCAACAGAAGACCAGTCAGGATGTTCGGCGCGATCACGAACGCCACGACACCTATCGCCGGACTCAACACCGCCACGGCGACACGCGCCCGCTTCCATTGCAGCTTCCTGGTAACGGTCTTCTCGGTCTCCTCCTCGACATGCGGATCGACCGGAACACTCGGTGTCAGCAAGGTCCCTTCTTCCCCGACCTCCAAGTCACCGCCGTCGTATACGTGCTCATAGTGCCCGTCCACCCCGACATCGACCACGAAACCGCTGGGGAACTTGAATCCGGCTTTGGCGACCTCCATCCTGTACTTACCTTCCGACACGAGGAACGAGAACCTCCCTTTGACATCCGTCGCCACGGTCTTCACCCGCGTGCCGGTTTCAGCGTCCAACAGACGCACGATAGCCAGATCCACCGGAAGTTTGGAAAGAGAATTATAGACCGTGCCCCAGGCCTTGCGCCTCTTGCGGCCGAACAGCATCGCCGGTTGGGTGAAAAAATAAAGCATGAGCGCCGCGAGGCTGGCTGACGAATGGACGGTCAGCGCGGCGTTCGCGATCGCCAAACCGGCCACCACCGGAGCCGCGGCCTCGGCCGCGTCTTCCACCCGTTCGTCATCCACCACATCACTGACCAACTCGGCCGTATTCATCGTATACTTCGACACGATCTGCTGGGTCGACTTGAGACCTATGATCAATCCGCCCGCACCGACGACACCCGCACCGGCTTCACCGCCCTCTTCGCCGGCGATTCCCTGCGGCGTAAGCGCGTGCGGACCATCGTTAAGACTCCCTGATCCCGCCTCGAGCGTGAACAGGATGGCGTAACTCTCACAACCGCGATTGGTACTGCAGTCCCGACCGTCGCGGTAAAGGGAGCGGTAGACATATTCGGTCCCGCCGGGCTGGGGATTCCTGGGCACACCTATCATATATGGCGTTCCGGAGATTTCCGGAGCGAATCCGCTATCAGACAGCTGGTCGGTCGCATCGAAGCCCAACGGCAGACCATCGATGCCGGGATGTTGATCGAACGGGTAGGTCTGATGATTCTCGAAATAGAGTTCCAGCGCGGTCTGGATCTGCTTCATGTCCGACGCCCGCTTGACGTCCCGACCCGCCATCCTGACCGACTGATAGGAAACCGTGCCGATAGCAGAAAGTGCACCGATGATGGTGATGACCACCAGCAGTTCGATGAGGGTGAAGCCGGCTCTAGAATGTGTTCCAATAGTTTTTTTCATGTTGGGCATCGTAAATTTCAGAAAGTGCAGAAAGTGCAGAAGATGCAGAAGAAATCACTTCTTCTCCCGCTTCTTCCCCTTTTGCCCCTTTTCCCGCTATCACGCTATCTCTGACACTTCGGACAGAAGTGGGTCCCTCGACCCCCGAGTCGAATCTTCCGTATCCGACCGCCGCAACGCGCGCACTTCTCCCCTTCCCGGCCGTACACTTCATGTTTCAACCCGTATGTACCGGGCTTCCCGTATGCATCGACGTAATCATCGACCGAACTGCCGCGACGCTTGATGGCATCTTTCAATACCGACTTAATTTCCTTGTGCAACGCTTCTATTTCCTTGACGGTCAGGGTTCCGGCTTTTCTGTCCGGCTTGACGCGTGCTCTCCATAACACCTCATCAGTGTAGATGTTGCCCACACCCACTACGCATCGCTGCGACATGATAAGCGGTTTGAGCGCGGCTCTATCGTGCGACCGCAGACAGCGCGTCAGTGTCTCGACCGTAAAACCCCTACTGAACGGCTCCGGTCCCAGTTTCATGGGACGGAACAGCTTCTCCTTAAGCATATCGGTTTCCAGCAACCGAATCCAGCCGAACTTCCTGACATCATTGAATATCAGGGTCTTCCCGCCCGATAGACAGAATGTAATATGCGAATGTTTGTTCCGCTCGGTCGGACCGTCAACAAACAATAACTTTCCGGTCATCTTGAGATGAACCGCCATTGTCTGTCCGCCTGATAGGTCAATCAAGATCATCTTGGCCCGCCGCCGCACCGATCGGATGCGATGCCCCACGATCATCTTCCTGAACTTCCCGACCGTCATGTTAAGCCTCTTGGCAAAAAACACGTCGACCGACGTGATGCGCTTGCCGACGATCTCTTTTTCGAGCTGTCTTCGAATTGTCTCGACTTCCGGGAGTTCGGGCATGTGAGAAGCGGGAGAAGGGGCAGAAGCGGGAGAAGGGGCAGAAAAGATAACTTCTGCACCTTTTGCTCCTTCTGCACCTATATCAACGGACTCCCTGTCATGTCTTTCGGTTGCGGCACATCAAGCATCTTCAGTATCGTCGGCGCCGTGTCGGCAAGCATTCCGACCGGCGTCAATAAGGACAGGTCGCCACCGATGATCTCCCCACCGGCTGGCGCGGACTGCCCTCTCCATTTCTCTCCTACGACGATGAACGGCACTGGGTTGGTGCTATGCTCCTTGTCCATCTCACCGGTCTGGAGATTCAGGAGCTCCTCACCGTTGCCGTGGTCGGCGGTGATGATACAGGCTCCACCGCGCGGCAGGACCGCATTGACGATCTTGCCGATACATCTGTCTATACATTCCGCGCCGACCTTCGTCTCCTCGGACTTTCCGGTATGCGCCACCATGTCCGCGGGCGCGAAATTGGCGATGATGAAATCGAACTCTCCTTTCTCGATCTCCTGGACGATCCGGTCGGTGATCTTCGGCGTGCCCATCTCCGGTGCCTGATCATAGGACGACACGCGCGGCGACGGAATGATGACGCGTTCCTCACCTGGAAACGGTTCCTCACGCATGCCGTTCAGAAAAAACGTCACGTGCGCGTATTTTTCGGTCTCAGCGATGTGCAGCTGCTTCAGCCCCGCGTCCGAAATTACCTTGGCCAAGCAGATCTCCACTGTCTGGGGCGGAAAGGCAACCTTCACCGGCAGTCCTTTCTCGTATTCCGCCATCGTACCCATGTACAGGCCAGGCATGTACTCCCGCTCGAATTTAGCGAACGACGGGACGGTCAACGCTTTCGTGATCTGCCTCGCGCGATCCGGTCGATAGTTGGAAAAGATGACCGCATCGCCGTCCTTGATGGGACCGACCGGACTGCCACCCTTCGTAATGAACGTCGGCATGAACTCCTCGTCATACACCTCCGCGGCGTACGATTCCTCGATCGCCTTGACGGGATCCTCACATGTCTTCTCCGCGCTCTTACCGATAAGCGCGTTATAGGCCAACTCGATGCGGTCCCAGCGATTGTCGCGGTCCATGGCGTAATACCGACCTGAGACCGATCCCACGCGCCCTATGCCGATCTCTTCGAACTTGGCCAGTAACATCCGCATGAAATCGATGCCGGCATTATATTTCGTATCACGGCCGTCCATGAACGCGTGCACGACGACATCCGTGATGCCCTGTGCCTTGGCTAACCTCAACAGCTCATAGATATGTTCCTCTGAACCATGCACGTTGCCCGGACTCAAGATGCCCATGATATGCAGGGTCGAGCCGTTCTTCTTGACGTGTTCGGCGGCCTGGATGAAAACCGGATTCTCGCTGAACTCGTTCTTCTGGATCGAAAGATTGATGCGTGGCAGTGTCTGATAGAAAATCTTACCGGCTCCGATGGTCAGGTGGCCGACCTCCGAATTTCCCATCTCGCCCCATGACAGTCCGACCGCCTCCCCGGAGGCGTGAACCAGGACTGTCGGAAACGTGTTCACGATCTCGTCCAGATACGGCGTATCCGCTGCCGCCAACGGATTGCCCGGACCGGGTGCGGCGACGCCCCACCCGTCCAATATCAGCAGTATGACTGGTCTTATTTTCTTGCTTTCCATATCAGTGCATCCGTAAAAGGGAGAATCCGGTCATCTCCACGGGTTTCACGACGTCCATCATGTCCAGGATCGTCGGCGCGACATCGGCCAACATCCCGTCACCGAGCTTGTTCTTCTTCACCTTGTCGTTGATGAGCATGAACGGCACGGGGTTGATGGTGTGCTCGGTCACCATCTCGCCGGTCTGCTCGTCGATCATCCGTTCCGCGTTACCGTGGTCACCGACGATTACCATCGTCCCTTTGCGTGCCAGCACCTCTTTCGCGAGTTTGCCGACGCATTCATCCGTCGTCTCGACGGCCTTGATGGTGGCGGGTACGTTGCCCGAGTGAGCGACCATGTCGGCATTGGCCAAGTTCAACACGACAAGATCGTGCTGTTCTCCGCGCAGGCGCCTGATGACCTCGTCGGCTATCGTATGCGCCCTCATCTCCGGTCTCATATAGTGATGCGGCACGAACTGTGACGGTACGCGCATGCGCTCCTCATTGAACTGTATGTCAGCGTAACCTCCATTGAAGAAGTAGGTGACGTGCGCGTACTTTTCACTCTCAGCTATGTAGAACTGACGATGGTCCGCAAGCGTTTCAGTCAGGCCCTTGTTGACGTCCCTGCTAGGAAACGCCGTATACATATCCTCGAGGTCCGGACCGAAGTCGGTCATGGCGGCGAACCGGATATTACGTAGCACCTTCTTCCTGGTGAACGACTCTTCATTCATGGCCTCAAAGTCGCGCTGCACGAATGTCTTAGCGAGCTGCCTGGCGCGATCGGACCGAAGATTGAAGAACAGTATCACGTCGTTATCGTCGATTACCCCCTTGGGCCGATTCTTATCGTCCACGATGACGGTCGGTAACAGGAACTCATCGGTCTCACCGCGGTTATACCCGCGCAGGATCGCCGCTTCCGCGTCCGGCGCCGCCAGTCCTTCTCCCGACACGATGGCGTTATACGCATGTTCCGTCCGTACCCACCACTTGTTGCGGTCCATGCCATAGAACCTGCCCATAATCGAAGCCACACACTGACCTTCGCGTATGTTCTCCTTCACCCTCTGTATAAGAAGCGGGGCGGAATGAGGCGAAGAATCGCGGCCATCCGTGAACAGGTGCAGGCAGACCCGTCTCATTCCCTCATCGTGCACCATCTGCAGCATGGCGAACAGGTGATCCGGTGACGCGTGGGCGCTGTTGCCGTTCGAAAGCAGGCCCATGATATGGACCTTGGTCTTATATTTCTTGGCGTGCTTGAGAGCCTCCCGGAAAGCCAAGTTCTTGAAGAACGTCTTGTCCTTGATGGCCTCGGAAACGTAAAGGATGTCTTGGCGCACCACCCGACCTGCCCCCATGTTGGAGTGACCTGCCTCGGAGTTGCCTTCCTGGTCCGGAAGCAGACCGACATACCTGCCGTGCGCAAGCACTTTAGTATCGGGATATCTTTGCTTGAGCGAATCCATCGCCTTCGTCTTGGCGAGCCGGATGGCATTGCCCGGACCCGGCGGACCGATTCCCCAGCCGTCCAGAATCGCAAGCACGACCGGACCATTAGACACCATTTTCGCTGGTGCCCCGGACCGGCCTGATTTTCCCTTTTTGAACCCTTTTCCGACACCCTTGCCGAAAACCTTCGCTGTGTTATCTACAGCTTCTGTCATGGGCTTAATTATAGACTAATCGACTGAAAGCAGGAAGCTGGAAGCGGGAAGCTGGAGGCGGGAAGCTAGAGGTATTCTATTTTATGACACTGCTTCCTGCTTCTCGCTTCCCGCCTCCTGCCCGACGCTCCGATTCAAAAGACCGCCAATCAATGACCGGCGGCCTTACATACTATCTCTTCCTCTTCAGCTCCAGTTCGATCTCCATCAACCGATTGTATTTCTCCAACCGTTCGCTTCGCGACAACGATCCCGTCTTGATGAATTCACTGTTCACGGCCACCGACAGGTCGGCGATGAAAGTGTCGGCGGTCTCACCGCTCCTATGCGATATCGCGGTCTGAAAACCGTTACTGTGCGCCAGTTCGATAGCGTCTATCGTCTCGGAAAGCGACCCGATCTGGTTCACCTTGATGAGAATGGCGTTCGTAACCCCCATGTCGATACCGCGCTGGAGGCGTTTGACGTTCGTGACGAACAGGTCGTCGCCGATCAGGATCAGACGCTTGCCGAGCCGCTTGGTGTGCTCGACCCAATTCTCCCAGTCGTCTTCGGCCAGACCGTCCTCGAGCGTCATGAACGGATATTTCTTCATCCAGCGCTGATAAAGCGCGGTGAGCTGTGCGGCTGTCAGCGACTTCTTGTCTACCTTGAGCACGTAACGATTCTTCTTCTCGTCGTAGAACTCCGAAGCGGCCACGTCACTCCCGAGCGCGATATCCCGACCGGGCTTGTAACCGGCCGCGAGGATGGCCTCCATGATGAGCTGAAAAGCCTTCTCGTTCGACGGCAGGTGCGGTGCGTAACCCCCTTCGTCGCCGACCGACGTCACGTGTCCCTTCTGCTTCAGGATCTTACCGAGCATGTGGAAGACCTCGGCTCCGGCGCGGACCCGCTCCTTGAAACTCTTCTGACGCGGGATGATGATGCACTCCTGGAAATCGATCGCCCAGTCGGCGTGCTCGCCGCCGTTCAGGACGTTCATCATCGGCAGCGGCAGCTTGTAGCCGCGGTACTTGAGTCGATAGGTCTTGCGGATGTAATCGTAGAGCGGTCGCTTGCGGGCAGCCGCACCGGCACGCGCCGCCGCGAGTGATACGCCGAGCATAGCGTTCGCTCCGAGCTTCGACTTGTTTTCCGTGCCGTCAATATCCATCATCACATCGTCGATATGGCGTTGACGAGTGACTTCGATTCCTTTCAGGATCGGAAATATCTTCCGGTTGACGTTGCGACACGCCTTAAGCACCCCCTTGCCGTCGTATCGTTTGGAATCCTTATCACGAAGCTCAAGTGCCTCATGTATCCCGGTCGACGCACCTGAAGGCACTGAAGCTTCGGCGATAATGCCACCCTCGACCGTCATCTTAACCGATACGGTCGGATTACCCCTGGAGTCGAGGATCTCACGCGCTTTGATGTCTTTGATCTTAAAAGTCATGTGTGTTGTATTATTTCGATGATGATACGGCGGGGCAGGGGGCCTCTCCTACGTGGTTGACCGGTCTTAGGGTGGTTCGCATTCGCTCTGGGAATGACTTGCTTTGGCGGACCAGGGGGTCCTCCGTTTTCTATTACCGCTCCAAGGGAGCTTCGCTTCGCTCTGGCGACATTGTGCCGAGATTAACGTGCTTTCTATGGTTACCGGGTACATTCCTGTGTACAAGTCATACGACTTGCACACAGGAAGAACCCGGTAACTACTACTCGGCTGGCCGGCTTGCATACAGTCAGAACCCGGTAACGGTGCTTGGCTGGCCGGTTTTCATGCAGTCAGAACCCGGTGACTGGCGCCTGACCCGCACCCATTAACTCATTAAAGGTTCGATTCCCGGCAACGTCTTGCCCGCCAGGAACTCGAGCATGGCGCCACCGCCCGTGGAAACGTGGTCCACGAACTCTTCCATGCCGGTCATTTCGAGCGCGACGATAGTCTCACCACCACCGACGACACCGTAGGCCATGCTGGAAGAGCGCGACGCAATGAAACGACCGAGCGCTATCGATCCATGACTGAACTTCTTGACTTCGAACAGCCCCATCGGCCCGTTCCAGGCGATCGTCCTGGCCTTCTTCACTTCCGCGGCGAAGATGCCGACCGTCTCCGGCCCGATGTCGACAACGTACTCGTTCTTCCTGACGTCGCAGGGCGATGTCACCCGGACGCGCGCTTTCTTATCCAGGGTGGTCGCGACAAGCACGTCGACCGGCAACATGATCTTCTTGTTCTTGAGCAGCTTCTTCGCCCCGACCACGTCACCGCGATTCATTTCCGACTTGCCGGTCGAAAGACCTTTAGCCCTGAAAAAAGCATTGGCCATGCCGCCGCCGACCATGATCTTATCCGCAACGGACAGTAGCTTCTTCATCGTCGGCAATTTGGATGACATCTTCGCGCCGCCCATCAGTACGACGAAGGGCTTCTTGGGCTTCCTGATGAGACGCAGCAGGTTCGTGATCTCGACCGCCATCAGACGACCGGCATAACTCGGCAGGTACTTGGTGACACCCGCAGTCGACGCGTGCTTGCGATGCGCGGTCGCGAACGCGTCGTTGACGTATATGTCAGCCAGCTCAGCGAGCCGCTTCGACAGGAACGTATCGTTCTTCTCCTCGCCGGGATAGAAACGGATGTTCTCGAGCAGTGCGACCTGGCCGTTCTTGAGCTTGCGGATCTCATCGTCGACTCTCTCGTCTTCTATGCTGTGCCGAATAAAGGTGACGTCCCTACGAAGCAGCTTCTCCAGCCTGTCAGCGACCGGCTTCAGAGAATGCTTACGGTCCGGACCTTTCGGTCGACCGAGATGGGAAACGAGAATCACCTTCGCCTTGAGACTCAACAGATACCGCAATGTGGGCAGCGAAGCCTGAAGCCTGATCGATTCCTTCGGCCCCACCTTCCCCTTGATCACAGGAACATTGTAGTCGACCCGCAGAAGGACGCGCTTACCTGCGACGTCCTTGAGGTCATCTAACGTATGTAATTTCATATTCCAACGGGTTATTTTTCCTACATATTATAACATGACAGCGGGGAGAGCGGGGAGAGCGGGGATCGTTTCCCGCCTGTAGCGGGACCCCGCTCTCTTTGATTTAAAGATAAGAGGCGGGGCGCTTCGCAAACTAGCGGGAACCGCTCGCTTCGCTCGCTAGCGGGGAAAGAAAGGATAGAAGTAGGGATAACGGGAGTAGAAATAAAAGACCGCGCTTAACGCGGTCTTTTATTTCTCTATCTCTTCCCGCTCTTCCCGCTAGCCCGGCATCCGCCGGGCGGTTCCCGCTCTCAATAAACCACCTCCAACACGACAATCTCCGGGGGATTCAACAGTCTCGCGCGCGGTCCGCTCTCCCCTGCTCCAGATGTGATATAGAGCCGCGTCTGACCGAAACTAAACAATCCCTGATCATAGCGCTGACCTATTTCAGTCGGCAGTTCGACCCCCGGACCGATGAGCGGCAGACGAATCTGTCCGCCGTGCGTGTGTCCGGCGACAACCAGATCCGCGCCGTAATATTCGGCGCGGCTCACGGCATCCGGATTGTGCGCGGCCAAGATTACGACATCATCTTCCTGAACGTCAGCGAATGCGCGATCCCAATCCGGCGTTCCGTACCAGATATCATCTATGCCCGCCAGACGGACTCCGGTATCTCCCAGCAGGACCGATTCGTTCGTCAGCACTTCGCCGTAGTTCTCGATACCGTGCCGCGCGCTGACCGCGCCGGAACTGTAATCCGTATTCCCGAGTACCGCGTACATGCCGAACCTGCTCTCCAGTCGCCCCAAAGGAGCGAGGTCCCGCAGTCCGGTCGGCTGATCGACGATATCACCCAGCAGGACGACGACATCCGGTTCGATCAGGTTGACCCGGTCGACCAGCTTGTCCATCCAGTCATGATGCCTGTACCTGCCGAGATGCGTATCCGATACCAGGACCATACGGAGCCGCCCATCGCCGTCTCCCAACACCACCTCCTGCTGTCTGACCGCCAGCATGCGCGGTTCGATGAAACTTCCGTAGACGATCACCAGCCAGACAACCGAAAGGACCGCGCCCGCGAGGACGTACGGTCCCTTAGTCCGCATCTTCGGCCAGCGACACTTCAGCTCGATCAGGAAAAGCGGCACTGCAGCCGTAACGGCCACGATAACGATGTCATAGATAATCGCGTCCATCCTTGCCTCCTTATAGTTAATGTTCGGTAGCCCTTCTGCCCCTTCTCCCGCTCCTCCCGCTCTCAATCACCTCACAACGCCTTCCCGATACTCACCGCCATGTCGGCCATGCGCGCCGAGTAACCCCATTCATTATCGTACCAGGCCACGACCTTCACGAAATCGCCGCCGATGACCTTGGTGAATCCGAGATCGACCACCGATGAATAATCCTCACCGATGATGTCGGAGGACACCAGCGGCTCTTCAGTCACTTTGAGAACGTTCTCGTAACGCGGATTCTCGGCTGCCTTCTTGAAGGCTTCGTTGACCTCCTCGACCGTGACTTCCTTGTCCAGCAGGAACACGAAGTCAGCCAGCGAAACCACCGGTACCGGCACTCGTATGGCCATACCGTCGAACAGTCCGTCGAGTTCCGGGATGACCTTCTGGGTCGCGATAGCCGCACCGGTCGTGGTCGGAACGATATTTGCGGCCGCCGCGCGGGCCCGACGCAGGTCGCGGTGCGGTCCGTCCTGGATGTTCTGATCAGCGGTGTAGCCGTGAACCGTGGTCATGATGGCCCGCTTGACGCCGAAGGTGTCATGCATGACCTGCGCGACCGGCGCGATACAGTTCGTGGTGCACGACGCGTTGTTGGTGATCTTCGACGTCCATTTACCGTCGGCGTTCACTCCCATGACATGCGTCGGAACGTCACCGCCTTTCGCGGGCGCGGACATGATGACGTGTTTGGCCCCCGCGGTGATGTGCGCTCCCGCCGTCTCTTCGGTGCGGAAGATTCCCGTACACTCCAGGACGACATCGATCCCGTGCTCCTTCCACGGAAGCTTGGCCGGGTCACGCTCGGCGTAGACACGGATCTTCTTGCCGTCGACGATCAGGTTCTCGTCGTCGTAGTCCACCTCATGTTCGTACTTGCCGTACACGGTGTCGTACTTCAGGAGATGCGCCAGGGTCTTCGTGTCGGTCAGATCATTGACCGCGACGAACTCAAGATCTTTCAGATGACCGAACGCGGCCTTGAACGTGTTCCGACCGATACGACCGAAGCCGTTTATCGCTACTTTTATAGGCATATGTCTATATGGTGAATGGCTTTATTACGGGGATAAGTATAACAGAACGGCGTGAAGTTTGAGAGTTAGAAAGTGAGACCTACCTGCCGGCAGGCAGGGAGTTAGAAAGTCGAACAGTTGAAATCAAGATTTCATCCGGCTATCGTTCCATCCCAATCCCACCTTATTCATAATCAGCTGTTCAAGCTTATGTGACGCGGCATGATTACAGAGCCCGAGATATGATGACAGGTTATCATGACTGACCCGAACCACCATTCGTCTCGCCGTCTTCGTGCGCAAGATGGTGCAATGGGGCAGGAGCACATAGCCGAGAAAATCTATCCCCTGTGACCACGTCCGGACCGATATCTTATCCGGATGTATGTCGAGCGCCAGCCGTGCATACAGGAACTCCGAAATCGGTCGGAGCAGTTTCTCAAGCCGACGACGCGATCCGTCGACGATGGCGAAATCGTCGCAATAACGCGCATAGTACTTCTCCCGAAGTATATGCTTTACGAAATGATCCAACTCGTGCAGATAGACGTTAGCGAACAGTTGACTGGTCAGGTTGCCTAGCGGCAACCCTTTACAGGGTTCCGTAGCGAAGCTGTCGATGACCTCCTCGATTAGCGCGACGGTTCGTCTGTCGTTGATGCGCCTTTGTAGCAGAACGACCAGGGCACCATGATCTACCGATGCGAAAAACTTCCTGATATCGCATTTAAGGACATAAGCTGTCCGGGTGTTATTGCGACTGGCTCGCAGGAGGAACCCTCGCAGACGTCGCACTGCGGCGTGCGTACCCTTGCCTATCCGACATGAATAACTATCGTACCGGTGAAACCGACAGGAAAAAGTCGGCCATCACCGCCGCCAGCGCCAAGCTCGACACGCTGAAACTGTTAGTCCGTCTCTGCAAGGATTGTAAGTGTATCTCACACGGTCATTATCAATCCATGGAAACACGCCTTTACCGTATCGGCAAGATGATGGGCGGTTGGCTCAAGACGATGCGCTAGGCAAAACGCGCTCCAGGCGGAGCGCGCTTTGATTCATTGAGGACTCCCGAAGGGACGGCAGAGCCGTGTTGTGATACCTGTTCCTGACGTGGTTGGCGTTCAGGTTCGCCTCGTCACCGTTCCGGTTGACGTTCGGCGCGTTCGACCAGCGGTCGCAACCGGGGATACCGTCGCAAAATACGCTGATGCCTTCCGGTTCAACGGGTGCGGACCTGCCTGCCGGCAGGCGCATCCGCACCCTGTATTCATGCGGGATCCGATGACCGTCCTGGCCCCGACCCCAAGCACCTGCGCGGAGTGCTCAAGAATTGCGCCGCACCCTCCCCGCGTCCGTGGACGTGTGGATTCCGGCGGCTTGTGCAACTTGAGGGATTTCGGTGACGCGAATCCTTAGACGCGCGTTCATGAACCTAATCTCCAAAAGGAAATATACAAAAAAGGAGCCGGAGCGCCAAGGGTCCAAAGACCCAGGCACCCCAGTTCCAAGGTTCCGAGCGCCGAGTTCAGCACCCCCGAAGGGACGGCAGAGCCGTGAAGTGATACCCGTGCCTGACGTGGCGGGCGCGCAGGTACGCCTCGTCACCGTCCCGGTAGACGAACGGCGCGCGCGACCAGCGGTCGCAACCGGGGAGACGGAGTTCCAATCCGGCCGCGATGGCGTACGGCACCGAAGCGCCGTCCATCTGCCGGACCCATTCCAGGTCCTGCGCCGCGGCGTAGATAACCGCCGAGTGGGCGGAGTCCGATCCGCGCGTCTTTTCGGGAACCATGCCGTCTTCAGGGTCGAAGTTCGCGCCGAGGTCCACGACCTCGATTCGCACTCCGCCGGTCGGGACGCTGACGTCCTTGAGCCAGCGAACGCGGTCCGGTCCGATGTCGGCGTAGAGCTCGTCCCACTGCCAGAACTCCTTGCCGAAAGCCTCCCGCATGCGGTCGCGTGCGTAGGCGAGGGTCTCATGGACGGTGGGCTTGTAGATCGAGACCACGATGTCGAGGAGTGGGTTATCAGGACTTTCGCGCTCGAAGAGCGCGATGCGATCCTCCCCTTCCTCGAGCGCGCGGCGGATGTCCCCATCGGTCACGCCCGGCCAGTCACGGACCATTGCCAGCTTGTCCTCGAGCGTGTTGAACCGCCCGTGGATGAGACGGAGGGCGGAGTGCCGCCGCATAGCCGCGAGCATATCTCCCAATACCTCCGGATGCGCGATGACGCGACGGGCCTCCTCCGCTGTCAAGCCGCTGTTCGGTACACCTTCAAGGGTTACACTTTTATTGGCTAATTTGAGCTAATTTCTGGTAGGGGGTGAGACCGCCCATGCCCCGACCGAGGTGCGGGCGCTCCGTATTGTACCAGCGCACGTATTCGG
>JAYEJB010000064.1:0-26689 GCA_034716415.1 Patescibacteria group bacterium
TCGGTCGTCAGGGGCGAGAAGGGCGGCGAGTTTCGCGAGTCGACGAGCGATGCGTGCGGAGCCGCCCCGGTACCCGAGTCGGAGCGAGGGGGAGTCCCTGTCGACCGAAATAGCAGAAAGCCCCAGCCTATTCGGCTGGGGCCATCATGTTGTGGTCTCATTTGATTCCGTCTGACGGGGTTTGACGGGTCCCGTCCCGTTAGAAGTCTGCTGCGTCAATGTGTCCATCGTTCTTCTTGCTGGAACGATCTCAGTATTCCACGTATTTCCGGTACGAATAAACTTCTAACGGGATGGTGGGTCGACAGGGACTCGAACCCTGAACCTAATGGTTAAGAGCCATTTGCTCTACCGTTGAGCTACCGACCCGCGTAATTTATAGCAGAAAAAAACCGATTTGTAAAGACCTGACGGATAATCACGCTATCCTCTATTTATACACAACCCCCTCGTTTTTTGGCTTAAATCGAAATTATCGTCATTTATCTGACCGAACAAAATATCGCTAAACTTAGCGGTATATTTGACTTCAGCCTTGTTTACCTGCCTTAAATATGAGAAAATATATATGTAAGGAATCGAACCGTCCGAACCAAACATGACGGTTTATATACAATTCGGAATCTTTTTCCTCCAGCTGGCTTTCGCGGCATCCGAGGTGATCGCGGGAGTGCTGCTGGCACGGGAAGCCCTAAGGAGGAGGGGGCAGAGGCATCTGTCCTTGTTTTCGATATATTTCATCATTGTCGGAATTGGAGCCCTATTGTCTTTCCTGGGGGGCTTTTTCGATTCTCAGGGCTTCGTCGGAACCGGCAGGGTGCTGTCATCCCTGTTCGCTGTCTTCACGGTCGTGGGTTCATTCTTCTACGTCGTGGCGTTCACTTCGTTATACACGAAGGGAATCACGAAGCATCTCCTGAATCTGATCCTGTTGGTGCTGGCCATAGTCGCCCTGGTCATCGGTGAGAGGGCGGTGACCGAGGCTTTCGGAGTCTACCTCGCTGTGGGCAGTGCTTACAGTTTTGCGCTTTCTTACAGTTACTGTATCTTGACGAACGCCTTCGCGGCTGTCCTTGCGGTCATGTCCTGCCGCAGATCGAAATCCGGAAGCGGGCTTTCCTGCCCGTCCGACAGGTTCCTGGCTATCGGTAGTCTTTTCGTTGTGGCAATCG
Organism: Patescibacteria group bacterium; assembly: GCA_034716415.1. GTDB lineage: Bacteria > Patescibacteriota > Patescibacteriia > SG8-24 > SG8-24 > JAYEJB01. Next base: position 1,173 of record JAYEJB010000064.1, read on the forward strand.
GAATATTGGCGATGTTGATCATCAGCGCCGGTATCCTGTGGGCCGCAATGCTGGTCTACGCCGCACTGACGCTGACCGTCACCTATAAATATCTTGGTGCCAACGCCAAGAATCATCCGGACCCCGAAATATCCCAGCATCCGTACAACGCCATTAAGGGCACCCTGATGGGCAAAGTGCTTCTGGTGAGCGCCGCGTTCTTCGCGCTTCTGACATTCGCCTTGCTTGCCGCCACATCCAATTTCTTCGTGAACCGTTCCCTATTGGAACAGGAGTTTCAGACCAGGACAGCGCTGCAAAATTCGGTCGACGGGATTCAGTCTCTCAGAGAATCGCTTCTGTTCGATGCTGTGATATTTGCCCGACATGATGAAGGATTAGCGGTGCTTACGGGTGAAGGGGCCATGAAGGAGGACATCGTTAATTTTTCCGAAATCCGATTCGACGACAGGTGGATGGATATCGTGGACATGCAGGGGGCCATCGTCGCCAGCTCATCAGATTGGCCGAATGAATCGCGAGAGTTGGAAAATTCAACGGTGGTGATGATGGCATTGCAGGGCGAGGACGAAGCCTCGACCGAGTGGGATAGTGAGACGGGAACGTGGATAGCGCGTGCCGCGAGCACGGTCCGGGACCGGTCGGGAAGCATTCGCGGCGCTGTCGTGATATCCAGACCCATGTTCGACTGGTCCCTCCCGGCGTGTTTTCGTGCCCCCACCATGCCGTTCAGCGGATGTGGTTACGTGGCCAGGATAGGGGAGACCGTTGTCGCCACAGGAACCGTTCCGGATGCGCTCACGCTCGACCTTTTCAGGTCATCCATCGACGCGCAGATAGGTGTGGGCAAGGGTAAGACAGACGACGTTTTCAACTTTTTCGTGCAAAAAGTCGGTTCCAAGGCCGGTGAGCATGATGGGTTCGTCTACTCCTTTATTCTTAAGAAAGATTTTGAAGAAGAGCTTTTTCGTGTCCTGTCGACAGTGGTCGTGGTTACGGCGCTTTTCTTGTCTATCGCCTTGATACTGCTTGCTTTCGGAATGGCCCTGATATTGCGTCCGCTAAGGATGTTGAAAGCGGTGGCGGATCGTGTCTCGAGCGGTGATTACGGCATCAGCGTCGAATATGAATCACCTGACGAGATCGGCAAGCTGGCCGCCGCGTTCAACCACATGTCCCTGACCATACGGGACAGGACCAAGTCATTGAACGAGCGCGTCCGTGAACAGAGGGACTTCTTGAGCCATACCGCGCACGAGATTCGGACGCCGCTGAACATCTTCCGTTGGTCGCTCGAGATGTTGCGTTTCGGCGATACCGGAAAGCTCAACAACGAGCAGATGGAACTCGTCGAGCAGATGCATCAGACCAACGAGCGCGTCCGCGTCATGGTGGAGGAGCTCCTGTCCGTCTCGCGCATGGACAGGGGAGTCATCAAGCTGGTCAGGGAGTCCACCGAACTGGAGGATATCATCGACGAGGTCGCCGGTGCCTTCAGCGTGAGAATACGCGAGAAGATGATCGATTTCTACTGGAAGCATCCTGACACCTCCCTGCCTAAGGTTTTCGTCGACAAGAAACGTATGTATCAGGTCGTGATGAATCTTATCGGAAACGCGGTCAAGTTCACCGGCAAGGGGGGTCACATCTTCGTTACGGCCACGGAATCCGATACGTCCGGGCCGTCCGGGCGGGACGGCAGGTTCGTGCACGTTCAGGTTGAGGATAATGGACGCGGCATCCCGGGGGATCAGCATAAGTTCATATTCAAGCGGTTCTTCCGCGCGAAGAACGTCTTGGATGAGGATATCGAAGGGACAGGTCTGGGACTGCATATCACCAGACATTTCATCGACATGCACGGAGGTGAGATCTGGTTCGAGTCGGAAGAGAACGCTGGCAGTACGTTCCATTTCACCGTTCCTGTGGCGGAGGACGAGTCATAACTCACGCAATGACCCACACCATGGCTGGAGACAAGAAATCCAATAAGGGTACGGTGCTCATCGTCGAAGATGAGCCGGCGTTGAGTGATATCTACGCGACCAAGTTGGTGGCGGAAGGCTATGACGTGATTGCCGCGTTGGACGGCGTGGAAGGTTTCAACAAGGCGGTCAATCACTTGCCGTCGATCATCCTTTTGGATATCGTGCTGCCGATCAAGAACGGGTTCGACGTGTTGCGTGATCTGAAGCTGAACCCGAAGACAGCGGACATTCCGGTCATCATACTTTCCAATCTGGGGCAGAGTTACGAGATCAAGCGGGGATTCAACTTGGGTGCGATCGCGTTCCTGACCAAGGCGAATCTGCTGCCGTCCCAAGTCGTGAATGAAGTCAATAAGGCCCTGTCAGGGGCACACCAAGAATAGGATCAGCGGTCGGTTACCCGCGCTGATCCGTGTCGAGTATGCCTAACGAACCCAGCAAAGCAATAGAGGTGCTCATAGTGGAGGATGACGTATTCCTCCGCAAGATTCTTGCTACCAAGTTCGGCAAGGAGGGCTTCGAGGTGCGGGTCGCGGAAGACGGTGTGGAGGCACTCGATATGTTGCGCCAGGCGAAACCGTCGCTGGTGCTGCTGGATCTCATCTTGCCGAAAGTGAGTGGCTTTGAGGTGCTGACCGAGATGCGGACCGATGAGGGACTGAAGGACGTGCCGGTCATCGTCCTGTCGAATCTCGGGCAGGAGGAGGATCATGAGCGCGCCACTGAACTCGGTGCGATAGCATTCATGACTAAGGCGGACTACTCCATCAATCAGGTGGTGATGAAGGTCAAGGAGGAGTACGCGAAGTTGAAACAGGGTTCAGCCCAATAATCGCAGTAAGATGCTGGTTACAGCGGAAATATTGAAAAAAGCGCTTGTCGATTCCGGAATCGTCGAAACGGAGGACTTCGACAAGGTGGCGAGTGATGCGGAGTCGTCGGAAGTGCCGCTCGAGGAACTCATCATCGAGCGCAAGCTGATACCTGACGCCTACTTGGGGCAGTTGGTGGCCGAGGAAATCGACCAGCCTTTCGTGAATCTCGATTCGGTCGACATTCCCGACCACGCATTGCGTATCATTCCGGAGCGGGTGGCCAAGAAGAAGAAGGTCATCGCGTTCGGGCTGGACGGCGGAACCGGCGTGAAGCTTGCCATGCGTAATCCGCTGGATCTGGAGTTCATCCGGAACGTCGAGAAGAAGGTCGGTGTGAAGGCAGTTCCGTATTACGTGACCGAATCGGACATCTCGAACGGTTTTGACGCGTACACCAAGGATCTCGAGAGCGCCATCAAGAGTCTCCTCGCGGGCAGCCCCACAGTGAAGGTCAAGAAGAAGGATAAGGAAGACGGCGCCGAAGACGGGAAAGTGGTCCGGATCGTCGAGCTGATCATGAATTACGCGTTTCAGAACGACGCGTCCGACGTGCACGTGGAACCGAGGGAGGAATCGATCGTCGTCAGGTACCGCATCGACGGCATATTGCATGACGTGGCCAGCCTGCCTCGGAAGTATCAGGAGTCGCTGGTCACGCGCATCAAGATTCTTTCGAAGATGCGCACCGATGAACACTTCGCGGCGCAGGACGGCAAGTTCCAGGAGACGATCGAGGGGGATCGCATCGATGTGCGCGTCTCCATCATTCCGATCGTCAGCGGTGAGAAGATCGTCATGCGTCTGTTGGCCGAGAAAGGCAAGAGTTTCGACTTGGCCGAGGTCGGTCTCGACGGAAACGATCTCAAGAAGTTGCGCCGGCACGCCAAGAAGTCATTCGGCATGATACTTTCCACCGGTCCGACCGGTAGCGGTAAGACGACCACCCTGTACGCGACCTTGAGAGAGCTCAATACGCGCGACGTCAACGTGGCGACCATCGAGGATCCGATCGAGTATGCCATCGACGGCGTGAATCAGATCCAGGTGAATCCCAAGACCGGCCTGACGTTCGCGTCCGGACTGCGATCCATCGTCCGGCAGGACCCGGACATCATCATGGTCGGTGAGATCCGTGATCCCGACACCGCCAGCATCGCCGTCAACGCGGCCATGACCGGACACCTCGTGCTTTCCACTTTGCATACCAACGACGCGGCGACGGCACTACCCCGCTTCCGGGAGATGGGGGTCGAGCCGTTCCTGATCGCTTCGACCATCAACGTCATCATCGCTCAGCGTCTGGTGCGGAAGATCTGTCAGCGCTGCATCGTCAGTGGCGTCATCGGCGTGGATGTCCTGAAAGAAAATTTCGGTGCGGAACTGATCGAGAAGCATCTGGCCGCGACCGGAATGAAGAAGAAATCCGTCAACACCTATCACGGTAAGGGTTGCGACCAGTGTAACCATTCGGGTTTCCAGGGGAGGCTCGGCATCTTCGAGGTGCTGGAGATGGATGACGATATCCGCGACCTCGTAATGAAAAACGCCAACTCGAAGGAGATGTCGCAGAGGGCGATCGAGAACGGCATGACGACGATGCTCGACGACGGCATCGACAAGGTGCTGCAGGGTATCACCACTATCGACGAGGTACTGCGAGTGACAGGAGCCGTCTGATAATACGAACACCATGGCTTTCAAATACGTAGCGTCCACCCAGGACGGAAAAATGAAGAAAGGGACCGTCAACCTTTCCACGCGTGAGTCGGTCATCAACATGTTGGAAGGGAAGAATCTTGTCGTCGTTTCCGTCGAGGAGGTTCAGGTCGTGTCTGCTAGGGCTGCTTCGATGGGGAAGCTTTTCTTGCGCATCAGCTTCATCGAGAAGCTGCTCATGACCAAGCATCTGTCCATCATGATCAAGTCCGGCCTGACGCTCCTGGACGCCATCAGGACACTGGGCGAACAGTCGCGCTCCCGCGCCATGAGATCGCTTCTGGGTTCGATCGAACGGAAGATTGAGCGTGGCGACAAGTTCTCCGACGCGCTCGAGGAATATCCGCGGGTCTTCTCGAAGTTCTACGTCAACGTCGTGCGGGCGGGTGAGCTGTCTGGAACGCTGGAGGGGAATCTTCAGCACATGGCGACGCAGTTCGCCAAAGACAACGAGCTCAGGAAGAAGGTCAAGCAGGCGATGCTGTATCCGACAATAGTCATCGTCGCGGCTGCGTTGATCGGATTCTTTTTCGCGACCTTTGTCCTGCCGCAGGTGGCGGACGTCTTCTCGGGACTGAAAGAGATTCAGTTGCCATGGACGACCCGCGCACTGCTGGCCATATCGGATTTCGCCAAACAGCATTCTATCCTGTCGTTCGCGATGATGATGGGTACCATCGGATTCGTACTCTGGTTCCTGCGTCGTAAGTTCATGAGGCCGATCACCCACTACATCATTCTGAAGACGCCGATAGTCGGCAGGATCTCGAAGCTGGTCAACCTGGCGCGTTTTTCTCTCATCCTCGGCACGCTCCTGCGGAGCGGTGTGGACATCTTGCGCGCACTGGAGATCTCATCCCAGGTTCTCGATAACCTGTATTACCGTAAGGCGCTGGCCGCGGTCTATATGGACGTTCAGCAGGGTATGGCGCTTTGGGAAAGTCTGGCCGCGTATGAAGATGTATTTCCGGCAATCGTCTCGCGGATGATCGGCGTGGGAGAGCGCGCCGGTCGTCTGGAAGAAGTGTTGGGTTATCTGAACGAATTCTACGAATTGGAGGTCGAGTCGACCATGAAGAACCTGTCGTCCGTACTCGAGCCGGTATTGCTCCTCTTCATCGGATTGATCGCGCTCGCCATGGCGTTCGCGATCCTGATGCCGATCTATAACTACATCGGCGCGATAAAGGATATCTGATATGCGGATTTCCGCGGGGAAGGTGAATCGTGCAGGTCGCGGATTCAGTATATTCGAGATACTGATCGTAATCGCGATGGTGGCGGCCATGGTCGTCATGGCCGGACCGTTCCTGTCAGGGAGCCTGTCCAGGAACGAGCTCGCGTCATTCTCGGAAGGGGCGGCGGATGCGTTGAAGGAGGCGCGCTCCTCGGCGACGACCGGTCGGGCAGGCGGCAAGTATGGGGTGCATTTTGAGACCGGCAAGTTCGTGTTCTTCGAAGGCGAGACGTATTCCGCGGCCGATCCGGATAACGTAGAACATGTCCTGTCGGGATTCGTGAGCATCACGGACATCAGCATCTCCGGCAGCGGCAGTGACATCCATTTCAGGAGCGTGTCGGGTTCGGCTGTCGAGACCGGCAGTGTCGAATTCACCGACGCGAACGATGAGACCAAGACAGTATCGGTCAACGTGGCCGGACTTATAGATATCCAATGAGTGAGAGAGCGAGAAAGTGAGAAAGTGAGAAAGCATGTTCGTAAACAGGAAACGAGGGAGCGATTATGAGGCGCGTGGCCAGCAATGGGGCGCGTCGATTATTGAAGTACTGCTTGCGGTCGCCATCTTCGGCGCGCTCGCTGCTAGCGTGTTGATTTTCGTTTGGGAGCCGATGACATCGTCGGGTAGCGCATCCGAGCGTGAGCGTGCCGTGCTACTGGCGGAGGAGGGGCTCGATGCGGCGCGTTCGATCAGGAATTCCGCTTGGACTGACATGGCGAACGGAGATCACGGTATCTCCAAGAGCGGCGGGACCTGGGAATTTTCCGGAACGAGCGATGAGACCGACGGATTCACGCGGGTCATCACCGTATCTTCCGTGAATCGCGACGGCTCTGGTGACATCGTCACAAGCGGCGGTGCTCTGGATCCGCGTACCAAGCTCATCACCTCGACCGTCAGTTGGCCCTCGATCTTCGGCGGCGCGAAGTCGTTGGATTTTCATGTCTATGTCACCAACTGGAATGTCTACGACTGGAAGCAGACCACGGATACGGATTTCAATACCGGCGAATATTTTCAGACCCGGGTACAGGGGACCGGTGTCGACGCGGTCATCGAATTGGAGCCGGCCGAGGAGAAGACCTGGACCCCGTCCGGCGGAACGCTCGTCACGCACACCGCCGACAGCGACTGGTCATCCGGCACGTTCATCGACACCGCCGTCAGCGGAACGGGGGAGCCGGCGACCATCAGCGGTGCGGGAACCCCGGAGTGGATCGAGATCGCTGCCGGGAGCACCATCTTTGAGACCACCAACATCGATTTCGGCGACGGAAGTTTCACTGACACCGTTGTCGTGGGGACCGGCGATTCGGCTTCCGTGAAACTCGATACGCAGGTCGCCTGGAATCAGGACATTTCGCCGACGATGTCTCACTTGAACGACGTCTCGTTGTATTCGGCGGGCGGAGGATTCGCGGTCGGCGCTTCCGGCACGATCATCGAGTGGGACGGTGTCAGCTGGTCCACCGAGACCTCACCTACCGGAAACGAACTGTCCGACATATCCATGGCGTCTTCGACAAGCGGTCACGCGGTCGGTTCGAACGGGACGATCATATCCTGGAACGGTTCGGCCTGGTCATCGGCGTCGTCACCGGTCAGCACCTCGCTTTATGGTGTGGACATGGTGTCTACCGTTGACGGCTGGGCAGTCGGCGCGAGGGGCGAGGTGCTGTATTGGGACGGAGCATCGTGGTCCGCGCATACCGACACCGGCAGTGAAGATTGGTACGCGGTCGACATGGTAACGACCTCGGACGGTTGGGCCGTCGGCAAGGGCGGAAAGATCATTCGTTGGAACGGGTCGTCATGGTTCGACTCCACGACACCGGCCAACCGTAACCTGAACGACGTCTCGATGGCTGGCGCTTCGTTCGGTGTGGCTGTCGGCGTGTCCGGTACGATCATCCACTGGAACGGTACGACGTGGTATACGGTCACGTCACCGACATCGTCGGAACTTAGCGGCGTGTCCATGATCTCATCGACCGAGGGTTACGCGGTCGGCACCACCGGCCTCCTGTTGAAGTGGGACGGCGCGTCCTGGAGCAGCATCTCCTCGCCGACGGCCGGGCAGATGAACGGGATATTCATGGAATCGGACACGTTAGGATTCGTCGTCGGAAACAACGGCGACATCTGGAAGTACGGCAGTTCCTATCATCTGACGGGGAATTACGTCTCAAGCGTGCTTGACGCGGGCGCGTCCGCGGATTGGGGGCACGCCTTCTGGTCCGAGAATCTGCCGATCGACACGGATCTGACCCTCGCTTTCAGGGGAGGGGACACGGCGATACCCGACGGCGGTTGGACTTCTTGGAGCAGTGAGTTTTCGGATTCGTTCGACACCGCGATACCGCTCGCAGATTCGCGTTATATCCAATATCGGGTGACGCAGACCACTACCAACGCGATCGTCTCTTCGGAGTTCGAGGCCATAGCCGTCACATACGATGAGCCCGCCGTCGAGACTCATTATGATATCACGGTGTTCGCGTCCAATGATGACGGCTGGGCCGTCGGCGCGGGCGGAGCGTTGTCGCGTTTCGACGGTACCAACTGGTCCGATCACACTTCGCCGTTCACCGATACCCTGCTCGGGGTGGATCACTATGACGAGAACAACGCCTGGGCGGTCGGCGCGGGCGGATTGATCGGTTATTGGAACGGCACTGTCTGGTCGACCCAGACTTCGCCCACGACCGATACCCTGCACGAGGTCTCGGTCGTCAGTACCGGTAGTGTGTATGCCACCGGTGAAAGGGGAACGATCGTCCATTGGAATGGCACCATCTGGTCGACTCAGACCTCGCCGGTCAACAGGACACTGAAGAGTGTGGACATGCTTTCCGATACGGACGGATGGGCCGTCGGCAAGAACGGGACGATGATCCGTTGGAACGGATCCGCGTGGTCAACGGTCTCTTCCGGGACGACCAAGGAGTTGAGTGGCGTGTCCGTCGTGTCATCCAGCTTCGCGGTCGCGGTCGGTCAGACCGGTGTCATCCAGCATTGGGACGGTTCCGTCTGGTCGGCGGCGACGAGCGGCACGAGCAATCACATGTATGCGGTCCATTGTGCCGCCACCGACGACTGCTGGGCGGTGGGTGTCGCGCAGACGTTCCTGCATTGGGACGGTTCCGTCTGGTCGGAATACGTGTTCAGCCAACCGTCCAATCCTCTTGTGCAAGGAATTTTCATGGTCAATTCGACCGATGCCTGGGCGGTAGGTGAGGCCGGATCGATCTATAATTATACGGAGTTCGTGCCGTCTCCCGCGTACTATTTTTCACCGGTCATAGACAGCGGTACCGTGGCCGCCTCATGGAACTGGGTCGGCTGGGATTCGCTCGAAGAGCTGTTTTCGGATCTCTCGGTGGCGACGCGATCCGGCCCGACCGGGACACCGGACGGCTCCTGGTCATCCTGGAGTTCCGAACTGTCGGACAAGGGCGGTTCCCCGATCACGTCGCCGGCGAACCGGTATCTGCAATACCGGTACAGTTATACCAATACCCAGGCGGATCGGACGGCCATCCTGCAGGAAGTGCGGATCATGCACGGTCAGGTCACCGGACAGGCGCTATACGGAGTGGAAGGTTCGGCGACGAATGATGTCTGGGCCGTCGGGCGCGCCGGAACGATCGTGCACTATGACGGCACCGGTTGGAGTACGGTCACTTCGCCGACCACCAGACAGCTCAATGACGTCGACACGGTCTCTTCGGCGCTGGCGTTCGCCGTGGGCAACAACGGCACCTTGATCCGTTGGGCTGGCTCACTCTGGAATTCGCTTACGTCGCCGACTACGGAGGACATGAACGGCGTCTCCATGGTCGATGCGTCTTTCGGCGCGACGGTAGGCATGAACGGCACGATACTGCATTGGAACGGCGCTGCCTGGTCGGCGCAGGGTTCTTCGACAAGCGAAGACCTTTACGGTGTGTTCATGCTTTCGGCCAATGAAGGATATGCCGTAGGTGACAACGGGAAGATCATCGAGTGGAACGGTGTCGCCTGGTCCGGTATCAGCTCACCGACCGTGGAAAGGTTGAACGATGTGCATGTCATCTCTTCATCACACGGCTGGGCCGCGGGGGAGAACGGGACCATTCTTTTCTATAACGGGTCAGCCTGGTCGACCGCGACTTCGTCCGTGACCAATGATCTTTTCGCCATTGAGTCGCGGGCGACGAACGAGGCCTGGGCCATCGGAACATTCGGTACCATTCTCGAATACGATGGCGTCTCGTGGACCTCGTTCACTTCGCCGACGACGCGGCACCTGTACGACATCACGATGGAGAATCCCACTGACGGCTGGGCCGTCGGTTTCCTCGGAACGATCCTTATGGATCCGATACCGTACTATACGGACGGGACGTTCACGTCATCGGTGCTCGACGCCGACTTGGCGACGACAACGTTCGGGACCGTCTTCTGGAACGCGACCTTGCCGGCCAGCACTACGATCACCGTGGCCACGCGCTCCGGTGATACGGCGACCCCTGACGTGTCGTGGAGCGCCTGGAGTTCGGAGGCGGCGGTCGGTACGGGGACGGCGGTAGCTTCGCCTAGCGCGCGATACCTTCAATACCGCGTGACCTTCGGCACGATAGACACCGCCGTCACGCCGCAATTCGAAGACAATACCGTAACTTACACGCAATGATCCGTGCCGCGACAAGGGGGCCGGTGAAGGAGAGGGGGACGACCCTGCTCGAACTCATCATCTATATCGGCATAATCGGCGTGGTGATCACGGCGGCTACTTTGATTGCCCTGGAGTTCGTGACCGCCAAAGCGAAGTCGTCCGCCGTATCCGACACGCGGGAGGCGGCGCGTTTCGCGCTCGAGCGTATGGCTTATGAGATTCGCGCGGCGGACGGAGTGGACTTTGGGTCCTCCTCGTTCGGCACGGACCCCGGCACGCTTTATCTGGAGACATCGAATCCATCGACTGACCCGACGGTCTTTTCAGTGTCCAGCGGTCAGCTGAACGTGACCTGGGGGGTGGGTTCAGCGGTGCCACTTACTCCGTCGTTCCTGAACGTGGACAGTTTTATCGTCGAAAACGTCGCCGCGCCCGCGCGCTCCCGAAATATCCGCATCACCCTGACCGTGGGCAGTATCGAGACCGGTGCGGAAGAATCGTATTCGGCGGACGTGACGATGCAGACGACGGTGCGTGTCTGGCGGGATGACGGATTCTCGTTGGGAGCCGTGGCGGCGTCATCTTATGAGCAGTCCGCCTACCGCATGTTCGCTAACGCCGACTCGACCGATGTCGGTTCGACTTTGGCTGCGCAGGACGCCGCGGCGACGCTCGCCACAGACGGTGACGCGTTCCGCCTGCGCGCGCTCCTGCATATCACCGACGAGAATCTGGCCATATCCGGACAGTCTTTCAAGCTACAGTATGCATCGAGATCCGGCACCTGCGACACATCGTTCACCGGCGAGACCTACGCTGACGTGACCGGCGCGACCGCGATCGCCTACAACGACAACGCGACTCCGGCGGACGGCGCGGCTTTGACCGGCAATGCCAACGACCCGGTGCATAGCGGTCACACGACCGTCGATCAGACCTACGAGGAAGCCAATAATTTCATCAATACCTCTCAAGTCAACATCGGCGAGGACGGCATGTGGGATTTTGCGCTGACCGACAGCGATGGCGTTTCGGCGAACACCTACTGTCTGCGTATGGTCGAGTCGGACGGAACTCTCTTGGACACCTATTCCGTCATTCCGGAGATTACCACCGCGGCCGCACCGCCGACCCTCGCCCAATCCGCCTATCGCGTATTCGCTAACGCCGACTCGACCGATGTCGGTTCACCGCTCGCCGCGCAGGATACCGCGGCTTCGCTCGCCACGGACGGCGACGACTTCCGCCTACGCGCCATGATCGACGTCGATGTCGCTCAGTTGGCGTCGAACGGAGAGAATTTCAAACTTCAGTACGCCGCGCGTTCCGGCACCTGCGACACCGCGTTCATCGGCGAGACCTACGCTGACGTGACCGGCGCGACCGCGATCGCCTACAACGACAATCCGACTCCGGCGGACGGCGCGGCGCTGACCGTGAACGTCAACGATCCGGCGCGGGGCGGCAGGACCACGGTCGTCGAGACCTACGAGGAAGCCAACAACTTCACCGACCCGAACGCCATCAACGCGGGCAGCACCGGTCTCTGGGACTTCGCGCTGACCGACAACGATGGAATACCATCTGTCACGTACTGTCTGCGCATGGTCAAGTCCGACGGTTCGCTGTTCGATACCTATTCCGTCATTCCTGAAGTGACGACCGCGGCAGGAACGCCTCCGACTTCGACGTTCGATCAGTCCGCCTACCGCATGTTCGCTAACGCCGACTCGACCGATGTCGGTTCGACTTTGGCCGCGCAGGATACCGCGGCGACGCTCGTCTCGAACGGTGACGACTTCCGCCTGCGTGCGCTCATCCATATCGGGAATGCCAATCTCACGGCTTCAGGCGGGTCGTTCAAGCTCCAGTACGCCGCGCGTTCCGGCACCTGCGACACATCGTTCACCGGCGAGACCTACGCTGACGTGACCGGCGCGACCGCGATCGCCTACAACGACAACGCGACTCCGGCGGACGGCGCGGCTTTGACCGGCAATGCCAACGACCCGGTGCATAGCGGTCACACGACCGTCGATCAGACCTACGAGGAAGCCAATAATTTCATCAATACCTCTCAAGTCAACATCGGCGAGGACGGCATGTGGGATTTTGCGCTGACCGACAGCGATGGCGTTTCGGCGAACACCTACTGTCTGCGTATGGTCGAGTCGGACGGAACTCTCTTGGACACCTATTCCGTCATTCCGGAGATTACCACCGCGGCCGCACCGCCGACCCTCGCCCAATCCGCCTATCGCGTATTCGCTAACGCCGACTCGACCGATGTCGGTTCACCGCTCGCCGCGCAGGATACCGCGGCTTCGCTCGCCACGGACGGCGACGACTTCCGCCTACGCGCCATGATCGACGTCGATGTCGCTCAGTTGGCGTCGAACGGAGAGAATTTCAAACTTCAGTACGCCGCGCGTTCCGGCACCTGCGACACCGCGTTCATCGGCGAGACCTACGCTGACGTGACCGGCGCGACCGCGATCGCCTACAACGACAATCCGACTCCGGCGGACGGCGCGGCGCTGACCGTGAACGTCAACGATCCGGCGCGGGGCGGCAGGACCACGGTCGTCGAGACCTACGAGGAAGCCAACAACTTCACCGACCCGAACGCCATCAACGCGGGCAGCACCGGTCTCTGGGACTTCGCGCTGACCGACAACGATGGCACGAGCTCGAACATTTATTGTCTACGGATGGTCAAATCCGACGGTTCGCTGCTCGACACCTATTCCGTCATTCCCGAAGTCACGACGGCCTCCGGTGTAGCGGTCTTGACGCAATCCGCGTACAGGATGTTCGCCAACCTGGATTCCACGGACGTCGGCCTGCCGCTTGCGACGCAGGACGCCGCGGCGACCCTCTCCATCAACGGAGACGCGTTCCGGTTGCGTGGAATGATAGACGTGGACACGGCACAGCTCGCGGCTTCAGGCCAGACATTCAAACTCCAGTATGCCGCGCGTTCCGGTACCTGCGACAACGGTTTCATCGGCGAGACCTACGCCGACGTGACCGGCGTCACTTCGATTGCCTATAACGACAATGCGACTCCGATCGACGGCGCGGCTTTGACCACGAACGTCAACGATCCGAACCGCGCGCCGAGACCGACCATAGCCGAGTCCTATGAGGAAGCGAACAACTTCACCAACGCGTTCGCGATCGCGAGCGGCAGTACCGGTCTCTGGGACTTTTCGCTCATCGACAACGATGGCGGTTCACAGAACACCTATTGCCTGCGCGTGGTCAAGTCCGATGGTTCGCTTCTGGACGGCTACTCGGTCGTTCCGGAGGTCACTACCGCGGCGGCATCAGTCCTGACCTTCCGCGTCACGGAATACGTCCTGATCGGATTGACCGGAGTTACGGGTTATGACCTGACGCTGGATCAGAACCTGTCGCAGGATTATTTCGTGATTGTCCAGGGTAGTGACGGAAACGCATCGGCGAGCGGTGATCGCGGTCCTGACGAGAATTTCGCCGCTCTCACTTCGGATCCGTTCGGCACAGGCGATCTCTCCACTTCCGGCGGCGCGAACATCATCGGTTTCACCAGAGGCGGTGCGATCGATAACTGGTACGGCGTGGTGACGGTCGTTGAGTGCCTCGGTGACTGCGCTGCCTCCGGATTCAATCTGTTGGATGTCCAAAGAGTCGCGCATTCGGGCACGGCGACAAGCGGCTCGGATACCTCCGGCACGGCCTGGTCGGATATCAACCAGACCATGTTGATGGGTGGATTCAACGGCGCCGGTTGCGATACGACGCAGACCAGCAAGAATAATCACCCGGTCTGCTTCGCGCGTATCTGGCCTTCGAGCACGAACACCATTAACTGGTCACGTGGTGGCGGCAGTATGTCGGATGCCACAAGCACGGTCATGGTCGTAGAGTGGGGGAGTGAGTGGACCGTTCAGCGCCAGCAGATCACCGGTACCGCCGGCGGCAACGGTGTGAATGCGACCGGTGAATATAACACCGCCTCAATCACCTCCGTCGTCAGGGATAATACCTGGGTCTGGGGTACGGGATACACGACGGATAACGGCATCGGTGACGCGGGTGAGGGTCTGGTGTTCACGCTGGGTGACGGCGTGAATCAGAACGCGAGCGAGTCGACGCTGGCGGCCGGTCTGGAGTACACGGACAGCAAGACTTGCGAGGTCTACGCGCTCACGCATTCCAGCCTGGCTGTCGATTACAGGTTCAAGACGGACGGTGATGGGACCCTTAACGCGGTAGACATGACCGTCGATACCGCTCTAGCAGGCAATAGGATGGCGTTGTCCTATAACGGAACCGCAGGCACCGCTACCTCCTACCCGCGTCCGATGTTCTCCGCGAGATATCTGTCCGACATTTACATTCGTCTGGAGCGCAGACGTTCCGGGACCGACTTCCCGGCCTGGGTACAGGGTATAGATTTTAGCAGTATAACTTACTGATGATATGGGAGTGAGAGAGCGAGAAAGTGACCCGCCTTCGCTGAAGCTTCGGCGGGCAGGGAGCGAGAAAGCGAGAAAGCGACCCGCCTTCGCTGAGGCTTCGGCGGGCAGGGAGCGAGAAAGTATCCGTCTTGCCTGTCCTGAGTCACGTCGAAGGGCCCCGTCTTTTCCCGCTAGCCCGGCGCCGTGCCCGGCGAATGCCGGGAATGCCGGGTGGTTCCCGCTAGCCCGGCGCCGTGCCCGGCGAATGCCGGGAATGCCGGGTGGTTCCCGCTTCTCCCGCTTCTGCCCCTTTTCCCCCCACCCCCACCCCCGCCCCACCCCCGATCGCGGCGTCATCGCATTGATCACTGTCATCATGTTGTCCGCGCTGATACTCGTCGTCGGCATCAGCGCCGCGTTCATCGGTCAGACCGATATCATCATCGCCGGACAGGTCGACCGTGGTCATTACGCCAGATTACTCGCCATTACCTGTACTGAAGAAGCCTTGCAACGGCTGAAGCTCGACGCGTCCTATACCGGCGGAACTATTCCGATAGCTTCGATGACCTGCGTAGCGACCGTGACCGGTTCAGGCGCATCTCGTACGATTACCGGTTCAGCGACCCATGATAATCACACGAAGACCGTAAGCGTATCCGCGACACGGAGGGATAACGGTGCGGGGAACGCACGGGCATGGAATATCGGCGGCTGGCAGGAAGTGGATCCGTAATTTGAGCAGGAAGCTGGAAGCAGGAGGCGGGAGGTTTTTTAGAAAATCCTCCCGCTTCGTGCTTCCAGCTTCCTGTTCCGTGAACATCGCGATGTTATTCGATGTGTTATCGGAACTTCTGAAGGATTACGTACGTCCTTATAATATGGTATAGTAATTCTGACGGAACTTAAGTCGCGCCTATTTTGCGTACAGAGGCGCGCGGTATCTGTTCCGGGTTATGGCCAAAAGAGTAGCTGGAATAGACATTTCCGACCGGTCCATAGAAGTAGTTTCGTTCCTTGCCAAGGGGTCGGGAATTATTGAGGGCGCGGTAAGGGTCGAGCTTCCCCCTGACATAATCGCCAGGGGAGACATTCAGGACTTCAAAGGAGTGATGAAAGTCCTTTCTGCTATGATGGATTCGTTGTTCGGGAAGAAGCGGGGGAGGATTCCGGTCGCGCTTTCACTGCCGGAGTCTGTCGTCTATTCGAAAGTCTTCAGCCTACCGACGATCCTGGACAGTGAACAGAGCGCCAATGCGCTCGTAATCGGCGCTTCGGAGGAATTTCCGCTGAACGTCGGATCGGACTTCGCGTACGACTTCGTAGAATCGGGTGAGTTCGAGGGGGTGCGTAATTTCCTGTACGCCACCGCGAAGAACAGGTCCATCATCGACTACATGAGAGTCATTGAGGCCGTGAACGCTGAAGTGGTATTGGTAGAGCCGGAATCCGCGGCATCGTCGAGATCTCTAATCTCACCGGATGACAGCGGTTCGACCATGATCGCGGATATCGGTGCGCGAACCACCATGCTTGTCGCTTTCGATGGTGCCGGAAGGCAAGTAGTAAGCGCCGTCGTGCCGGTCGGCGGAGAGATATTCACCGCTGAAATCGAGCGGCGTCTCAAACTGTCGATGGAGGAGGCGGAACAATTGAAGATCAGGACAGGTTTCGACGAGGACGCGGAGGGTGGTCGGGTGCTGATGATACTCCAGAAGCCGTTCAAGGAAATCGTGACAGAGATCAAGCGGACCGTCGATTACGTGCAACAGAATCGCGGTCAGAAGATATCCAGGCTGGTGCTGGCCGGAGGGACCTCGTTATTGCCGAAAATCGCGGATTACATGGCGTTGTCGTTCGAGGGAATCAGGGTCACGCTCGGTAAGCCGCTCGAAAACGTAGCGGTCAGCGAGAACGCGCTCCTGCCGAAAAATTTCAATAAAGAATCGATACTATATTCAACCGCAATCGGATTGGGTCAGCGCGCCGTGGCGACACGCGGGCATCCCGGTCTGAATCTTCATCCGGCCCACAGGAGGTCGGACTGCGGAGGATGGGGTCCCGCCCCGCTCCGTAACGTATTCAATAAGATTTCGCGTCTTATGCCATCACGCAAGAAGAAATCGGCCGCCAAGAAACCGGCCACCTCGAAGACCCCGAGCAAAGCCGAGGGGAAGAAGACAGCCTCCTCCTCCGCCAAGGTTACGGGGGACAAGAAAAAGGCGGCGATAAAGAAGAAACCGACCGTCAAGAAGAAGGTCGTATCAAAGAAAGCGGCGCCGAAGAAACGCCCCCCCAAGGCGGTACCTGAACTGGTGGTGCCTGAAGTTGAGGTTCAGGAAGAGGAGGTCGAAGCTCCTGCCGTGCCGGAGGTGATGGAGGCGGCACAGCCTGTCGAGGAGCCGGTAGAGCAGGTGGAAGAGAAGGTCGAGGAGGAAGCGGTCGAAGAGTTGGATTTCGAGGGTCTGCGCGGTGCGACTCCGGACAATCCGGAAAGGGATTTCGGTATGGGGGTAGGTGAATTGCTGGGAGCGGCCATGCCGGATGAAGAAGAGCAGGTTGCGGTCGATGTCGGGCAGACGGCGGCGGCCGTGGAACAGGTTGAAGGGGCTGATGAGGGCGAACGGCTTTCCCTGGAGTCGATCTTGAGCGGCAAGACAGCTGATGAACCGGTGCGGGAGCCCGTACCGACAACCGAAAGTCGGAGTTCGAAATGGAAGATCGTCGTGCCGATAGTCGTTTTTCTGCTCGCGTTGGTGATTATCGCCGCCGGTGCCGGGTTATTCAGGTCCCTGAAGGGTGAAGGTACGTCTCAAAAGATGCTGGAGGCGGTGATGTCGTTGTTCGGTAAGGATGAGAAGTTGATACCGTACGGCCCTGATGTCACGCCGGACGATGTTCCGGAAGCCCCGGCAGCGCTCACGGTGAACGTCCTGGTCACGGCAGGTCCTCCCGAGGAGGGTCTGGCGATTCCTGTCGTTCAGTCCAGGGTCATCGAGACCGATGTCGTGCTTGAGGATACTTTCCAAGCGACCGGTGAAGCGCAGGCCGAGGGCGGCCGGTCAGTCGGAACGATAACGATCGTCAATGATCTGTCCCGTACGTTCGCATTTGTCGCGAGGACCAGGTTCCTCTCGTCGGACGGCGTACTGTTCCGCATGTCAGAGCCGGCCGATATTCCCGCCAACGGAACCGTAGATGTCGAGGTCTACGCGGATGAGACCGGACCCGAGGGTGATGTCGGTCCGTCCGACTTCACCATTCCCGGACTGTCGGTGGGTCTGCAGGAGAGTGTCTATGGTCGTAGCAGTGGCGCGATGACCGGCGGAAGCGGCACTGTCGCCGCGGTAACCGATGATGATATCGAAGAGGCGAGGAGTGCTCTGATGGAGAAGCTGTTCGCCGAGGCGCGCGAGAATTTCAAATCGATGGTCAGCGAGGGCGAAGTCGTCCTGGATGACCTGATCACCTCCAGGGAGGGGGAGTCGGTCTATCCGGAAGAGGGTCAGATCGGCGGCAGTTTCAAGGTGACCATGGCAGTCCAGTTCCGAGCGCTACTGGTTCCCCAGGCTGAAATCGCGGACGTGCTTAGCGGAAAGATATCCGAAGTGATCCTGGCCGGTGATGACCCGACCGATTACGAGCTCAGTGAAGCTCTCTACACGGTGGAGGCTTATGACACCACCAGCGACAAGGCGGAGATTCGGGCCGAAGCGCCGTTGCGGAAGCTGTAGTTTTCCGTAGTCTTATTCAGGGTTTTGCTGTATAATAAGTTGTGCATAGATGGGCTAAATATCCACAGGCAGTCTATACACAGTAAAAAACTTCAATTTGAATCTAAATTAGCATGAATATGAGAGAGACAAAGAAACGGGACCTGCCTGTCGGCAGGCAGGGAAAGAAGGGTTTCACCCTGATTGAACTCCTCATCGTAATCGGCATTATCGGCTTCCTGGCCGCGGCGATTCTGGTGGCGGTCGACCCGGTGAAGCGCATCCAGGACTCGCGTAACTCCCAGCGCTGGTCCGAGGTGAACGCTATCTTGAACGGTGTCCTGAAGAAGCAGGTGGATGATCGGGCGCTCTATAATGGAGAGACTTTAGCGCCGATCATCACTCACGCCAGCAATGTCCAAGTCATCGTAAACGATGACACCGGTATCGTCTGTGATGCGGCCGCGACGCGTCCCGGCTGTAACCAGACCATGGATACGGCAGGTGCGAACAAGAATTGCGTGGCTAATCTTTCAGGTGTCGTGCCGACTTATCTGGCTGAGATTCCGGAAGATCCAAATGCTCCAGCCACGGCGGTCTGCGCCGCCGGTTGTACGACTTTGGGGAATATAGTGATTGGAGATACCAATAGCGGATATTACATCCATCGGACGACCGGCAACCGCATCGAGATCGGTGCCTGTCAGCCGGAGCAGAGTGCGACCATTAAGGTCAAGCGGTAAGGGGCATCGTGCATATGAGAAAGAACGAAAAGAAAAAAGGTTTTACTCTGATCGAATTGCTGATCGTGATCGGTATCATCGGCTTCCTGGCCGCAGCGATTCTGGTAGCGGTCGACCCGGTGAAGCGCATCCAGGATTCACGGAACTCCCAGCGTTGGTCCGAAGTCAAGGCTATCTTGAGTGGAATCCTGAAGAAGCAAGTCGATGACCGGGCGCTTTACAATGGTGAGACTACCGCGCCGATCATTACGGATGCGACCAACGTCCAGGTCATCGTGGCCGACGACACCGGCATCGTCTGCAACGCAGCCGCTACACGTCCCGGATGCGACCAGTCGATGGACATCGCCACGGCTGATGATGATTGTGTGGCTGATTTGAGCGGTTTAGTACCTACGTATCTGGCGGAGCTTCCGACCGATCCAAATGCTCCAGCCACGGCGGTCTGCTCCGCTGGTTGTACGACTTTGGGGGATATAGTGATCGGAGATACAAATAGCGGATATTACATCCATCGGACGACCGGTAACCGTATTGAGATTGGTGCCTGTCAGCCGGAGCAGAGCGCGACCATCAGGGTGAAGAGGTAACGGAGTTGATCGGAAACGAATATTCAAAAACCCCGCTCTTTCGAGCGGGGTTTGGGATTTAAGGAGTCACGGCAGATGTCTTATGCACAGTTGGGCGGAAAAGACAGACAGTCTGTTCCCCCGCAGGGTAGATGTCTTATGCACAGTTGGGCGGAAAAACAGGCAGCCTGTTCCCCCGCAGGGAACAGACTGTCTGTCTTTTCCGCCCAACTGTGCATAAGACATCCTTCTTTCCCTTCGATTTTATCACTCTTTCAATCCTTTCGCTTCCTCTAAATTCTCTTCCAACTGCTCCAACCAGAATTCGTATTGGATTCCGACCTGGTCCTGCCTCGCGTTCAGGTCGACGAACTCCTTGCGCAGTTCCAGCTGTTCTTCCAGGAGCAGCGATGACCAACGGGCGACCCCGATGGATATCATCAGGCTGATGACAGAGATGATGATGGCGATCATCATCGGATAAGGGATGGTGATGTTATTGCCTTTGTCTTCACGTGAGGGCCACATAGTGAGTTTGCCGTTTATTGTTAACGTCGATGTCAGTTTAGCGTAAAAAAGGGGGTAGGTAAATTAGGAGAGGAGGTAGCGGAGGGGAGGAGGGGAGGAGGGGAGGAGCTGTTGTTTATAAACACGCTCCTTAGCTTTTCACCTTCTCACCCCCCTCACAACCCTTTACCTAACCCCATTTTCATAGTAATCTAGCCTTACTATGAGATACTCAAAACTTTTCGGTAAAACCAGCAAGACCGCGCCGCATGACGCGGATTCGGTCAACGCTCGTTTGTTGGCCCAGGCGGGGTTTGTCGACCAGCACATGGCCGGTGTCTATACCTACCTGCCGCTCGGCCTGCGCGTGCTTGATAAGATAAAGGATATCGTCCGTGAGGAGATGGACGCCATCGGCGGTCAGGAGATCCTGATGCCGGCATTGCAGTCCAAGGAGCCGTGGGGGGTCACGGGGCGTTGGGACGATCCGGGTCCGGAGGTGATGTTTCGGGTGCAAGGGCGGGGCGGCAAGGAGTACGGACTCGGCTGGACGCATGAGGAGATCGTGACGCCTCTGGCGAAGCGCTATATCAATTCGTATCGGGACCTGCCGTTCGCGGTCTATCAGATCCAGGACAAGTTTCGTAACGAGGCGCGCGCGAAGTCCGGCTTGTTGCGCGGGCGCGAGTTTTCGATGAAGGACCTGTACAGTTTCCACACGGATATCGAGGACCTGGACAGGTTCTACGAGAAGTCAGCGCAGGCCTACCATAATATATTCCGCCGGTGCGGATTGGACGCGTTCTATGTCGAAGCGTCGGGCGGAGCGTTCTCCAAGTATTCGCACGAGTTCCAGGTGCTGACCGAGAACGGTGAGGATATCGTCTTTTATTGCGGCGAGTGCGGATACGCGCAGAACAAGGAGATCGCCGAATACAAGGAGGGTGACGACTGCCCGAAGTGCGACGGTAAGATGAAAGAAGGGAAGGCGATCGAGGTCGGGAATATCTTCCGGCTGAAGGATCGGTTCACTTCGGCGTTCGGCGTGACCTACACGGACGCGGACGGTAAAGAACAGAAAGCGGTCATGGGTTGTTACGGAATCGGTCCGTCACGGGTGATGGGTTCGATCGTTGAGGTACATTACGATGATAAGGGTATGCGCTGGCCGAAGGAGCTCGCTCCGTACGCGGTGCATCTGGTCGCGCTGACCGGCAAGGACGAGCAGGCGGCGAAGAAAGTAATCGAGGAAGCCGACCGTATCGAGCGCGAGTTGACCGAGGCGGGATTCGAACCGCTCTACGACGATCGCGAGGGTGTCCGGGCCGGGGAGAAGTTCGCGGACGCGGACTTGATCGGCCTGCCGGTGCGTATCGTCATATCCGAGAAGACCGTCGCCGACGACAAGGCCGAATGGAAGGAGCGCGTCTCGGACGAGATGGAGATGATCGACCTGAAGAAGGTGGGGGAGAGGGTGCATTCTTATATGCACGGGTAACCGAAGAAAAGAAAAACCGGTCGATGATCGGTTTTTTGGTTGCGTGAATTCGTTCAACCCGATTGAATCTATACAAATTTTTTGGAGTAAACAGTAGATGTCTTATGCACAGTTTGGGGCAAAACACAGACAGTCTGTTTCTTGCGAGAAACAGGCTGCCTGTTTTTGCCCCAAACTGTGCATAAGACATCATCTCATATCAAAACCGCCCGGCTTGCGCCGGGCGGTCTGTCTATTCTGGCAAGAGCGTTCCTATTTACCCTTCAACGCGTCCTTCAACGCCTTGCCGGCCTTGAATTTCGGCACGACCACCGGCGGAATCTGGATCTTCTCGCTCGGGTTCTGGGGGTTCACGCCCATCCTGCCAGCGCGCTGCTTGGCGGAGAAAGCGCCGAATCCGGCAATCGCCACATCACCACCAGCCACGAGCGTCTCGGTGACGGTCTTGGTGAAGGCCTCGATCATCTCTTCGGCCTGCTTTTTTGATACGCCGACCTTTTCGGCGAGTACGCTGACGAGTTCAGCTTTGTTCATAATGGAACGGTTAAGATATTGTTAATCTTTTTTGGATATGTTCGATCGCGGTGGCTTGGCCACCTTCTCCGACCGTAATCAGGGCCGCGTTCACGACCGCCTCCCCGGACGAGGGAAACTCGTGTCGGACCGGAAGCTGGGTCATGAAATTACGCAGGATCAGCGTGCGATCGACGCCGATCACCCCGTCGCGAAAGCCGGTCATACCGATGTCCGTGATGTACGCCGTGCCTCCGGGCAATACGCGCTCGTCCCGTGTCGGGACATGCGTGTGGGTTCCCCAGATTGCGGCGGCCCTGCCGTCGGCGTGCCATCCGAAAGCGATTTTTTCGGATGTGGCTTCGCCGTGGAAGTCCACCAGCACCGCGTACGGCCGTCGGTTGGCCGTTTCCGCGATAATCTTGTCGAAGAGTCGGAATGGATCTTCAGTCAAAACACCACTGAACACCCTCCCCAAAAAGTTTATCACAAGGACTGATTTTGCGCCAACTGTAAACAAATTCCAGCCTTTGCCGGGTACGTCCTGCGGGTAGTTGGCAGGTCGGACAATGACGTCCGAATAGCGCGGGTCGGACAGGATGTCGTATGCCTCCTTGCGGGTCCAGATATGGTTGCCGCCGGTGAACATGTCGACTCCGGCCTCCAGCATCTCGTCGATGGTCTTGGTAGTGATGCCCTTGCCCTGCGCCAGATTTTCACAGTTGGCGATGATGATATCGGGCGACAGCTCGTTACGAAGATTGGGAAGCGTCTGTTTGACCGCTTCCCGACCTATTTTCGCTACGATGTCCCCGAGAACGAGGATTTTCATGTGGTTGATTTTTAATCGGTAGCCCTTCGACCTCGCTCAGGGACTTATCATATATGGATGATGCCTGAGTGAGCGAAGCGGATCGAAGGTCTACGGTTATTTGGAGTAAACAGTAGATGTCTTATGCACAGTTTGGAGCAAAAACAGGCAGCCTGTTTCTCGCGGGGACAATCGGTAGCCCTTCGACTCCGCTCAGGGCGATAATTTACTGACGTAAATTATCGCGCGTACTCGATGACTCGAGTCTCGCGGATTACGTTCACTTTGACCTCACCCGGGTAGGTGAGTTCGCTTTCGATCTTCTTGGCGATGTCCTTGGCGAGCCTGTAGGCCGCGAAGTCGTCCACTTCTTTCGGTTCGACGAACACGCGCACCTCGCGACCGGCCTGAATGGCGTAAGCCTTCTCCACGCCCGGGAAACCGGCGGCGGTCTTCTCGAGTTCCTCGAGCCGCTGGATGTAGTTCTCGTAGGTCGCCTTCCGCGCACCGGGTCTGGCGCCGGAGATGGCGTCAGCGGACTTCACCAGTATCGCCTCGAGCGTCTTGGGGTTGTCCTCGTGGTGAGCGAGCGCCTGGTAGCAGATATCCTCCGGCATGTTGAACTTCTTGAGGATGTTGTAGCCGATCTCCGGATGCGCGCCTTGCACATCATGGTCGACCGCTTTGCCGATGTCATGCAGGAGACCACCGCGCTTGCAGGCGGTCACGTCCGCGCCTAATTCCTGCGCCAGCAGGGTCGCGATCTGAGCGACCTCGACGCTGTGCCGCAGTACGTTCTGTCCGTAGCTGGTGCGGAACTTCAGCCGGCCCAGGATCTGGATCAGTTTCGGATCGAGTGCGGTCAGCGGGATGCCCATCTCGTACAGTGCGTCCTCACCGGCCTTCTTGATGTCCTTTGCGAGGCTCTTCTTGGCCGATTCGACCGCTCCTTCGATCTTGCTCGGGTGGATGCGGCCGTCTTCGATCAGTTTTTCGAGCGCGAGTCGCGCGACCTGCCGCCTGATGGGGGAGAAGCCGGAGATGACGATCGTTTCCGGAGTGTCATCCACGATGATCTCCGTGCCGGTCAGGTTCTCGATCGCCTTGATGTTGCGGCCCTCCTTGCCGATGATGCGCCCTTTCATGTCGTCGTTCGGGAGCTGGACGTTCGTGGTCGTGGTGTCCACGCAGTGCGAGGACGCGACACGCGAAATTACCAGGGACAGCATGTTCCTGGCCCTGCTCTCAAGTTCGTCGTTCTGTGTCCGCTCAAGCTTGTGCATCCGGCTGGAGAACGAATCACTCATGATCTCCTCGGCGTTCTTCAGGACGACGGTCTTGGCCTCGTCCATCGAAAGACTGGCGATCTGTTCGAGCTTGGCGACCTGGTGTTCGCGAGCCTTGGAGAGCTCTTTCTTGACCTCCTCGATCTTCTCACTCTTCTGGAAGAGGGTGTCCTGTCGTTTCTGCAGATCGGTCATCCTGTGCTGGAAGTCCTGTTCACCCTTTTCCAGTTTATGCTGGATGACGCGGAGATCCTTCCGGCGGTCCTCGTCTTGCCGTTTGGAATCCTCAATCATGCGGAGAGCCTCTTCTTTGGCCTCCACTACTTTTTTCTTACTTTCATTGTCGGCGTCCTTGATGATTTTCTCGGCCTGGGCTTCGGCTGAACCGATCTGTCCCAGAGCGAGCCTCTTGCGGACGACATATCCGACTGCGAAGCCGATGCCGATTCCGACCGCTCCACCGTATAACGCTATTAATATCCACATAAAAAACCTCGTCAAACCTGCGAGGCTGGATTCGGTCGTTTCTGGAGATGTTGCGCGAAACACGACGCGTTAGCGTCGTAGCCTTATTATACCCTCACGGGGTATGTCGAGCTGTTGATTTCTTCGGAGTCGGTGCTGACCTTGGTCAGCTCCGATGCAATCACAATGGATTTGCAGTCCGTCGCGTTTCGGTACTTCATAACCAGGAGTTAACCCGGACGCGTGCGGCCGCTGTCGTGCAGTTTTTACCTCTATAATCAGTGTTTCAGCCGGTTCAGCCGTTGATGGCCGTGTCGCTCTTCCGTGGTTCCGAATCTCGCCTGCAGGCGATTAATTGAACTGTGTCTTCAATTTATCATTTTCCGGGTCGTTTGGCAAGGGGGCGGGGATAGTGGGGAAAGCGGGACCTGCCTGCCGGCCGGCAGGGGAGGGGCCGAAGGGAGGGGGACCCCCCGTCGCGGGAGCGTCG
>JAYEJB010000065.1:0-8110 GCA_034716415.1 Patescibacteria group bacterium
CCATGAGTATCGCGGTGCCGTATGCGAGCGAAAAGCCGTAGGTCTGTCCGTATACGTAGGTACCAGTCATGTTCACGGTGCCGCCGTACTGAATGACACCGTACTGAAGCGAATCGTGGACCTGCGAGTCGATGACATTGACCGTACCGCCGAGGATGGTAACGCCGCCGCGGCATATCGAGTCGCATGGCAGGCCTGCTCCGTTTATGTCGGCGAACGAGACGCTTCCTCCGGGGCTGAATTCCGAATAGACGATGCCGTCCCAATACCCCGTCGCTCCAGGAGCCAACATGAAAAGGGCCTCGCTACCGGATACGCCGTTGACATTGAGGCTGCCTTCGACCGTGAGTCCGGTGCCCGAGGCGAACTCGACCCTGGCGCCGGATTCGACGGTGAGAGTCGCGCCAGAGGGAACGATGACGTCGGAGTCGACCGTGTACGGACTGCCGGCGGAGGTCCAGACCGTGCCGTCAGGGATCGTGCCGGAAACGGCAGTGGCTGCTTGGGCCGAAAAGACCGGCAGGACCAGGAACAGCAAGACGGCAACAGCAGCTATTTTGATGAGTCTGGGCCATGCAAAAGATAGTATGCCTGCGGTCATATGCATATGTATGAATGCAAATAATTGAATCGGGTGTTCATCTGACCTGAATGATATCACAAAAAACCCTGGTGCTAAGCCAAGAAAGGCCACCCTCCTAAAAGGGTGGCCTTTCATCAACCGACGTACAGGGGCTCCGGTCGCTGTTTCCAGCGCGCAATCACCCTAGGGTGACCGGTAATCCGCACACATCAGCTCATGGCAGGGGCTCGTGGAGGATGTTAGAACCCTGTGCGTGCCCGCATAATTCCCCTTTGAACCGTCGATATCGTCGCAATCGACGCATAGTTTTCAATTGCTACTGCAAATAATCCACAGGCGATACCAACCTTCCCGCCACCCCATTGACAGCCTATAAAATAGAGACTATACTTGCGCGAAGCGTCCTTTAACAGGAGGTAAGAGTCATGACCGTAATGGATCGCAAGACTTTCTGGCTGAACTGCGCCGTCGGCGCGGGTACGGTCGCTTTGGTTGCCGTCATCTGGTACCTGGCGGGCCTATCCTATCGGCTCCATCCGAGCCAGGAGTACGAGGCCTATGCCGCGGAGATGCGCAGTTACGAAGCGGCGCTGGAAGCCTACGAGGACCGGCTGGAACAACACAACGGCTGGGTGAAACGTAACAGCCGCGCGCTTGAGCAGCGTCGGTTCGAGGAAGCCGTGGTCGGTCTGCGTTCGGTCTACGACGTACGCAACCACGAACTTCGGCGGCTCGCCAGAACCCTCACGCTGTTAGGCCGGGCCAAGCAGGCGGGTGATGACGTGCTGGTCGCGACACACGTCTCCAGACTTCTCGTCGATGAAGACAGCCGGCAGATCGTGGAAGACCTGGAGGGCCAATATCTCATCAGTTGCAGCAACGGCGACTCGGGCTGTCGTTTCTGACGGGAGCTCTCAGTGCTCGGCGAACCCGAGCGTCTAGCCAGGCTGCTCAACGGCGACGTATCCGCCGTGGACACGTCCCTGCCGGAGTATCCGGCTGAGCTCCAAGAAGAACCTCCGCAGGCGCCGACTCTCGCGGTCGGTGTCTCGAGGACAGGTCCTCTCCCTGGCTGGTGGCCGTTCGGTCTGTGGTATGTGCTGTCGGCGCTGTTCACGCTGAGCTTCGTCATCATGGGCTACTTCAACTACAGGAGCGCTAACGATGACCCGTCGAAGCATCCACTGCTTTCATTCCCGAGCTCAGCTCTCGGCTGGATGATACTGGCAGCGGCTTCCCCGGGGATGATCACGGCGCAAGGAATCCGCCTGTTCGTGACCGACGCCCGTCCGGCATTAAGCTGGACCAGGGAGAAGTTCGCCCGACGGACCTTCACCGACGAGTACGAGCGGTTCCACGCCCAGCTCGAGAACATCAAGACACGCACCGCCAAATCCGGCGACAACGAACTGTTGAAGCGTATCGAGCGAGTGAGTACTCAGGTCAAGCAGCGCCAGAACCGCGAAGAGTTGGGTGCGCTGATGCGCCAGCTCGACAACATCGGCACTTACCTGGAGGCTCAAGACGACCTCGAAGCCTTCGAGAAGAGCCTAAAGTAGTCCGTCTCCCCGGGAAATGGAGCTAGCAGCACTGCAATGCGGTGCTTTTTTTAAATATAAAGCGGATCTATCGTTTTTGGCCGACATTGCTTCGCTTCCGAACGCAAAACCCGCCACCCTAGGGTGCCGGGCTATGCAGGGGCTCGTGGAGGATGTTAGAACTCTTTACCGGGCGACATAGCTCTCCGAAGTACCGTCGATGCCATCGAAAGTAACATGACTTGATAACGACACACACTAAAGCCTAATTCACATCCGCGAAAAGTATTGTTGTTCCCTGCGGTAGTGAAAATTGCATCAGCACCTCAGCGTCACGTGCGTCACCGAACTCCGGTGTGAGTACGCGTTGAATCTGGACCGAATTATCCTTCAAGACATAATGCAGTTGATCGTCCAATCCTGCCCAGTAGAAGCCCTGAACATGCACAGCATCTTCTTCAATCGCGTCAGAAACACTAAGACTGTTTTGTGTGTCATGAGTGAATAGAATTGTTTGATCTAAAACACCCTCAAATCTAACTCTGTGACCGACAGGCGCGTCATCCACGATAATAGGCGTCTGAGTGATAAATAGAGAGTGTGCAGCATCGTACTCATCGTCATAAGGTCTTATTACCCTCACACCTTTCTGCTCAAGATTTTCACTAATCGCAGGCGGCACATCTTCCTGATTCGGAAGCACCTCATTCTTTTCCTTGAGCTGCCCACCAATCCAAAACATAATCATTCCAAGCAGGAAACTGGCGAGTCCGACAATGACAACGAATTTTTTCGACATAACAATAAAGAAAATATTTCTTAATTAACGCAAAGGATAGCACCTATTTTAGTGCTTGTCAATCGTCTTGAGGTGCAAACGACATTCAACCCTCGCTACACCGCCCCAACGCAAAACCAACCACTTTTCGGTGGCCGGCTCAGCAGGGGCTCGTGGACATTATTGGAACTACTCTTGCGTGTTGACTGCTTCACGCATAATATCCTGAATTTCATCATCGGGTATCCAGCCCGCACTAAACCGCTCGGTAAACAAATGCCCCACATTCCCGTATGCCCGATACAAAAAACCAAGGGCTGCAACGAGCGATTGCCGATCTCTACACGAACCTATCTGATACGCCCGTATCAGGTCGTAGACAGTATGAGGTTCACACGATGGTCGCGGCGGAATTTTTGCATCCCTTTCTCCGACCCAGGCGGTTATGCTCTTACGATCGTCGCGGACCGCAGCAATAACACGATGCATGCCATCGAAAACCTTTAGGTGTCCACCATGTGCCATCACAAGGATTGGCACATCACTCCATGTCGCTTCGGAAAAAATTTCTGCTGTTGCGGGTTCGGATCTGAATATCGCCCCCAGTTTTTCCGCAGAGTGATCTGCACGACCTCGTATAATGACGTTCCATTCCGGATTAGTACCGGTGAGGTAGAGATCGGGGAGATGCAGATCCTTCTTAACCCATGATATGGCGGGGTCGGTAAATACATCGCCTATCCAGTTCAGTGACGCACCAGACCACATTACCAACAATTCGACCAACTCCGCCTGTCCTTCCACACGCTCTTTATGCGCATTCACGAGACCTCTCAAATATTCTTCATCAGGGAAATTGGTATTCATAATTACGTGTCTATGTATATGCATATAGTTTATCAGAATTTCATTCCCACCACCGCCAAACAAAAAACTCCGCTAAAATAAGCGGAATTTTTTGGCATGGATTTGGGTCAGGTCTTGTATTTTAACATCGCGTGAATCAATGCCAAGACGAAAATATTAAGATACAAGACCTGAACCCAATTCATACGTGGACAACGAGTACTACCTGAACCCGCACCGCCCGTGGAAATCGATCTCGGAATACGTGCGCTGGTACAATTCCGAGCGCCCGCACCTCGGTCGGGGCATGGGCGGACTGACGCCGTACCAGAAATTAGCCAACCTTAGCCAATAAAAGTGTAACCCTTGAAGGTGTACCAAACACCCTCAGGCTTAGCGCTTGCCCGCGCCTCCTCCAGTGCTATAATCGGGGCGTCCTTTTCAGCAATTGGAGGCATAAATGTGCGGAAACGCAGGGGCTTTCGGCGTACCGAACGCCAGCACCAAAGTGGCCAAGATGCTCAAGGCCACCCAGCACCGCGGACAGGAAGGCGTCGGCATCGTCTCGGCCCACGGCAAGCGGATGTTTCGCGAGAGAGGGCTGGGCCTGGTGGCCGAGGTATTCAAGGGATTCAACTTCGAGGCGAGCCTGCCTGGCGACCGGGCCATCGGCCATGTCCGCTACCCGACCTCGTCCGCGAGCGTCCGGAGCAGCGTCCAGCCGTACTTCACCATGACGCCCTACGGCAAGCTGGCGCTCGGGCACAACGGCACCATCACCAACTGCCGGTCGCTAGCCACTGACCTGGCCCTGTCCGGGGAGCTGGTCGGTGCCATTCCGGACACCGAGATGATGGGCCGGCACATCGCCTGTAACGCCGGCGGCGACTGGACCTCGCGCCTGCGCCGGACCTTCGGCTGCATCGAGGGAGCCTATTCCGTGGTCGCCCTGGCCGAGGACGGGACCGCGCTCGCCGCGGTCGACCCGTACGGCTTCCGGCCGCTGATGGCCGTGCGCTGCGGCGACGGCTACCTCGTGGCGTCCGAGACCGCGGCTTTCGCCCCGCTCAAGGGCCGGCTGGTCGGCGAGCCGTGGGCGATTGCGCCCGGAACCATCGAGACCTACAGGCCGGACGGTCGGGACGTGCGCCGCTTCGCGCGCCACCGGCAGACGCGCTATTGCAGTTTCGAACTGGTGTACTTCGCCCGACCGGACTCGATCGTCTACGGGCTGTGGGGCAGCCAGATACGGCGCGCGCTCGCGGAGCGGCTGGCGGCGCGGTTCCCGCAGGAAGGCGCGGACCTGGCGGTCGGCGTTCCGAATTCGGCCAGCCACTTCGGTCTGTACTACGCCCAGGCGTCCGGCCTGCACTTCGACCTCGGCATCAGCCGCAACAACTACGCCGGGCGGGTCTTCATCACGCCGGGCCAGGCGGCGCGCGAGGAAGGGGTCAGGGAGAAGTTCAACGTCGACGAGAGCATAGTGCGCGGCAGAAGCGTAGTCGTCGTCGACGACTCGCTCATCCGGGGCACGACTTCGCGTGAACTGACGCTGATGCTGCGTCGGGCCGGGGCCCGGGAAGTGCACTGGCGCATCCCGTCGCCGCTGGTTCCGTTCTCCTGCCATTGGGGCATCGCCACGCACGAGGTAGAGCTGTTGGTGGCTTCGCGCATGACCGAGGACCAGATTTGCGGGCTCATCGGCGCGGATTCGCTGCGCTTCCAGACCATGGAGGACTACCGGGCCGGTCTCGGCGACCCGGACGGGACGCGTTTCTGCTACGCCTGCTTCGACGGCGAGTCGCCGGTGCCGGAGCACGAGCCGCCGTGCGCGGACTGTGCGGGTTGCGCGGACGGGTGAAAGACGCGAGACATCGGATTCGATGTCTCTTTTTCTTTCAAAAACTGTATCACGGGGTCAGGTCTAACATTCTAACATTTCCGACGCAACTCTCTGATGATTCGACCTGCTGAAGCACCATGAACTCCGAAAGCCGCACCAGGTTTGATTTGGGGTCAGGTCTTGTATTTTAACATCGCGTGAATCAATGCCAGGACGAAAATGTTAAGATACAAGACCTGACCCCAATTCATGCACCACCTTATTAATAAGATGGCGGGCTCTGCCCCGTACCATGCGGTACGGGGCTCAGCAGGGGCTCGTGGACGTTGTTAGAACCCTTGTTCAAGCGAGGTGAAATCCTAAAGTGTCATCGTAAACGTCAATTATTGACTTATCATATAGCAGTAGCTATACATAGTAACCAAGCAAGCAAAGGAGTTTATTCATGCTCACAGAGCAGCAAGTCGGTGAGCAGGTTCGCGAAGCGTTCGACGGTATATGCACAAAGCATCGCATTGCGGCACGTGTTGCCGGCAAGTCTTCCGTGCGAGCCGTCTTCACACTCGCGGAACTTCATACGAGCACGTCAGAACGGTTTGCGTCGATTCATGAAAATCAAAGTGCGCCCACTATCGCCGAATTGCGCGAAGTGTGGGTGCCGACAATACTGACCGATTGCGACGATGCAGTATTGCTCAATGGTGTAATTGAAGTTAGTGTGGCCGTTCCAACCGCTCGAAAGGCGCACACTCGATAGTTGCAACTGCCTCCACATCAAAACCGCCCCTTGGCGGTTTTTTAATATTTAGGGGTCGTGTCTCCAGATTCCAGCCTACACTTGCGCGCTACCGTCCGGGATGGTAAGTCCCCGGCATGTCAAGACAGCTTCGCATCGAATACCCCGGCGCCGTGTATCATGTATATGCCCGCGGAAACGCTCGTCAGAATATATTCCTGGACAATGAGGATAGGCTGTCCTTCCTCGCAATTTTAGCTGGCGCGGAGGAAGATCACAACTTCGTCTGCCATGCTGACTGCCTGATGGACAACCACTACCACCTGGAACTGGAAACCCCGGACGGAAACCTGTCGAAATGCATGAAGGCACTGAACGCCGGTTACGCTCAAGCGTTCAACAGGCGCCACGGCAGGGTCGGCAAGCTTTTCCAGGGACGATACGGCGCCAAGCTCGTACAGAAGGAAGCCTACCTCCTCTCCCTGTGCCGGTACATAGTGCTGAACCCCGTCAGGGCCGGTATGGTTGAGGATCCGGCGCACTACAGGTGGAGCAGCTATCGCGCGACCGCCGGACTGGAGGAACCGCACCCGGCACGGAGCGTAGGCTGGGTGCTGTCGCAGTTCAGCGGAGACATCATCGCAGCCCGACTGGAATACGCTGATTTCGTACGGGCGGAAGTCGACCCGAAAAGGCCGGACGAGGGCATGTTCGTCGTGGGGAACCGTGAATTCGCGGAACAGCGCATCCGCGAGGCAGGCAGCCCCGAAGACTGGCCGGAGTCCCCTAGGCGTCAGAAATTTACGCACAGGCCACCGCTAACCGAGATTCTGCACGATGCGAACAGAGACTGCGGTGTGGCCGAGGCAGTTTTACGATATGGATACAGCCAGGCGGAAGTTGCAGAGGTCATCAACCTGAAGAAATCAAGGGTCAGCCAAATCATCTGCAAGGCTAGGGAAGACTAGGGCGGACTGGAGGCTGGAGACACGACCCCGAATTACGCTACCCGAAGTATCGTCGATACCGTCGCAAGCGACAAAAAAGCACTGACTATAAAAAGCCAATGCTGAATCATGCCCAAGCCAAAACTACCGAGCCAATATTTGAAACGCCTTCTCCATACCCGCAAAGAAATCCTCATCCAGTTCCTGTGTCGGAATGTGGTATTGGTCTGCTTCAACCTCAAAGAACTTTCCGTATTTGACAATCATTCGCGCAATCAGGAGGTGCGTTTCCGGCCGTTGAGCCTTTCTGATGAACCAATCATGCTCCGCCGTACTCTTGCGGCAGTCTGCCACGCACTTTTCTACGTCGCGCCTCAACAGCACCAGCGACCTAACCATCTGACTGCCGTGAAGTTCGGTCAGCTCAGCCATAACTGACGGGTGAATCTGATGACCTTCGATAGCGACATTCACCCCGTCAATAACCGAACTCTCAGCCACCGCCAGAATCGCATTTCGGGTAACCGATGACTGGGCAATGTACGCCTGCGCTATTTGACCGGCTGAATGGCGGGAATACATGACGTCACTGCTCTTTCCCTCACCTCGCCTCATCATGGTTTTCGGAAACAGTCTGGGCACGTCTTCCTGTCGAGTATATCGATACGCGATATTCTCCAGCGTATCGGCAGAAATGAACGACATGCCCATTTCTCGCGTTAATCTTTCAGCCAAAGTGGTCTTTCCGCAACGCGGCGGCCCACCGATCAAGTAAATCATCAAACCTCCAGCGACTGCCTATATTAGCATTTGTGAGTATATACGTCAATTCTTCAGAG
>JAYEJB010000066.1:0-26554 GCA_034716415.1 Patescibacteria group bacterium
ACGTCATCGTCCGCGCCGACGGCACCAGTATCCCCGCCAAGACCACCAAGAAGAACGGCAGTATCCTCTACATCATCGAACCGGAGTACATCGAATGGGACGACACCCAGGAACTCTATCCTTTCGTTTTCGACTCGGAAGGGGATTGGGGTGTCACAGTCACGGTCGAACCTCCCGAAGGATTCGTCGCCGACCACGATGAACTCACCACCGACGTCAACACCGACTACAAGGCCCTGCAGTTCACCCTCACCGACATCGGTTCCTGCTGGGAATGCGGTACCGGTATCGACATCGCGGTCACCCACCACGGCAACACCGAACACCTCCACCGCAACATCCCCACCCCGATGACTGAGGAGTTCGTGAGAGCCAAGGGTCTCGACCCCGCCGAGATGAGGGCGAGAGGCGTCCGGGTCATCGATCGGAGGCCGCGCGATCCGCGATCCGCACCGCTCTCACTCTCCGACGATTACGTCACTCTCCATGCCTGGACCTCCCTCTATCGGCTCTTCACGCCGCTGGGCTGAAGTACACCGCAACTAGAAGAGACGCGTCAAGGCGCGTCTCTTTGGATTTTAATTTCAAGATTGTGGAGTGGAAGGTAGGTGCTGACCGCTTACAGCCCGTGAAAGTTTACGTGGTTCATTATTCAGCGCTGACAGCCGACCAGACCGTTCCAACTACAGACTGTGCTGCTCCCACAATCATGTTCCATAGCGATCGCCAGAATCCCACGGCCTCCTCACCCGCGGCCATCGCTTGATCGACCTCCTGTTGTGTCACCTGAAAGACGACATCTTCCGCCTCTTCTCCCATTTCCACGTCTTCCCTGTCCACCGAAGTTTCAGCGTAGGTGGATCCCGCTTCTGCTCCTTTTGCCCCTTCTCCCGCTTCGTCATCAGCACCTCCGACATCATCCGTATCTCCAGGCAATTCCGAGGCGACTGCCAGTGCGGCTCCAGCCAACGCGGTCGCATCCATCTCCGGCGCTTCATCTTTGAGGAACCCGAAAAGTTTCGCCAGCAATGAATCTTCACCCTCTATTCCCGTTTTTCCCGCTCTTCCCGCTTCTGCCCCTTCCTCCCCCGGCGGATTCCACAACGCGAACGTCGACACCGGCCACGCGTTCGCGGAAGGCGAGAACACCAGCATCCCCGCGCCAGTTACTCCGGCGAGCAGCAACATGAACACGCCAGCGGTAACGGCGACCCTTCGGTGAGTGGCACCCTTGTCGAATCTTTTTATATCCATATTCTTTTTAGAATAGACCCGGCAATGACGGATGCCAGAATCCGAGTGTGGATAACGTAGGCTGGTGAAGTCCGAATAGGTTGGCCCTGTCCTGCCAGTCCACGGTAGCTGTCGGTGGGCTGGCCGGACCGCCTCCGCCTCCACCTCCGAAGTTCCCTGACGCGGTCAACGGATCAGTTCCCGCATTAATCTCCGTCGCGTCACTGAATCCGTCGCCGTCCGTGTCCGGGTTCAGCGGGTCCGTACCGAAAACGAGGACTTCGTCGCCGTCCGCCAGACCATCATTGTCGCTGTCCGGATCACCGGGATCCGAACCGATGGCGTTTTCGTAATCATCCGCCAGTCCGTCGCCATCGCTGTCCGTCACGGGTTCAGGAGTCTCGTCCGGTTGCTCATCTGATTCGGGGATGGTCGGATCGGTGCCTGCCACGATCTCTGCCCCGTCCATGATTCCGTCACCGTCCGTGTCAGGATTCGTCGGATCGGTTCCGAACACGTCAAGTTCATCCTGATCCAGAAGACCGTCGCCGTCCGTGTCCGCCGAGACGGGATCCGTTCCGGCCTCACTCTCTTCGTCGTTCGTCATTCCGTCGCCGTCCGTGTCCGATGAACCGTCAGTCGCGGGTTGCCCCGACGAACCGTCATCGTGCGTCTCTCTCGCCGGAATCAGGTCGGTCTCTCCGTTTTCACGCGTAGCGGCCACCTTATCGAATCCTTCCACAGACAGGACGTGCTCACCCGGCGCAAGTGAGCGGATGCCCTGTTCGAGCCGGAAGTCGACCACGAACGAATCCTCATGCCTGGTGTAGCGGTAGTATTTATTGGAGAGAGGGTCTTTCGGGATCTCCTCGATATATCGCGGCTCGAGCACGTCGAGGTTTTGCGGATAGTCGCCGGTGTCGTTGAAGAACCGTTGCAGTGCCATCCGTATCGCCGAGACGTCCTGATAGCGTTTCCAGTCACGGTCCCGAGCCGTCGGTTCTGTCGACTTCACCCCGCCGGACATGATGTCTTTCGCCCCTTCCGGGAGCGTGTCCGCCGATCCGTAGTGGTGCCGGGTCTCCGAGGTGATGTTCCGGTTCTGTTCCGGGTCGAGTATGAACTGCGGATTCACGATGATACCCGCGGCGGCCGCGCCGGTCGTCAGGAATATCCCCAGTGACGCCAGCACCTTGTGTGCGGTATGACGACCGCCCACCGCCGCGGCGACAGGGCCGTGATGCAGGCAGACCAGGTCCTCATAAGCCACTTGAAGATAAAGCGTCACGAGCGGCAGCAGTAGCACGGAGAACAGTATGGCAGGAATCGATAATGACGCGATGTTAATGGCTGTCATTCCCGGACCGCCGATGGACCCCGCAATCTCGAAGATGTGTGACAGGGTCACGCCTAAAACCGTCGCTCCGGTCATCGTGATTATGACGGTCAGATTGATGAGCAGTAGGTTCCAGAACATCTGCCTGGTGTGTCCGCGGACCAGGTCACTGCTTCTCTTGAGTGCGGTGAAACCGGTCTTATTCTCGCCCACCACGACCGCCAGCATCAGGCTGAAGCGGGTCTTGAGTATCACCCCCGGAACGATCATCAATAGCGGTACGACCAGTATGGCTAATGCGGGAAAAGTGGTCTTGATGAGCGATCCGAATTTAAACATGCCACGACCGATGGCTTCGAAACCGCCGATTTTGTACGCGGCCGCGAAAGATATCGCCGCAACGGGTATCGCCGTGAGTGACAACAACGCGGCGGCCAGAAGAGCCCTGACCAGCAGGTGCAGTGAGAGCAACCCTCTTCCGTCGACAATGAAACTCGTTGGTGAAACAAGAATAGCCGCGCCGACCACAAGGGAGGCGAGAATCATTCCCGGCATCATGAATGCCAGAGGTTTTTCGTTGAATCTGGTCCAGATTCGGCCCAACTGTCGTGTCAGCGAGGGAAAACCGTCCGCTGAATTTGTTTTTTCAGACAAGAACATGTCGGATGGTGAAAAAAATTCCTCTATGTCGCAAATATATCACAATGTCCGGTTTATTGCGGTGGATAACAGGACAATCAGTATTAGGCCGATACCCGCCAAGATCTTGTGGTATCTGTATCCACGCGGCGCTGTCGGGATATCTTTCTTTTCGGCCTTCAGGTCCTCGTACAATATTTGCAGGAAGATGAAGAGAAGTGGGGCGATGATGGCCGACGATACGACCAGTCCCGCCAAAGATGAAAGCACGCTTTGGGGAGCGAGCGACATCGACAGGGATATGACCGAGGCCAGGAATACGAAGATGATCAGGCTCAGCAGTATCTTGAGGAAGCGTCCGCGTATCAGGTCGGCGCTCCGGCGCATGGCGATGAAGCCGGTCAGCTTTTCGTTCACCACCACTGGCATAAGCAGGGAGAGGTGGACTCCCATGACAGCTCCCGGAAAAAGTAGCAGAGACGGCAATAGAAGTGCCAGTCCGGTCAGCGTATAAGCTAAAAGCCAGGTGAGAGCCAGGGAAAATCCACGACGCAGGGCCGTGGGGAGGGTTGCGGGTCTTGACGCGGCATAACCCAGCGCGGTGTAGAATGGCGCGGCCAATATCGTCATAAGTAGTGTCGTCGACAGCTGTATCATCGGTGAAGAGATGAAATCGAGCTGTCCTGGTCGCGTGCCGAGTATTGCGGGGAACAGGCCTAAAAACAGGATAACCGCGGGGATGAGGCTTGCGGTCAGTCCGATGACGACAAAAACGAACGGCCTTTCAGCGTACCGCTTGAGGGTGCGTTTCAGGCAATCCATGAATCCCGGGAAAGGGGTGATTGCGGGCTGCTTTAGTTCCATATCTTCTGTATTGTAGCATTTTTTTGGAGTGAGAAAGTTAGAAAGTGAAAAGTGAGAGAGTGAGAAAGTTAGAAAGTTAAAACATATGTCCGGCCACAGGCCAGACTCCTATATAATTCTCTCACTTTCCAGTTTTAAAATTGCTCAAGCAATTCCTCCAGCTCCACCATCGTCTCGACCTGCACCAGTCGTTCACGAAGTCGTCTGGCTCCGGGTATGCCGCGAAAATACCCGGTCAGGTGTTTGCGGAAAGTGATGATCGGGCGGTCGCCGTCGTGCAGTTCAGAGTGCAATCGCGCGTGTTCCAAGACTGTCGAGACGCGCATCTCATCCGTGACCGGTTCCGGTTCGTGTCCGGCGAAAGTGTCCTCGATCTGACGGAACAGCCAGGGATTTCCCAGGGCGCCGCGCGCGATCAACATGCCATCGCAGTCGGTGACGCGGATCGCTTCGACCGCCGCCTCTGCGGAAAAGATATCCCCGTTAGCGAATACCGGCACCGACACGAGCGACTTCGCGCGACCGATCATATTCCAGTCTGCCTCACCGGAGTACCTTTGTGACTTTGTCCGGCCGTGTATCGAGATGAGTTCAGCGCCGGCGTTTTCCAGTATTTTTACGAAGTCGAGGATTTCATCGGGTCGCGACCAACCGAGTCGTGTCTTCGCGGAGACCGGTTTCGTCGTAGTGGTCTTCATCGCGCGTATTATAGATGTAGCCCTGTCCGGTTCGCGCATCAGCGACGCGCCGTTGAAGTTCCCCGCGATCTTCCGGGCCGGACAACCCATGTTGATGTCGAACGCGTCCGGGTCGTATCTCTCATCCA
The DNA here is from genome assembly GCA_034716415.1 of Patescibacteria group bacterium. Taxonomy (GTDB): domain Bacteria; phylum Patescibacteriota; class Patescibacteriia; order SG8-24; family SG8-24; genus JAYEJB01. The sequence goes on from JAYEJB010000066.1 coordinate 4,899, forward strand.
AAATTCGTGTTGCTTCCGCCATCACGGACGGATCCGATCCGAACAACTGCAGTACGATCGGTCGCTCTTCGTCATGGAACGCAGCCATGGCGAGCGTCTTGTCGCTCCCGCGCACTAAAGCCTCCGCGCTGACCATTTCACGGAACACGACCCGGCAACCGCGTCTTTTGGCCACGCGACAGAACGCGGAGTCCGTCATATCGGCCATCGGAGCGAGAGCCACGACAGGGCGTTTTTCATTTTTCCAGTCGAGCATAGTGGGGGTGGGCAAGCTAAGGAGCTGAGGAGCTAAGGAGCCGAGGAGATATTGTCATAAACACGCTCCTAAGCTCCTTAGCTCTTAAGCTCCTACGCTTTTCCCTATTAACAATATCCGTACATAAGCGTATTCTATCATGGTATTATCATTTAAGGCTGGATATAGTCAATTAAGTTGAAAATAAGCACAAAATGAGCTATAATATAGGTATATGCAGCTCAAGAAGTACAACAAGAAAGTAATCATCGGTTCGATGGCCGCAATCCTTGTGGTGGTCGTGATTCTGATCGTCAGGTCTGGCGGCAGTGAATTCGAGTACGAGACGTACGCGGTCGACCGGGGTGAGGTCGTAGAGGTCATTTCGGCCACAGGTTCGATCGCGCCAAGCAGCAAGATCAAGCTCCAACCACAGGTTATGGGCAAGGTCGTCGAGATTCCGGTCGAGGAGGGGGATGAGGTACTGAAGGGCGACGTCCTGCTACAGCTCGATGTCGGAGATATCAACGCGCAGATACTGGCGCAGCGGGCCGCACTCGCATCGGCGCAGGCCAAGCTGGCGCAGTACGAATCCGGGGCGACCGAACAGGAGCTTGCTGTGGCGGAGAGGTCGGTCGAAACGACTCGGGCCAGACTTGATGCCTCCAAGGTGGCGCGGAATGACGCGCAGGAAGCCTACGACAACGCATTGTCCAAGGCGGACGCGCAGCTGCAGTCCACGCTCGGTACGTTCGTCTCCGATTTGGAGGATGCCGCTATCGCCGCGAACGACGGACTCAACCGTCTGACCGACCGGATCTACACTTCGTCCGGATTCCCGTCGTTTACCGTCTCGAATTCACAGGCGCAGAGCGATGCGGTCCAGACCAGGATCGAAGCCGAAACAAGCTTGTCGTCGATCGATTCCGCGCTGATGAGCGTCAACGGAGATGCGTCAGTCGATAACGTGAGCGCGCAGTACGACGCGATCCGCCCGCATCTGCAAGTGATCAAAGGACATCTCGACGTGACGGTAACCATGCTGAATTATGCGGTCGGAGTGGATAGTACGACGCTCGCCACCTATAGGCTGAACGCCAACACCGCGCTATCGGCGCTTTCGGCGGCGATGCAGGCGTTGAGTAACGACGATACCAGCCTGGAATTGCGGATCCAGCTGAACGATTCGGATATCAACACGTCATTGGCGGCGCTGAACGCGACCAAGAACACCGTCGCTACCAATGAAGGGCTACTGGCCGAAGCGGAAGCTTCGCTCAATCTGACGCGCACCGGCACGCGCGACGAGATCATTTCAGCGCAACGCGCCTTGGTATCGGCCGAGCGCGCCAGGCTGGCGGGTCTGCAGAACGATTGGGAGAAGCGTCGCATTACCGCTCCGGTGGACGGCATCGTCACGCTCATCGCGGCTGAACCAGGTGAGAGCGTGCTGACCAGTCAGACCGCGGTCATGATGAACGCCAAAGGAAACCTCGAAGTGGTCGCCAACATTTCCGAGATCGATATCGCCAAGCTGTCGATCGGAGATATGGTCACCATCGAAGTGGATGCGTTCACGATGGGTGAACGGTGGATCGGTTCGGTGGTCGCCATCCAGCCCGCCGAAACCGTGGTCGACAACGTCATCTTCTACGAGACCACGATCAGGTTCGACGGAGAGGACGAGCGGCTACGTTCCGGCATGACAGCCGATCTCGATATCGAGACCGATCGCAAGGACGGCGTGCTGCGCGTTCCGATCAGGGCGGTGAAGCCCAGGAACGGCGATATGTATGTCGAACTGTTGACCGATCGCGGCATCGTCGAGGGACGGGATGTCGAAGTCGGACTTGAGACCGATGACTTTGCGGAGATTCTCTCCGGAATCGAGGAAGGCGACAACGTAATCGTCTACACTTCAGAAAAATAACCGTTACCTCGGATCTATGTCCAAGAAGGAAGACTTCATCAAGTTGAAGGGGGTAACGAAAGACTATGACATCGGCGAAGTAACGATACGCGCCCTTAGGGGTGTGGATCTTACGATTCGACAGGGTGAGTTCGCGGCGATCATGGGTCCGTCCGGTTGCGGAAAATCGACGCTGATGCACATTCTCGGTTTTTTGGCGCGTCCGAGCAGGGGTAAGTACATCTTCAACGGTCGTGACAGCAGTGATTTCACGGACGACGAACTGGCCGTGATGCGCAACATGAGTATCGGTTTCGTCTTTCAGGCGTTCAACCTATTGCCGCGCACCAGTGTCCTCGACAACGTCCTTCTGCCGACCAACTATTCCCCGAACGTGGATCGCGCGGCAGTGAAGGAACGCGCATTGCATATTCTTGATGAGGTGGGGCTGTCTCATCGTCTTGAGAACCATCCGAACCAGCTGTCGGGCGGCGAGCAACAGCGTGTCTCGATCGCGCGGGCGCTCATCAACGATCCGTCTCTCATCATGGCTGATGAACCGACCGGCAACCTGGACAGCAAGGCCACTATCGAAATCATGGACATCCTGACCGCACTACATCAGAAGGGCAACACTATCGTCATGGTGACGCACGAGAAATATCTTTCCGGGTACTGTGACCGGGTCATCAACATGAACGACGGAGTGGTGGTTTAAGTGAGTGCGACAGCCTGACAGTGATTCCTGTCGAGCTGTTGAGCCGTTGAACTTTTATGGTTTGGCTACAGGACATCGTTTACGCGATCAAGTCTCTCTGGGCGGTCAAGAGCAGGGCCATCCTGTCGACTTTGGGCATCATCATCGGGGTGATGTCCGTTTTGACCGTGGCGTCGGTGAGTCTCAGCGCGCAGGATCTTATCCTGGGCCAGGTGACTTCGTTCGGTGGCGACCTGATCGGCGTGATTCCGGGCGGGAGTCAGGAGGATGAACCACCGCCGATAGCGCTGGGTATCGTCCTGACCACGCTGAGACTGGATGAAGTGGACGACCTTGAAGGTTTGCCAGGCGTCACAGCCGTCGTTCCGTACGTGAATTCGACGCGCACCGTATCCCTGGGGCGTGAATCCACGGTGACTCAAGTCATCGGCGTGAACGAACAGGCCCAGACGCTTGAGGATTTCGATATGGCCGAGGGGAGATGGTTCACCACGCAGGATGTCGCCCGTTTTTCCCGCGTTGCCGTAGTCGGCGCGACTGTCGCTGAAAACTTGTCCATCGGCGGAGAAAACATCCTCGGCGAGACGATCGACGTCAAAGGAGTCAGGTTCATGATCGTCGGAATCACCGAGGAACAGGGCTCCGCATTCTTTCAGAACATGGACGATCGCGTGTTGATTCCGGTCACGACCGCACAGCGGATGGTGGCGGGTATCGACTATGTCAATTTCATCAGGCTTCGCGTGAGTGAGGACGGGAATGTCGAGCGCATCAAGGAGGAGGTGGCCGGAATCATCAGGCACAATCACCACATCCAGGATCCGTCGAAGGATGACTTCACCATCACCAGTACCGACCAGGCCGCCGAGATGCTCTCGAACGTGACCGGGGCGATGTCGGGATTCCTGATGATAGTGACCGCCATCGCGCTTCTGGTCGGAGGTATCAACATCATGAACGTCATGTTCGTCTCGGTCCGGGAAAGGCGACGGGAGATCGGACTCCGGAAGGCGCTCGGCGCGAACAGCAACCGCATCCTCAAACAGTTCCTGGCGGAAAGCGGCGTCATGTCCTTTGCCGGTGGACTGGTCGGGGTATTGATCGGCGTCGGATTCTCGTACGCGGTCGCCGTGGTCGTGACGCATTACGGATACTCGTGGAATTTCTTCATGCCGATCTCGTATCTGGTCATCTCGCTCGTGATCGCCGCGGCCATCGGTATGGTATCCGGCGTTTCGCCGGCCATGAGCGCCTCTAAGCTCGATCCGATAGAAGCGTTAAGGGAAGAGTAGCGATTATGTTTACCTTGTTAAGGAACACTTTCGGTCTCGCGCTCGGTAACCTGCGCCGGAACAAGCTCCGTACGGGCCTGTCGCTTTTGGGTATCATGATCGGCGTGTTCGCGGTGACGATCATCGTGTCCCTCGGATTCGGTCTGAAGAGTTACATCCTCGGGCAGGTCGAACAGTTCGGCAAGAATTTCGTCACCATCAACGCGCAGGTGCCCGGACTTTCGCATCAGGGATCCATAACTTCTCAGCTCATGTCGGCGGATGTGGTGTCGATCGATTATGAAGACGCCGAGGCGCTCGCGGAAATTCCTCATGTGATCGAGTCGGTCGCTTTCGATTCCAGTCAGGCTTTCGTTTCCTTCAGGGACGAGGAGTATCGCGCGTTGATATTCGGGAGCACGGCCAACTATATGGTATTCGACCTACAGGCCGAGCTAGCTGTGGGCCGTTTCTTCACCGAACGAGAGGAGCGGAACATGACGCCGGTCCTGGTGTTGGGCAGCAAAGTGGCGGATAAGCTTTTCGGCGAGGACGACCCCATCGGCAAGAAAGTCAGACTGAAGACATTGCAGTTGGAGGTGGTCGGAGTGATGGAACCCAGGGGCGCGATGGGTCCGATGGATTTCGATACGATCGTCCTGATGCCGCTCAAGTTGATGCAGAAGCGGTTGAGCGGCGACGACTACGTCCAGGAGATCGACCTGATCGTCTCGGAGACGAAATATATCGGGGCGGTATCGGACGATGTCGAACGCATATTGCGTCGTCGTCATAACATCACGGATCCTGATAAGGACGACTTCATGATCCATACCTACACCGAAATCATCGCGACCATCGGGACGGTCACCAACGCGATCACGATCCTGTTGGGATTGCTGGCCGCCATATCGTTGTTGGTCGGCGGGATCGGAATCATGAATATCATGCTCATTTCCGTGACCGAACGGATCCGGGAAGTCGGACTGCGCAAGGCATTGGGCGCGAAAAACTCCACGATCTGGGCGCAGTTCCTGGTTGAATCGGTCGTGTTGACGACGGTCGGCGGCGGATTGGGCGGACTGCTCGCGACCGGACTGACGTTCGCCATCATCGCCTACGCGCGCCACACGGGATTCGACATCCAGTACATCGTGTCGTTATCGTCGTTCCTCGGCGGATTGACTGTCGCGATGATCGTGGGTGTGATCTTCGGTGCATGGCCGGCCAAGAAGGCGGCGGAGTTGGATGTGGTTACGGCGTTGAGGTATGAATAGTGACAAGAGTGAAAAAGAGAGAAAGAAAGAGAGTGAGAAAGCCGTGAAGGTTACAGGTGGTATGTTCGTGCGTTATTTTTCCTGTCCGCATTGGTTGTATTTTGACGTGTACGGCGACCCTGCCGAGAGGTCCGAGCCGACGTCGTTCGCCGAGATGCTGATCGAGCGGGGGCTGATCCATGAGGAGAAGATCATCAACGGTCTCGAATATGAGAGTGTCGGCGACGGTTCTCTTGAAGAGCGTTTCGAGCGCACGGTCGAATTGATGAAGCGGGGCGTCGAGCGTATCTATCACGGCATTCTCATGGACGACGACATGGTCGGTGAGCCGGACTTGCTGGAACGTAGCAATGACGCGGCGTCGGATTTCGGCGAGTATCACTATAGCGCCGTGGATATCAAGAGCGCCGAACGGCTTACGGATTCCATGCGACTTCAACTCGCTTTCTACGGCGAACTGCTGGAGCGCGTTCAGGGCATCCGGCCTAAGGAGTGTCAGGTGTTGAACGGTTCGGGCGCCAGGATCGGTTTCCAACTGAAGGAAGTGGATGAGTTATATCCTCGCGTCATCGGTGAGATACGCGAGATACTCGCCGGCAAGAAACCGATGCCACGGGTCGCGTCCGGGTGCAAACAATCACCATGGTTCAAGAAATGCATCGCGTTCGCGGAAGACGGTCGAGATGTCACGTTGATCTACAACGTCAAGATGAAGATTCTGACGAGGCTTCGTGAACTCGGTATTCGGACGATCGACGACGCGGCGGAGATGGACATCGATGAAGTGAGAGAGCAGGAGTCGAGTATCAAACGTAAGCACCTCACCCGCATCCAATTGCAGGCGAAGGCGCTCATCGAGAAGACACACTACTTCCGTAAGGACATCAATCTGCCCGAGGCGAAGATGGATATTTTTTTCGATATCGAAGGTGATCCGCTGCGGTCGTTCGAGTATCTGTTCGGTTTCTGGGTGCGTGACGAGTACGGTGAGAGGTACGTGCATCAGATGGCGGAAGTGCCGGGCGGCGAGGAAAAGATGTGGAAGGAGTTCCTGGGCTGGGCTGATTCCCTGCCGGACGACTACGCGGTGTATCACTTCGGGACTTATGAAAAGACGCGGCTCAATTCCATGGAGGCCAGGTACGGGGGTTCGGACGCGTTGGAACGGTTCAGGGGGCGGATGATCGATCTCAATGAGATCGTAAAAGACAGGGTCACGTTTCCGTTGTATTTTTACGGCATCAAGGACATCGGCAACTATATCGGCTTTTTAAGGAAGGGCGAGATCGCCGGGGGAGGGGAGTCGGTCGCCTGGTTCGAACGCTGGCTCGCGACCAAGGACCGTGACGCGCTCGAAGAGATCATCAGATACAACCGTGACGATGTCATTGCGACACGCGAATTGAAAGACTGGCTTGTCGTGGAGAGCGCGAAAGCGAAAGAGTAGGATCATTGGAATCAAAAAACCGCCCCGTATCGGGGCGGTTTTGGTCTTTAGCTTACCCGCCGAATCCTTTCCAGATGCTCTTTGCTATGTCTTTGAAGCCTTGCATAAAACCTTTAAAATCTTTTTTGGTTGCCTCCTTCCGTTTTTTTGCCCTCTCTGCCGCGGCCTTATCCGAGGTAGAAGGTATGACTGAACCGACACCTGAAAGTTTGCTTCCGGACGACGGTTTCTTTTTCTTGTCTGCCTTCTTTTTTTCCGTTGTGGCGACTTTTTCTTCCCCTTCTTTCTTTACCTCGTCACCGAATTCATCGATTTCTATGTCGACCGATTCGTCCTCTTCCATCTCTGGTACTTCGCTCACTTCGGTCCTATCCATCGTTTCAAGATAGGTGTCGACGTCTACATCCATCATCGGCGGTGTTTCGCTCACTATCGTGTCGGCATCTTCGGGAATCTCGCTGATTACGGTTTCGGCCATGGGTTCGACCTCGCTGACTTCGGTCCTGGCCATGGTCTCCTCATCGATTTCCATGGGGGGAGCTTCACTTACGACCGTTTCGGCCTCTTCAAACTCCTTCATGGCCTCGGTTTCGCTGACCACAGTTTCGGCCGTGTCTTCCATTGCTGGAACTTCGCTCACTTCGGTGCGCTCCATTGTCTCTTGGTCCACCTCCATGGGCAGGACTTCACTGACCATGGTGCTGACCTCGTGTTCTGGTCCGATGACGACAGGTTCGACCGGAGTGATGAGTGTTTCGACATTTTCATCCATGATCGGAAGTGTCTCACTGACGGCTGTTTCCGCAGTGTCCGGCATCTCGACTTCGGAGACTGTCGTGTCAGCCTCTTCCATGATCGGAGGTGTCTCACTGACTGACGTGATGGCTGGAACTTCATCGACGGATGTCCGCGCCTCTTCCATCGGAGGTGTCTCGCTGACCTCTATTAGAGGCTCCGTCGGGGCTGTCTCCAGTTGTTCCTTCTCTTTCTGTAATTGTGCCATCTCTGCGGCGTGCCGTGTTTCCTCTGCCATCATTTCCGCACCCAGAGGACCCGCCTGTACCTCGGCGATGTATTGCGCGGCCTTTTCTTCAGCCGAGAGTTCACCTTCAGTGGCCTCAGGTGTAGTTTCAGTAGTGGCTTCTGCTTCGGCCGCATCCTTACCGCCCCCTTCTTTGATTGTTTGTTGCATGGCGTCGAACGCTTCCTCGATAGCCTCTTCGTCTCCTGATTCCTGTGCTTGTTCCAGCCGCTCAGCTGCGGCTAGGATCTGATTTTGCGGGGCTTCACTATCTGCCGGCTGTTCGGTAGACTCTTTGCGCGCATCCTTTTGTTCAGCTTCCAGTGACTCTCGTGCGGTTTGTCGATCAGCGGATTTTTCTGTAGCGCTCAACTCAAGCGCTTTGGTCGTCAGGTCGGCCGCCTGATTCATTAAATCGAGATCACCTGTCTGCCGAAAGCTTTCCATGAGCTGCTGAGCTTTTTCCATTATGGCAATGGAATCCATAGTCTGCTTCTCCTCAGCTTCGACACCAGCTTTGAGTTCCTGGGTCGCCCCAGCGCCCTCTGGTCCGAGATCGGACGCGCCGCGCTCGGCCTGCTCAAGCATTTCGGCGTCCTCATTTTGCACCAGCTCAAGAGATGCTTCCGGCAGTGTTTCAGCTCGTTCCAGATCCGCGCCCTCGACGCGTTCTTGTTGATTGTCCAATTCTTCGGCGGCCGCCATATTTCTATCGGTTATCATCGAGTGATTTACGGATCGCCGCCAACTGATCCTCGTCAGCGCTGGCGCTTTCTTTTTTCATGGTGTCCAGCCGTTCTTTCCGTATCGTCGCGATCTTACTTCGATACTTATCAAAAACACATCCGACGCGGATGCGGTGGTTCTTGATTATCGTTGCGAACGGATTGTCTTTGTTTGCTGCAGGCATGGTGCATCACTTACCTTTGTCTCCGAAAAGACCTTTGAAGGATTTACCCTCTCCCTCGGCATGAGTATATAGGAGCAATTTATAGCTTAAATATACCATTTTTTAGGCTGTTTGGCAATTTTTTTAGGCTACAGCCTCCAAATCCGGAATCGTGCTATAATTATCACTGTAATCGAATCCGAATTGACTATGTTGATCAGTTACGATTTTAAATCTGCCATCAAGGAAAAGATCGGCCTGGCTGGTACTCCGAAGAAGAGTTTGGCCGCGCTTTCGCCGAGGCTTAAGCGTATTCGGGACGGACTCAAGAAAGCGCACGAAGCCGGAAGTCTTGGTTTTCTCGGTATTCCCGAGCGTCGATTGGAGATTCGCGACACGATCGAGCTGGCTAAGGAGGTCTCACGCAGGTTCAAGACGCTTATCGTGATTGGAATCGGGGGTTCGGATCTCGGTGCGCGCGCGTTCGTGCGGGCGCTCGACGAGGGGAAGGGGATGGATGTGCGGTTCATCGGCGCTAATACCGACCCGGAGGAGATTGCCGACCTGCTCGCGTCGGTCGATCTGAAAAAATGCGCGCTCAACGTCATCTCCAAGTCCGGCGGCACGATCGAACCGATGAGCACGTTCCTGCTCCTGCGAGACCGCCTCATCAGGAAGGTCGGCAAGAAGGCACACGCGAAACACGTCATCGCCACGACCGACAAAGAGAAAGGTGTCTTGCGGGAGATAGCGGATCGCGAGGGTTACCGCACGCTTCCCGTGCCGGACGATATCGGCGGACGCTTTTCCGCGCTCACTCCAGTGGGGCTGTTTCCGGCCGCCTGCGCCGGCATCGATGTGGACGCGCTCGTTCGCGGAGCGAAGAAAGTGCGTGAGCGGTTTCTCAGCATACCGATGAGCGGTAACAACGTCCTGAACTACTGCGCCATCCACTATCTCGGTTACGCGCGGTGCGGTCAGAATATCCACGTGCTGATGCCGTATGCGGCGCGGTTAGATCTTCTTGGTGACTGGTATCGCCAGCTGTGGGCCGAGAGTCTCGGTAACCGTCTGTCCAGGAAGGGTCGCGTAGTGAATCACGGCCCGACTCCGGTCTCGGCGCTCGGTGCGACCGACCAGCACTCGCAGATTCAGTTATATAATGAAGGGCCGTTCGATAAGATCATCACTTTCATCGAGGTCGAGCGCATGCGCGACGATTTCATCGTACCGAAAGCGTATTCGGACCTGAAAGGGGTGGCTTACATGGGCGGACATAAGTTCAGTCATCTTCTCCGGAGCGAAAAGAAGGCGACCGCATCGGCGTTGACGCGCAACGGTCGGCCGAACGGCACTGTCAAAATTCCGTCCATCTCATCGGAATCGGTCGGTGCGCTGATGATGTTCTTCATGCTGGCGACCGCGGTGATGGGAGAACTCTTGGACGTGAACGTGTATGATCAGCCCGGCGTCGAAGCCGGTAAGAAGGCCATGGACAGGATACTCGGCAGGAAGAGATGACGGACAAGAAGAAGGAAAAAAAGATTTTCGTTGTAGTCTCGCGAATCGCACGGCGCTTCAGGTGTCGGTCCGAGAAGGCCGTCAAATTCGGTCTGTCTATCGTCATCATGACTTCGATGCCGCTCGTCTACATGATGGCGTTCGAGGCCGCGCCGGAGGAATATCATCCGTATTTCGTCGTGGAGCGGCCGGGCGAGGCTGCGGTGCGCGCGGTGAGCGGTCCCGGGGAGTCTGACGGACGGCGCGAGGTGCACACGCCGGAATTCGTCAAAGCGATCTACATCACGACTTCGACCGTCGGTTGGAAGTCCCGGTTCGATGAGTTGACGTCGCTCGTCGAGCGGACCGAGCTGAATTCGATGGTCATCGACATCAAGGATCATCGCGGGGCGATCGCGTTCAATCCCAAGTCTGACGAGCTCAAGCCGCATGTCTCAAACAGGGCGGAGCTCGGTGATCTGGAGGAGCTGACCGGACCCCTTAGGGAGAAAGGCATCTACCTCATCGCTCGGCTTTTCGTCTTTCAGGATCCGGTCTTCGCCGAGGCGAATCCGGATCTCGCGGTCGGTCGCACTTGGGGAGACGGCATCTGGCGTGATTACCGCGGCATTCCGTGGCTCGATCCGGCCTCGAAGAAGGTTTGGCAGTACAACGCCACTATCGCCAAGGAGGCGTTCGCGGGCGGTTTTGACGAGATCCAGTTCGACTACATCCGTTTTCCGTCGGACGGGAATCTCAAGACCATCAAGTATCCGGTCTGGGACGGAGTCAAACCCAAGACAGACGTCATGCGCGAGTTCTTCACCTATCTGGACAACGAACTGCGCGTCAAGAACGGCATCAAGACCTCGGTCGACCTGTTCGGTCTCACGATGTGGCAGCATGATTACGACCTGAATATCGGTCAGCGGCTCGTCGATTCAATGCCACACTTCGATTACATCTCACCGATGGTCTATCCATCTCATTATCCGGCCGGATTCAACGGGTACAGCAATCCGGCCGCAATGCCGTACGAAGTCGTCTACTGGAACATGGTGCGCGGACAGGAGTTGGTGAAGAAGCTGCGGGAAGAGGATACTGAACGCGTGGCGGCGAATCCGGGAGCGCAACCGATCGAGCTGGCGACATTCCGGCCCTGGATCCAGGATTTCGATCTCGGCGCGGTCTATACCGCCGATCTGGTTCGTGGACAGATGGTTGCGACCGAAGACGGTGAAGGCAGTGGCTGGCTGCTCTGGAACGCCGGCAACCGTTACACCGAGAACGCCCTTCTTTCGGCTGAAACAGAGTAAGCCAAAAGAAGCAGAAGGGGCAGAAGCGGTAAAATAACTAAACAGCTTAACAGCTGAAAGATTATTAAAGTTTAAAGATGAAACACCGTTTGGCTTTTAGCCAGTTGAGCTTTTAAGCTCTCTCACTCTCTTACTTTCTCTCTTTCTCACTTTCTAAAATATGGAACCACCACTCCCGCCATTTCATCCCAAACTTCCCGCTCTTTTGGAGCATCTGAAACTCCGCATTGTTGATGCCGTAAAATGGAACGTGCTGCTGTGCGTCGCGGTCGATGACGAGAAGAATCATCCTACGCACGTACTCAAGTTCGGTATCGATCCGCGTAAGAACGAGAGCCTGGCCTACGAGACGCGTATCATGCGGGAGGCGTTTCCGGCTATCGATGATACCGCTTTCGAAACCTTGGTATTGCCGGAGTTTCTGGGCGGCAAGGAACACGACGGGATGCGTTGGCTGTTGATGAAGTACATCGAAGGACATCCGCTGGTGCGCGAATGGTCGGAGCTGACCTTCAAGGACGACATCCTCGGCGGGAAAGGGATTGACGATAAGATAGCGACAATGGCCGTGGACGTCCTGCGCGACTTGCGCATGATCGATACGACGCGTCTGCCGGATTTCATACGCGGTTTCGATTTCGTGCAGTGGCTCGATAGTTTTAAGGTCAGGAGCGGAGAGATGGTGGAAGCAGGGCTCTTGGAGAAAAGTGCCATTGAGGTCGCGCTCAAGATATTCACCAGCCACAGGCCGGAACGATATCAGGGTTCGGTGTTCACGAACGGTGATTTCTATCCCAGGAATTTCATCATCACCGCAGACAACAAGGTCGCCTTGGTGGACTGGGTCGGCGGCATCGATCCGTGGGATTTTGTGGCGATGTACGCTTGGTTGCTGATGTGGAACAACACCAAGTGGCAGGTTCGGTACGTCACGGATCTCAAGAAACATTTCCGTATCGACGGTGATGAGATGCAGGTGGGATTGCTGGTGAAGTCTTTCGACATGGTCTACCGCTGGAAGGATCAGCCTGAAGTAGACATCGGATTCGCGAGGACACAGATGCTCGCTTATTTCCATCACTGCCTCGACCTCGATTACGTGCGACAATTGTTTGGATAGGGAGAGTCAGAAGGTCGGAAGGGATAAACAAAGCGGAGAAAATTCACATCTTCGTTCAATCCATCCTTTCCACCATTCTTCTGCCCCTTCCCTGCCTGCTGGCAGGCAGGTCCCGCTTCTGCCCCTTCTGCCCCTCCTGTCACCCCTGCCACTCCTCTCATTATCTCCGTTCGTGTGATATTATATATGTATAGCGGAGTAACATTCCGCGCATGGAAAATCGGGTAAAAGTCATACTCATGAATTCAAGTTTTCGCCAGGTCATGATGGCGATAGCTGTTTTTGCTGTCGTTTTTTTGATGTCCGCGGCCTGTTTCTTCGGTGTCAGGTACGTGGTGGCCGTAACGACGTTCTGGGTCGAGCTGGCTTCGCCGACCGGCGGTACGGTTTCCGGAATGGTGCCGCTTGACGCGCACACGAACGCTCCGGCCACATCCGTGCAGTTCGATGTGCAGGACATGAGCGGGACCGTCGTCTGGAGCGCGACCGGCGTACCTACCGACGGCACGTATCAGGCATGGCACGGCGATTGGGATTCATATTCCGTCGCAGACGGTGACCATCAGATCAAGGCACGGGCGACGTTCAGCGACGGTAGTGTCGTGGGTTCGGGTCCGACCGCGGTCTATGTGATGAACGGCGGCGGCGCGACAGGGCACTCAGTCACTGTCACGTATCCGATGCCGGGTTCATACCTGTCCGGGACGATACCTCTTTCGGCGGTCACCGATTCCATGGCCGATTACATCGATTTTATCATCCGCGACAGCGCCGGCGCGGTTGTCGGTGAACTGGACGCCTTTACGAGCGACGGTGTCGGCTGGTCATACGACTGGGATTCCACGTCCCTGCCTAACGGAAGCTATGATGTCGTCGCCCTGGCCTGGTTCGAGGGGTCGTCGTTCGACAGTTATCCCCCGATAGGTTTCACGGTCGATAATCCCACTTTGAGCATCATGATGATGTATCCGACGCCCAGTATGGCCGTGTCGGGCATGGTGGAGATGAACGCCTCGACCACGACCACCGTCGGGACGCTCTGGTTTCGCGTGCGCGATGCCACCGGCGGTCTTATAGATGAAAAGGTCGGCACCGCTTTGGCCGGTAGCGCCGGCATGTCATGGGAAGCGATCTGGGACGCGAGCATCGCGTCGCCCGGCAGCTACACCATCACCGGGGAATACGGCAGCGTCACCAGTCCGGCGATTATGGTGTATGTGGAAGATACCGTCGGCGGTGATGGTGGTGACGCGACGATAACGGTCACCTATCCGACCGAAGGGATGACGGTGTATGAATCCATGGATCTGTTCGCCACGACGTCCACGCCCGTCACTTCTCTGTATTTCGGCATCCACGACGCGACCGGAGCGGCGGTCGACGATTTTCCGGCGAGCATGACATCGAGTGAGGGGACGTCCTGGGAGGCGTTCTGGGATATGACTACGCGTCCGTCCGGCACCTATACCGTGCACGCGTATTCAGGCACGATCAGCAGTCCGCCGGTGACGGTGTACATCGAGGAATCGGGATCCGCCGGAGAGACCCTGACGGTCAATATGGTCCATCCGACATCGACCTCGACCGCGTCCGGCATCGTCCAGTTGAAGGCGTCGACCGACTCGGTAGCCGGTTTGGTGAGGTTTGAGGTGTGGCCCGAGGGTTCGAGTTATCCGCCCGAGATGATCTACGGCGCGGTGTCGGCTGATGTCCTGCTTTGGACAAGCGACTGGGACACGAGCGGTATCACCGAAGGATGGTACTTGGTCAGGGCGCTCGCCAGTACCGACACTTCATCGGTATCAAGCGGTGATGTGAGGTTTTACGTCGATAACAGTACGGACGACCCCGGTGATGACAGCGGGGCATTGGCGGTAAACATCGTCTATCCCGCGCCCAGTACGGTGCTTTCCGGCTCCGTGAACCTGTCGGCTGAAACCGATATCGGCGCCGATGGTCTCGAGTTCATCATCAGTCCGATGGACGCGGCATCGGGCGCGACGATGACGACGTTAGTGGCCACGGCGGATAGCACCTTCACGAGTTGGAACAGCGGTTGGAACAGCGGCACGGTTCCCAACGGCGAATATCAGGTCGTGGCGCAGGCCTGGTGCGGGACATTCATGATCGCATCGAATCCGTTGATAGTCCTCGTCGAGAATGCCGATGACACCACCGAGGGACTGTTCGTCGAGATGGTCCCCCCCACGTCGGACGGATCGTATATAGACGGTCCGGTCGAATTGAAAGCGACGTCCTTCCCGGAGACCATGACCGCTTCCCTGCGCTTCATCGTCACCGGACTCGAACCTGACGCGTTGTCCGGATCCTTGTCGGCGTTTTTCGACGAGACTCTCGGAGCGTGGATCGCCGATTGGGATCCCGTGTCGTTCGGAGAGGGTTTATTCTCCATCCGTGCCGAAGCGACGAGCTTCACCGGGACTATCCATGATTCCGCCGAATCTTCAGTGACCGTGACCGGAGCTGATTCCACCGAGGGTGAGCCGCCTGCTGAAGAACGTCATGTTGAGGTCATGAAACCCGTTCTGAACGCCATAGTCGACGGGTCGGTCGGGTTGGTCGCCGTCTCGATAGGAGATATCAACGGTGTTTCCTTCCGTATTTTCCCGGTCGGCGTGACGGACATGAATGCCGCGATTCGTGTCGATGCGGCGTTGGATTCCACGGGCCGTTGGGTCGTCGTGTGGGACAGCCACTCCGTATCGAATGGGGACTACGCGATTCGCGCTCTCGGTCTGTTTGACGGCGAGGTCATCATAGACAGCGCACACGTAAATTTTATCGTCGATAATATTCCCACGGAAGATGATGACACGACGACAGAGCCGGATGACACGACCGCGTCGATGCCGCTTGAAGGAGTGCGCGTACTGGAACCTGTATCCGGGGCGACTGTCGCCGGGCTGGTCGAGGTGATCGCCGAGACATACGGCTGGGCGGAGAGCGTGACTTTCAGGATAGGGACCATCGACGGAAGCGTCCGTTCAGGCACGACCGGCATGCGGATGACGAACGGTAGGTGGCGCGGCGTGTGGGGTACCGCGGAGCTGCCCAATGAAAAATATTCGATCGTGGCAGTGGCTACCATGGGTGACGTGGTAGTGGTCAGCGAAAAGATATTCGTGGCCTTGGCGGCGCCCGGCGAGGAGCTGCCGAAAGACGACAGCATCATGGATCCGACCGAGAAGCCGGAAACCGATGTCGATATAGATGAGATAATCGATGCGGAGGTCCATGTCGTCAGACCGGCGCCGGGCGTGGTCAGTGGTATCGTATCGCTGGTGGCCAAGGATTTCGGGCCGATCAAGGAGGTCAGGTTCATCGTCCGGCAATCCGGCACGGGCACCACGATACTGTCGCGCCGAGCCATCTATGATTCGGCCAGGCTTCTTTGGTCGACATTCTGGAATTCAAGCGGTTTCGAACCCGGCAAGTATATCGTCGTCGCGGTCGGTACGGATGTCGCGGGCGACGAGGTCCGTAGTACGCCGATCCAGGTAGCGGTTCCTGAACCGTACGAGACCGAAATCGGACTCAAGGAACCTATCACTGAAGTGGCGCAGATTCCGATCGATGCCGTGCGTGAAGCCGTAACGGAGATTCCGGAAGGGACGACGACCGTCATCGCGCCATCGCTCTTGTCACAGTTCCAGGAGAAGATCGAAGGACTGCATGATGAATGTGTCGCGGCCGGAATTCCGCCGGAGAAATGCAAGGATTGGCTCGCCGCGAGATACAGGGCGGATGAGTGTCGGGCCGTCGGTATAATCACGCGGGAAGAGTGCGTTGCTCACCTTTGGGAGATCCACGGTGGATCCATTCCGGAATGTTCCGGTCAGAGCAGGGAATTCTGCAGTGAGTACCTGGCAAAACGGACCGAGGGTTTCATCAGCAATGATGATCTTGATGACATCGAAGATGAGGTCTTGCCGCTTATCGGTCAGGTGTTTACGTTCAGGCGTCCGTCAGAGGATGTGCCGGATGAGTCCGGCATGTCGGATATACTGTTCGACACGATGCCGTTGCGGGGTGATGAGGAGATTTCCATGCGTATGCACGCATCGCCCGCGTTCGCGCGGGTGGATGAGACCAGGAGCCGCCGGTTCGTTCCCGCGATTATCCTGGTCGACACTGACGGCGACGGCCTGCCGGACGACGCGGAAAGACGTATCGGAACCGACCCGACGAATCCGGACAGCGACGGAGACGGCTATATGGATGCTGATGAGTTGCGTAACGGTTACGACCCTCTCGGTTCCGGGCGTCTCGGCGAGGCGGGTACCGATACCGAACTGGCTCCAGTGGACGCGGCGGTGCTGTCAGGCGTGCCGATCGAACAGCCGAAATACGCCGGTGACGTTTCGGACGATTTGAGCATCGGTCTGCTGGATTTGGGTCCGCCGGATGACGACGCGGGTGAAGAGCCGGGTGACGAGATACCGCCGGGTGAGCCGCTGACATTCACGGGTACGGCCCTGCCAGGCGAAGTCGTGACGTTGTTCATCTACAGTTATCTGCCGATGATCCTGACGACTACCGCTAACGAGAACGGCGACTGGGCGTACGAACTCGAATCGGATCTGGTGGACGGAGAGCATGAAGTCTACGTTACGGTCACCGACGAGACCGGCAAGGTCAAGTCGAAGAGTAATCCGCTCGCGTTCTTCGTCTCTGAAGCCGCTGCCGTATCATCAGAAGATTTCTTCGGTCAACCGGTCGAGAGATCAGCGATCATCACTCCGCAGGACGAGATCGGTCGTGTATTCAACTGGTATATCCTCGGGGCGATCGGTCTGATACTCGCGGCTCTCTCGGCCGGCATCATCATCGTGTTGCGACCGAAGAAAATGAAGTTCGAGGATGTGGAATAACTGTCATAAATTGAAATGATAAAGACCGCGCAAGCCGCGGTCTTATTGATCTTTTAATGTTCATGAAAGGAGCCACGGGTGGATTTCCTGACGTTTCTGATGGATACATGGTGGTTGCTGGGCATCGCGGCAGTAGCGTTCATCTGGTACGGGATCAGCACGGCCAGTGCCAGGACGAAGCGGTGTGCCGATGAATGGGAGGCGATGAATATCAGCCGGGAATCCGAGGACGAACCGGTTCCGGAGGTTCCCAAACATAGGTCATGGGACCTTCATATCTATTTATATGCCGGTCTCTTGCTCTGCTTACTCGCTTTCATCGGCGGTGTCACGAAGCTCATCGAGTTCGTTATCACTCTAATCCTTGCGCTGGATTGAATAATCGCCCGCACCGCGGGCACGAAACTGTTGATGCACCTCGACTCGGCACACGACACAGTGTGCCTTTTCTTTTTCATGACTTTAAGCCTGAAAGGTGTTACGATATTGATTGTATGGAAGTATGAGAAAACTGCTATATCTTATAATCATAGTTGGAGTCGCTGTGTCCGGTTTTGTGTTGGGACGGGCGACCGGATTGGGTGACGGCAGTCAGGATCCGTTGTCGGTCAACGAGTCCTATCCATTGCCGCCTCCGCCGCCTGATTCGACACCGTATTTCACCGATTCCGAGAGTGAAGACGGAACTTCGGTGGTGCTGGAATCACCGCTTGAGGGGGTGAAAATTCTCGGCTCGTTTGAGGTCTCCGGTCGCGCCAGGACCGACAGGGGCAAAGTCAGCGTGACGTTGACTGGTCCGAACGGCGGACCGCTCTACGGCCGTCTAGTGAGCGTAGTGGCAGATCCAGGAGACGAGTACGGCAGGTTCAGCGCGAACGTCAGCGCCGTGGACTATGTCGGCGAGGTCATCCTGGAAGTCGGATTCACCGCGAGTAACGGCGATGTCGAAAGGGTCGTCCGGAACCTGGAACTCATCTCCGAAGATACGGTCGAAGTCGAGGTGTTCTACACCAACCCCGAACTTGATCCCTGGCAGTCTTGCGAGAACGTCTTCGCGGTCAAGCGGCATGTGTCGAGCGACACCAATGTCTACCGTGCCGCGATAGAAGCGTTGCTCGACGGTCCGACCGATGATGAAGAAGAGGGTGGATATGATACTTCGATACCCGACCGCGCCAAACTGAAATCGGTAGCGGCCGATGCGGAGGGTGCGGTGACAGCCGATTTCGACGGTCGGCTCGACCGGGGCGTCGCCGGTTCGTGCAGGGTGAGCGCCATCCGCGCGCAGATTGAATCTACGTTGAAGCAGTTCCCTGAAGTCAGGGAAGTGGTCATCTCCGTCGATGGGGAGACTGAAGATATCCTTCAGCCATGATTGATGGCAGGAAGCGTGAAGCGGGACGCAGGAAGCGAAATCTTCCTGCCCCCCGCCATGTCGGACAGGTAATCATATAGTCAACCACACCACTATGAAGAAGTTATTTGTTTTTCTCCTAATCGTCTTCGGCATAGTCTGGTTCTATTTCTGGTACGTCCGGGGTATCAACATCCTGCTGAAAGACGCGGAAGAGGCTTATCTGGCGCCATACACTTCCTATGCCGTCCGTATTAGGCCACAGGCGTCGGACGACGCGGACTTCGTTCATGTCTGGACAGAGGCGGTGTCCATGCCCACTCCCAGGACCGACGTGGGGGCAGCGAATATCGGGAATATCATCTATGTCGCGGGAGGGATTGACTCTTTCGCCAAGACAGTAGATACAATGGAGGCGTTCGATACGGCGCATAATTCATGGTCCACCGTGGCTCCGTTGCCGCACCCGCTTTATCATGTTTCGCTCGTATCGATGGGCGGTAAACTCTATGCCATCGGCGGACTTGAAGGATTAGGGCAGACACCGGTCGACACGATGTATATCTACGACCCGGAGGTCGGGTCTTGGGAGAACGGCGCGGCGTTGCCCACTGCTGTCGGAGGAGCAGCCGGGCTTGTCCGTCACGGTAAGATACACGTGATCGGCGGAAGGCTCGGAACAGGCATCGGGGATTCCTATTTCATCTACGATCCCGATGTGGAGGGCTGGTCGTACGGTGAGGGTCTGCTTGGGCCGCGCGCTTTTCACGGAGCCGTGGCGCTCGATGACCGGATCATCGTGTTCGGTGGACGTTCCGGAAGTCTGGCCGCAAACTTGCGTACGGTCGCGGAGCTCCAGAACCGCGCGTCCAACTGGGAGAAGGTCGGATTCATGAACACTAAGAGGAGCAGTTTCGGGGCG
Source organism: Patescibacteria group bacterium (assembly GCA_034716415.1). GTDB lineage: Bacteria > Patescibacteriota > Patescibacteriia > SG8-24 > SG8-24 > JAYEJB01. The sequence continues at coordinate 24,770 of JAYEJB010000066.1, forward strand.
GTGTCCTATGCCGGCAAGGTCTACGTGTTCGGTGGAGAGACCACCGCCGCTTCGCTCGATTCGGTCGAGGCATATGATATGATGACCGGTCAGTGGGAAGAGGTGACGCCGATGCCGACCGGGCGACACGGGGTCGCCGCAGTCGCCGTGGGCGGAAAGATATTCGTCATCGGTGGCGGTCAGCGTGCCGGAATTTCCGTTTCGGACGTCAATGAAGTATTCATCCCGGCGGGCTACATGGACGACGGCGGGTCCGAAGAGGAAAACAGCGAAGAGGAATGAAGGCATATTCGGTAACAGAGTTCATCGAGTTCCTCAACGCCGCGTTCAGCGCGGCGGTTTTTCCGGAAGGTGTGACTGTCGAAGGGGAGGTGGCGGATTACCGCGTCTCACAGGGCAAATGGATCTGGTTCCTGCTGAAGGACGAGGAGTCGACGGTGTCATGCTTCGCGACGGTCTGGCAGTTGCGCACGCCGCTTGAAGACGGGATGCAGGTCAGGATCTACGGGATGCCCAAGGTCTATCCGAAGAGCGGCAAGTTTTCCGTCGTGGTCGAGCGTGCCGAGCCGGTCGGTGAGGGGGCGTTGCGTCGCGCGTTCGAGCTTCTCAAGAAGAAACTCGAGAAGGAGGGACTGTTCGATGTCGACCGGAAGCGGTCGTTGTCTAGGTTCCCCGGGAGGATCGGCCTCATCGCGTCGGGCGAGTCGGCCGCGTACAGCGACTTCCTGCGTATCCTCAAGAACCGTTGGGGTGGTGTGGAGATCAATCATATCCACGTGCAGGTGCAAGGCAAGGACGCCGAGAGTACTATCGTTTCCGCGTTCGCGCATTTCAACGCGCATCCGGAACTTGCCGACGTGTTGGTGCTTACGCGCGGCGGCGGATCGCTCGAGGATCTGCACGCGTTCAACTCGGAAGACGTCGCGCGGGCCGTGTTCTCGTCGAAGATACCGGTCGTCGTCGGGGTCGGTCATGAGCGTGACGAATCCCTGGCGGATTATGTCGCTGATGTGCGCGCTTCGACACCCTCGAACGCGGCGGAGATCATCGCGCCGGACAGGGATGAGGTGAGCGCGGCCGTGGATTCGGCGGTTCGTCGGATGGGCGCGGCCATGGAAGGGGAACTCATGGAGCGCATGGCGCGGGTAGATCGGTTCGTCTATCGTCTCGAATCCGGCGTCATGGGGGCAGTGTCGTCGTTCAGGTATCGTCTGCGTGATTTCGCTACGGCGTTCAGGTCTTACGCGACCAGAGTCGAGGTGCTGCAACGGGATTGTGCCGTGATTTCCGACCGTCTGACGACCAATATCGGATTCTGGATGGGTCGGTTGACGGATCGTCTGGCGTCACATGGGCGCGTACTGGCCGGTCTCGATCCGGAAAGGGTGCTGAAGAGAGGATATGCCATCGTTAGGAAGGGTGATACGCCGCTCAAGGATTCGACGGATATCAAAGTGTCCGACGATGTGGATATCCGCCTGCATCGCGGCGGATTGACCGCCAAGGTCATTGAGATAAATGGAGTGAGAGAGTGAGAAAGAGAGAAAGTGAGAGAGTTGCGGTCTCTAGCCACTTATCTTTTACCTGCTGTCCCCACCACCGTCCGGTCAAGTTCAGCAGGACTGACCCCGAAGCCCTCGCCCCGCTCTGTCATTTCCATATGATAGCGGGGTCCCGCCAGAGGCGGGGCAATGTGGGGAAAGTCCTGAAGAGGACCATGCCCGAGGAAGGCCTGCCCGTCCCCCGAAGCCTCAGCGAAGGGGGTCCCCACCACCTATTTCAATT
>JAYEJB010000067.1:0-26330 GCA_034716415.1 Patescibacteria group bacterium
GAGGAAAAACAGACAGCCTGTTTCCCGCGGGAAACAGGCTGCCTGTTTTTCCTCCCAACTGTGCATAAGACAACATTCTGTTACCCCCTGAATCAATGACGTTACCCAACTGGAAAAGATTCGCCGATGACAGGGAATTCCGGGCGCGCATGAAATTGCGTTCGGAGATAGTTTTCGGTATCCGCAAGTTCTTCCGCGAGAAGGGATTCCTGGAGGTCGAGACGCCGACCGTGGTCGCGCATCCGGACATGGAACCGACCATCGATCCGTTCTCCACTGAAGTCGTGCGAAATGACGGCACCAAGTTCCGCGCGCATCTCATCACCTCTCCGGAGTATTCCTGCAAGAAACTACTGACCGCGGGCTACGAGAGAATATTTGAGATCACGCGCTGTTACAGGAACGGGGAGCCGTGGGGCGGCACGCACAATCCGGAGTTCACCATGGTCGAGTGGTATCGAGCCAATCAGGATTATCGCGCTGTCATGGAGGATACGGAACAGCTCGTGCAGGGTCTGGCTGAAGGCCTTTTGGGTACCACGGTCATCGAGTATCAGGGAAAGCGCGTCGACCTGTCCGCGCCCTGGCCGCGTTTGACGATCGTGGAGGCCTTTAAGCGTTATGCCGACCTGGATCTTGAGCCGTTCCTGGAAGATACCGACAAGTTCCGGCGAGCGGCGCGCGAGAAAGGTTATGAGGTCTCTGATTCGGATTCGTTCGATGATATTTTTTTCCGCGTCTTTTTAAGGGATATCGAACCGAACCTCGGACTCGATAAGCCAGTCATCCTATATGAGTATCCGAGCTGCATGGCGGCGCTGTCCCGCGTGAAGCCCGGTGATCCGCGCGTGGCTGAACGGTTCGAATCCTATGTCTGCGGTATCGAACTCTGCAACGCGTTTTCCGAATTGACCGACGTGACTGAACAGCGACGTCGATTGGAGAAGGATCAGGCTACCCGGGTCGAGTTGGACAAGGAACGGCTCCCGCTAGATGAACAATTCCTCGAGGCCGTAGAGCGGATGCCTGACGCGGCCGGGATTTCCCTGGGAATCGATCGTCTGGTAATGTTGCTCACGGACGCCCCGTCGATCAGGGACGTACTGTTTTTTCCAGTCAGTGACCTATTTAATCAAACTTCTGAGCCTGAGCGAGCGTAGCGAGTCGAAGGCCTACACTAAGTGAGTGTTCATATATGGCAGACACATCCCCGTAGACGACGTTGAGTTCGGCTCCGGAAACATCACTGCTACAAGCGCCTGACGGCTTACGTTAACTCATTAGGGAAATCAAACCTTCCGTCTACGGGGCTGCGGGCGCACAAGGAACCGGTGTCATACTGCGCGCCCTTCGCAATCCTACCAATTATCACTATCATCTATGGCAGACACATCAGTCATCAAAAAGGGTGCCTTCATCATGTTCAAAGGCGCGGTCCATCTGGTGGTGGAGTTCCAACATGTGAACCCAGGTAAAGGCAGTGCGTTCATCCGGACCGGCCTCAGGAATATCCAGACCGGCAAGGTCATCGATAATACCTTCAAGGCCGGAGAGAGCGTTGAAGCCGTGGAGCTCGATCGCGCCAACATGCAGTATCTGTATTCCGATGATTCCGGCTTTCACTTCATGGATAATGATTCGTTCGAGCAGATGGATATTTCCGCAGACCTGATCGGCGACAACGGTCAGTACCTCACTGAAGGACAAGGGGTCGTCGTCATGATGCACGACGGTCAGCCGCTCACAGTCGACTTGCCGAAGAAACTGAAACTGAAAGTCGTTGAAGCGATGCCGGCCGAAAAGGGCGATAGCGCGCAGGGTCGCGTCACTAAGGAGGTAACGCTCGAGACCGGGATGAAATTACAGGTACCGCTGTTCCTCAAGCAGGACGACGTGGTCGTAGTGAACACGGAGACAGGGGATTACGTGGAGAGGGCGTAGGGGATAGCGAGGCGTGACAGTGCGATAGTATCGATTTTATTCCCGGCTTGGAGCAAAAACAAGAGTTTGTTTCTTGCGGGAATTGGTAGATGTCTTATGCACAGTTGGGAGGAAAAGACAGACAGTCTGTTCCCTGCGGGGAACAGGCTGCCTGTTTTTCCTCCCAACTGTGCATAAGACATCATCCTGCTCTTTTAATCCTTTTTGCCGTTCGCAGACGACATGGTTTGTGTCTTCTCGACTTTTCTCTCAACCAAAAACCCCGGGTGCTACACCCGGGGTTTTAGTTCGCTTACGCTTTCGCCTTGGCTTTGGCTTCGGTGAGCTTTTCTGTCTCCTCTTCCTCTACCTTCTTCTTGATCTCCTCGCGTAGTTTGGCCATCAGCTTCTTGTCGGCCCGTAGCGTCGTCTTGGCGTTTTCGCGTCCGACACCGAGCTTCATCTCGCCATACGAGTAGCTGTTGCCGTTTTTCGCGAGGACGCCGTGCTCCACGCCGAGATCCAGCAGGTCGCCGGAGATCGAGATACCCTCGTTATACATGATGTCGAAGATGCAGGCCCTGAACGGCGGTGCCACCTTGTTCTTGACGACCTTGCATTTCACCTGGTTGCCGATGATCTTGTCGCCCTGCTTGATCTGTGCCGAACGGCGTACCTCGATACGCACCGATGAGTAGAACTTGAGCGCGTTGCCGCCGGTCGTGGTCTCCGGGTTGCCGAAGACGATGCCGATCTTGTGGCGGATCTGGTTGATGAAGATGACAGACGTGCCGGTCTTTGAGACGATGCCGGTCAGTTTCCGCAGAGCCTGGCTCATCAGCCGCGCCTGCAGACCCATGTGCGAGTCGCCCATGTCGCCTTCGATCTCCGCCTTCGGAACGAGCGCCGCGACCGAGTCGATCACGATCACGTCTACTGCGCCGGATCGCACCAGTGTCTCGGTAATCTCAAGTGCCTGCTCGCCGTTATCCGGCTGGGAGATCAGCAGTTCGTTTACGTTGACACCGAGTTTCGTGGCGTACTCCGGGTCGAGTGCGTGCTCCGCGTCCACGAACGCCGCCGTACCGCCGATCTTCTGCACTTCGGCGATGATGTGTTGCGCCAGAGTCGTCTTTCCCGAAGCCTCCGGACCGAAAATTTCGATGACTCTGCCCCTGGGAACTCCGCCTACCCCGAGCGCCAGATCGAGTGACAGACAACCGGTCGGAACCGCGTCGATATCCGTCTTTTTGACTTCCCCGAACTTCATTATCGAACCGTCCCCGTACCTCTGTTTGATCTGCTCGATCGCAGCTCCCACAGCCTGCGAACGCGCGTCCTTCTTTTTGTCATCCGAGCCCTTGGTCTCGGATTGTGTTGTAGGCTTATTTGCCATATGTGTGCGTGGTTATTTATTTACACCCCGTTCTTATAATATAGGGCGAGATTATGCAAGTGTTTTTTGGGCTTTGAGGGTCGGAAGGGGTTTAAACAGCTTAAAAGCCTAAAAGCTGAGCGGTCGTTAAAGTCTAAAGATAAAATACCGTTAAGCTTTTAAGCTCTCTCGATCAATCCAGCACCGCTGTCGGGCGTTCTCGCGGTTCCACGATAATCCGCCGTGTCACCTTGGTTTCCTTACCGTGCTTCTTCGTCGCCACGACTTCGATGACGTTCAGGCCGTCATGCAGGTCCAGCTTGTCGCTGAAGTTGCCTTCGCCGTCGATGTTTACGGGTTTGCCGTTGATGAGCAGGCTCACCTCGCGTTCGGTCCGGCCCGCGACGACGAGCGATCTGTCGAACGTGACCAGTCCGTCCCTGGGGGAAGAGACCGTCACCTGTGGTGGTGCCGTCAGCCGCTGTGCTGCGCCGACGAAATACGCGCCGATACCCACGACTACCAGGAGCATCAGGACCGCCTTGATGATCTTCGGTGTCACCAGCATCCGCGATGACGGGACGGCTGTGAGCGGATGCTTGCGTGAGCATAGCGCGGAACGGCAGGCCGGAACGACTTTCCGCACCTCGCGTTCCAGGCGATACCTGTTGGTCGCGTCCTTCGGATTGACACCCAGGAGCTTACAGTAATCGCGTAGCCGATTCCGGGTGTAGATGTCGGCCGAGACGCTCTTCGGAGCCTCGCCCTCGAAGTAGGCCACGAAGTCCTCGGTCATGCCGCACTGTCGCGCCGCCTCGGTGCGCGAGAGACCCAAAGCCTCCCTGGCTTCGATCAGGTCCTCGGATATCGATTTCTTCGATCTGTGTAGCAGTGATGCTGACATGATTATTCTTCTTCGGGTTCGCTGTAGTGAAGACCGTCCACGTCCTCGACCGCGTGGACCAGGATCTGACGCGGCTTGGCACCGTCACCCGGCCCAATGATACCGCGTTCTTCGAGCAAATCCAACAGTCTGGCGGCCCTGGCGTAACCGACCTTGAGCCGCCGCTGGAGATACGAGGCCGATGCCTTGCCGGCTTTGAGCACGGTCGCCTTCGCCTCGTCGTAGAGTTCGTCCTCGTCGTCGTCCATGCTGAACGAACTGTAGGAACTACCGCTCTTCCTTTCGGTCACTTCGTCTATGTATTCGGTTGGCTCGTCCATCTTCTCTATCAGATAGTGCGCCACGCGCTTGATGTCCTTGTCGGCCACGAAGCAGCACTGGATACGCTTCGGTTTCGAGAGTTCGCTGGTGACGAGAAGCGAGTCGCCGCGTCCGACCAGTTTTTCCGCACCGACCGAATCGAGGATGGTGCGCGAGTCCATGGATGACGCTACCGAGAACGCGATGCGGGTAGTGATGTTCGCCTTGATCAGTCCGGTGATTACGTCGACCGACGGGCGCTGGGTCGCGATGACGAGGTGGATGCCGACCGCGCGCGCCATCTGTGCCAGGCGGATGATGGCCGCTTCGACCTCCGCCGCGGACGCAACCATCAGGTCGGCGAGTTCGTCCACCACGATGACGATGTAGGGAAGCTTCTCTTCGTGCCGCGAGTTGTAGCCGTCGATGTCACGACAACGCGACTTAGAGAGCAGTTCGAAGCGCCGCTCCATCTCTCCGATGGACCACTTGAGCGAGTTGATGATCTTCGGAACCTCGGTCACGGCTGGGGTCAGTAGATGCGGGATGCCGTTGTAGGTCGGCAGTTCGACGCGCTTCGGGTCGATGAGCAGAAGCTTCAGGTCGTCCGGACTGTTCTGGTAGATGAGCGATAGGATGATGCTGTTCAGACAGACGGTCTTACCGCTACCGGTCGCGCCCGCTACCAGCATGTGCGGCATCTTGCCGAGGTCGGCGATCCAGGCCTTACCGGAAACGTCGCGGCCGAGACAGACCGTGAGCTGTGATTTGCGTTTGGCGAATTCCGGCGACTCGAGCACTTCGCGGAGCGTAACGATCGCGACCGACTGGTTGGGCACCTCAATGCCGACGAGCGACCTGCCGGGAATCGGTGCCTCGATACGGATGGGATGCGCCGCCAAGGACAGCGCCAGGTCGTTCGACAACGCCATGATGCGCGACAGTTTGACGCCGGCCGCGGGCTTCAGTGTGAATTGCGTCACGGTCGGGCCAACGCTGATCTCTCCCATGTCCACCGGGATACCGAAGTTATCCAACGTCTTCCTGATCGTCATCATCCGACCCTGGACGTCTCCGGCGGTAGGCTTGCTGTGCTTGTGCTCCAGCAGGTCCAGCGGAATCGGAATCTGCTTCCGCCGTTTACGCGGTTTAATCGTGAGTGAATCGTAATCCTTTATCTGCGGTTCTATCTCCTCTTCCTCATCCTCACCTTCCTCCGCTTCGTCCTCTTCCCCTGTTTCGTCCTCCTCGTCGTATTCGTAACCCCCACCCTCTTCATATCGGTTGCCGAAGCGGAGTGGGCTCTTTTCGCCGATGAGCTCCCAAATTTCCAGCAGGGACATGCTCGATGCCACGACAATCGCGACACCCACGAGCGCGATGAGGATGATGAGTGCCCCCCAGAATCCGATGAGCGCGTTCAGGGGATAGCTGATAGCCAGACCGATGTAGCCGCCCGCCGCGCCGACGTCTTCTATGTAGAGCGAGCCGTCCTGTCCGGTGAAGCGGACCAGATTGATGAGCGAGCAGATGCTGACGATGAGCATGCCGATGCCGATCCCCAATGATTTGCGGAACGGGAAACGGTCCGGGAAGGCCAGAAACAGAGCGGCGGCCACCAGGAGCGGAGGGACGGCGTATTTCAGGAAGCCGAATAGTCCGGCTACAGCTGAATCAAGCAGGCGTCCGGCCGGTCCGGCCACGCTGAAAAAAGAGAGTGTGGTGAGTAACGCCAGCACGGTCATGATTATCGCCACCAGCTCACGCTTGGCCTTGGGTGACATCTCGAACGCAGGCTCTTCGACAGTCCTTCTTCTCCTTGTTCGGCTTGTCCTCCGGGCGGTCTTCTTTCTGGGCATAAATAAAATTGCTGTTGATACTGACAACTTCGATTCATCCACCTCCGCAGATATTCACGGGCTTTTGCCCGTGAATGTGAGAAGTGGACCCCCCGAAGCCTTGGCGAAAGGGGGTAAGCTACGGTGGATGAAAGCGGTACAGATATCTGATACCCCAGGCTTCGCCTCGGGGAGTCTTCATTTTACCATTGCGAGGGGTTTTAAGGCCAGCCGTTTCATAGGTGCAGAAGCACGAGTTTCCCCTTAGCTAGCCCTTCTGCCCCTTCTCCCGCTTCTGCACCTTCTGCCCCTATGCAAAAACCCCCGATAGGGCCGCAGATCCAGATAAAAACGCTACCGTCCAAGAGCCAAGTAATTCCCATGAGAGAGAATGAGTTTCCGAGCGTCTGAAGTTACAGCAAGACGCTGTAAAAGACATCACGGAACACTACCGGCGTAAGGGACTACATTTTACCGGATCCGCAGCCATATCGAGGGTCTTTGGAGTGGAATGGAGTAGCTTAAGAGCTAAAAAGCCAAACAGTCCAAAAGCATTTTTAAACTAATAAACTGTTTAGCTTTTGAGCTTTTAGACTTTTAAGCTCTCTTTATGGACACAATGATAAACCAGCCGTTAAGAGGAATCAACCTGATTTTGACCTGTCAAAATTTGATAGGATTTGGTGCACCACAGGCTTATTCTAGCTAAATCGGTGTTTGGTGGGAAAAAAGCTGTGGATATCTGGTACTTTCGAATTTTTTATAGACTAGAAATTTCGACCATAACGAGGCTGATTATTTCGCTTAGTTGTCGGATATTTAGGGGAGCCTTGACAATTGCGCCCTTTTGTACTTGACCTTTTTTCGATAATATGGTAGATTCACGCTCGACGCCCCCCGCTGGGGGGCCAACTCTGAGACGTAAAATATTGCGATGATTGCCGTCAACGTCGCATAATTTGAATGCTGTTTATGTCGCTCTGCCGGGAGAGAGTGGGAACTCCCACGTGCAGAGGGACGTTTTTGTTACGCAAATTGATTTCGGTGCGGTTTGGGGAGGAGAGAGACCGTATCGTCCGAGAATGTAAATAAACGGATCGCGCAAGCTGGCGAACATGAAATCATAACGCCGGCATGAAGCGCATCTGAAATCGCCGCCCCAATTATGTTATTCAAACGCGTCAAACCCGCCTCGACGGAGCGCAAACTGTTCACGGACATCCGTGACGCGATGGAGCTCCCGGACCTGATCGAGGTGCAAAGGAACTCGTACGACTGGCTTTTCAAAGACGGGATCAGGGAGCTGTTCGAAGAGATCTCACCGGTGAAGGACTTCATCGGTCGTGACCTCGAACTGTACTTCCTCGATTATTATCTGGACGAGCCGAAGTTCGACGAAGAGTCCGCCAAAGCCAAGAACCTGACGTTCGAGTCGCCTTTGAGGGTGCGGGCCAGGTTAATCAATAAGAGGACCGCCGAGACTAAGGAGCAGGAGATATACCTCGGTGACTTCCCGCTGATGACCGACCGCGGAACGTTCATCATCAACGGCATCGAGCGCGTCATCGTGTCCCAGCTGGTCCGCTCGGCCGGTGTCTTCTTCACGGTAGAGAACCTCCGCGGCCGCCGGCACTTCGGCGCTAAGATCATCCCGAACCGCGGCGCCTGGCTGGAGATGGAGACCGACTCCAACAACGTGATGTGGGTCAAGATCGACCGCAAGCGTAAAGTCGCGGTGACATCGCTTCTGCGCGCCTTCGGATATTCCAGTGACGACGAGATCAAGGAGCTGTTCAAGGACGTCGACATCCACCCGAACATCAAGTACATCGAGAACACGCTGGAGAAGGATATCGCCGAGGACGAGGACGGCGGTCTGAAGGAGGTATATAAGAGGATAAGACCCGGTGACCTGGCGACCGTCGATAACGCCCGTTCGCTCATCTACTCGATGTTCTTCAACTTCGACCGCTACGACCTGGGTAAGGTGGGACGCTACAAGTACGCCCAGCGTTTCGGACTCGACTACAGCGATGACGATATCGAGAAGCCGGAGAACCGCATCTTGAAACGCGAGGACATGGTGACTATCATCAGCGAGCTCATCCGTTTGAATATCTCACAGGAGGAACCGGATGACGTGGACCACCTCGGCAACCGTCGTGTCAGGAGCGCCGGTGAGTTGGTGCAGAACCGCCTCCGCGTCGGTATGAGCCGCATGGAGCGCATCATCAAGGACCGCATGTCCACGATGGACATCATGACGTTGACGCCGTCGAAGCTGGTGAACGCCAGGCCGATCATCGGTGTCATCAGGGAGTTCTTCATGAGTTCCCAGTTGTCGCAGTTCATGGATCAGACGAACCCGCTCTCCGAACTCGAGCACAAGCGCCGTCTGTCGGCGATGGGTCCCGGCGGACTCTCGAGAGAGCGCGCCGGATTCGACGTCCGTGACGTGCACCCGACCCACTATGGCCGTATCTGTCCGATCGCGACGCCTGAAGGACCGAACATCGGTCTGGTGGGCCATCTCGCGAGTTACGCGCGTATCAACGAGTTCGGTTTCATCGAGACGCCGTACCGCAAGGTCATCAGCGAAGTTCCGAACGACGGCAAGAGCGCGGAAGGGGAGATCGCCCGCGGCGACATCAAGGACGGTAACAAGGTGCTGGTGAAGGACGGCGCGAATATCAGCAAGGCCGACGCGACGAAGCTCGGCAAGATCAAGCTCGAGACCGTTCCGGTCAAGCCGCATACCACGGACGAGATCGTTTACCTGAACGCGTTCATGGAGGAGAAGTCGGTCACGACTTCGGCGACGACGGAAATCGACGAGAACGGCTTCTTCATCGAGCCGCGGGTCAGCGTGCGTAAGTACGGTGAACCGTCGGTCGACGACACGCACATGGTCGATTACATGGACGTGTCATCGAGGCAAATCGTCTCGATCGCCACTTCGCTGGTACCGTTCCTGGAGCATGACGACGCCAACCGCGCGCTCATGGCCACGAACATGCAACGACAGGCCGTCCCGTGCATCACGCCGGACGCGCCGATCGTCGGTACCGGCATGGAGCGCCGCGCCGCGCGGGATTCCGGTCACGTCGCGGTCGCGAAGAACGCCGGTGAGGTCATCGTGGTCCAGTCGGACAAGGTGGTCGTGAAGACCAAGGACGGTGAGGACACTTACGAGCTCAACAAGTTCGTGCGTTCGAACGGTTCGACCTGCATCAATCAGCGCCCGCGCGTCGAAGCCGGTCAGAAGCTGAAGAAAGGCGACGTCATCGCCGATGGTCCGTCGACCGAGAACGGCGAACTGGCGCTCGGCCAGAACCTGCTCGTGGCGTTCCTTTCCTGGGAAGGCTACAACTACGAGGACGCCATCATCCTGTCGGAACGGCTGGTGCAGAAGGACCGCTACACATCAATACATATAGAGAATTTCACCATCGACGTGCGCGAGACCAAGCTCGGGCCGGAGGTAGTGACGTCAGATATTCCGAACATCAGCGAAGAGAAGCTCGCTAACCTTGACGACACCGGCGTCGTCAGGCTCGGCGCCGAAGTGGCGTCGGGCGACATCCTGGTCGGTAAGATCACGCCGAAAGGCGAGACCGAGCTGTCCGCCGAGGAGAAGCTCCTTAGGGCCATCTTCGGTGAGAAGGCCCGCGACGTCCGTGACAGCTCGCTCTATCTGGAGCACGGCGGACACGGCAAGGTCGTGGACATCAAGGTCTTCTCGCGCGAACAGGGCGATAAGCTGTCACCGGGGGTCATCCAGTCCATCCAGGTCGCGATCGCGACACTGCGGAAGATCCAGGTCGGCGACAAGATGGCCGGACGTCACGGTAACAAGGGTGTCATCTCGAAGATCGTCCCGGTCGAAGACATGCCGTTCCTCGAGGACGGCACGCCGGTCGACATCATCCTGTCGCCGCTCGGAGTCGTCTCGCGTATGAACCTCGGTCAGATCCTGGAGACACACATGGGCCTCGCGGCGAACGCACTCGGTTACAACGTCATCACTCCGGCACTGAACGGAATCACCGAAGACGAGATCAAGAGCGAACTGAAGAGAGCGGGCTTTCCGGAGACCGGGCAGATGACGCTCTATGACGGACGCACCGGCGAGCCGTTCGACAACCCGGTCACCGTCGGCCATAAATACATGCTGAAGCTGAACCACATGGTCGAGGACAAGATCCATCAGCGCTCCATCGGTCCGTACTCACTCATCACGCAGCAGCCGCTGGGTGGTAAGGCGCAGTTCGGCGGACAGAGGTTCGGAGAGATGGAAGTCTGGGCGCTCGAGGCCTACGGCGCGGCGCACACCCTGCAGGAGATCCTGACGATCAAGTCGGACGACGTGCCGGGCCGCAGCAAGGCCTACGAGTCCATCATCAAGGGCGATCCGATCAGGAAGATCAACATTCCTGAATCGTTCAACGTGCTCATCCGCGAGCTCAAGGGTCTGGCGCTCGACGTCGAACTCCTGAAGAGCGGTTCGCGCGTGGATGAGGAATCAGACGGACAACAGTCCATACCAGCGCCACTTACCGGCGCCGCGTCCGAGAAGTCGGCGGGCCCTTCGACAGGCTCAGGGTCTGACGACGCGGGGGGAGTACCGGCCGAAAAAGGCGGGGCTGACGAGAGCGAAGCTTAATCGCCGCTGACGCCGAAACATATGAATCCCATTGCAGAACAGTTCAAGATACAGGACTTCGACGCCATCCGACTCAAACTGGCGTCACCCGAGACGATCCGTAATTGGTCTTACGGAGAGGTCTCGAACCCGGAAACCATCAACTACCGCACCCAGAAACCGGAGAAAGGCGGCCTGTTCGCCGAAGAGATCTTCGGTCCGTCGAAGGACTGGGAGTGTTATTGCGGCAAATACAAGAAGGTGCGCTACAAAGGCATCATCTGTGACAAGTGCGGAGTGGAGGTCACGCATTCGCTCGTGCGCCGTGAGCGCATGGGCCACATCGAGCTGTCCGCTTCCGTGTCGCACATTTGGTTCTTGCGCGGCGTACCGTCGAAGATCGGACTCGTGCTCGACCTGTCGGTGCAGAACCTCGAGAAGGTCATCTACTTCGCCAACTTTATCGTCACCGAAGTCCGCGAGGACGTGAAGAAGGAGACGGTGGAGCAGGTCAAGAGCGAGTACAAGGCCAAGAAGAAGCAGATCGATAACGAGTACAAGCGCGCGGTCGAGAACGCGGAGAAGAAGGAAGAAAAGCAGAAAGCTAAGGACAAGCTGTTGTCACAGGCGTTCGACGTGAAGACGACGCAGTTGAAGGACCTGGAGGACGACTATCGCGCCGTGGAGAAGGAACTGAAGGAGTTGCAGGTGTTGAGGATCATCTCCGAGAGCACCTATCAGGACTGGTCGCTGAAATACGGACACATCTTCGAGGCCAGCATCGGCGCGGAGGCGATCAGACAGCTCCTCGCGAAGGTGAACCTCGAAGAATACATCGCGAAGCTTGAGGATGAGATGGAAGATGTCCAGCCCGGCGCACGCTACGATAAGCTCGTCAGACGCGTCAAGCTGATGAGGTCGCTCGTGACGAACGGCATCAGGCCGGAATGGATGGTCATGACGGTCGTTCCTGTCATTCCGCCGGACCTGCGTCCGATGGTGCCTTTGGATGGCGGTCGTTTCGCGGCTTCCGACCTGAACGACCTGTACCGCCGTGTCATCAACCGCAACAACCGTCTGAAGAAGCTTGTGGACCTGAACGCTCCGGAAGTCATCACCAGGAACGAGAAGCGCATGCTGCAGGAATCGGTCGACGCGCTCATAGACAACTCGGCGCGACAGGCCAAGACCGTCGTCGCCGCGACCGGCAAGAAACGTCAGCTTAAGTCGCTGGCAGACATATTGAAAGGCAAGCAGGGACGCTTCCGTCAGAACCTGCTGGGTAAGCGTATCGACTATTCGGGCCGTTCGGTAATCGTCGTCGGTCCGTCCCTGAAATTGCACCAGTGCGGACTGCCGAAGATGATGGCTTTGGAGCTGTTCAAGCCGTTCGTCATCTCACAGCTCATCAAGCGCGGTTACGTCCACAATATCAGGAGCGCCAATCGTTTCATCGAGGCCGATCATCCGGAAATTTGGGACATCCTCGAGGACATCACGGGCGACGCCATCGTCCTGCTGAACCGCGCGCCGACCCTGCATCGTCTCGGTATCCAGGGTTTTCAGCCGAAGCTCATCGAGGGCAAGGCGATCCAGATCCATCCGATGGTCTGTTCGGCTTTCAACGCCGACTTCGACGGTGACCAGATGGCGGTGCACGTCCCGCTGACCGAAGAGGCCAAGCGTGAGGCGCGTGAGCGGATGCTGTCGGTCAACAATCTGTTGAAGCCGGCGACCGGAATGCCGATCATGAATCCGAGCATGGACATCGCCTGGGGCATCTACTACATGACGACGCTGACCGATTCCCAGACTGAACAGCCGCGCCTTTTCAGTGATCCGAAGGAAGCGATACTCGCGTACCGCCTGCGTAAGGTCGGTCTGCGCGAGCTCGTCAGGGTCCGCATGGCCAAGGGCAAGAAACCGATCGAGACGAACGTCGGCCGGATCCTCCTGAACCGCGTCATACCCGAAGAGTTCGGCTACGTGAACGAGAAGATGGGCAAGAGCGAGTTGAGCCAGCTGGTGCGTGACTGCATCGAGAGATGCGGCCGTGAACGCACGGTGTTGCTTCTCGACGCCATGAAGGACATCGGTTACCACTACTGTACCGTCTCCGGTTATTCCTGGGGCATGGCTGACCTGCCGGATATCACGGAAAAGAAGAAGTTGATCGAGGAGGGTGACGCGATGATCAAGGAAGTCGAGGAACAGTATCAGGAGGGTCTGTTGACGCAGTCCGAACGGCATTCGAAGATCGTCGATGTCTGGTCGAACGTCAAGGACCGTGTCACCAAGCTTGCCAAGGATAACCTGCCGGATGGCGGATCCGTGGCGTCCATGATCAACTCGAAGGCGCGCGGCAGCTGGGGTCAGCTGACGCAGATCATCGGCATGAAGGGCCTGGTGGCCAATCCGTCCGGTGATATCATCGAGCTTCCCGTGAAAGCGAACTTCAAGGAAGGATTCGACGTACTGGAGTACTTCATCTCGACGCACGGCGCGCGGAAGGGTCTCTCGGACACGGCCCTGCGTACCGCGAACGCCGGTTATCTGACGCGGCGTCTCGTGGACGTCTCGCAGGATGTGGTCATCCGTGAGGAAGACTGCGGCGACGACACCGGCATCTACATCACCGCTAAGGAGAGCGAGGAGATGGGTGAGACCGTCGTGGGCCGTATCCTCGGGCGGCACATCATCGAAGATATCAAGCATCCGAAGACGGGCAAGGTCTTGGTGAAGAAGGATGAACTCATCACCGAGGAGATCGGCAGGAAACTTCAGGACCTGCCGCTCGATAACGTCCATGTCCGGTCAGTGCTGGAGTGCAGGCTGCCGAAGGGTGTCTGCCAGCTGTGCTACGGCTACGACCTGGCGTACAACAAGGCGGTCAAGATGGGTGTGCCGGTCGGTATCATGGCCGCGCAGTCCATCGGTGAGCCCGGTACGCAGCTGACGATGAGGACGTTTCACACGGGTGGTGTGGCCGGAGACGACATCACGCAGGGTCTGCCTCGCGTGGAGGAACTCTTCGAAGCCCGCCCGCCGAAGAGGAAGGCCTACATGAGCGAAGTGACCGGCCAGGTGACCGTCGAGGAGATCGACCGCCGCATGATCGAAGGTCCGGGCGGCGAGAAGCTGTTGGAACAGTACGTCGGACACAAGATCGTCAGGATCCGCTACGTCGATCAGGACGGTGAGACGTATAAGATGGTCCGCGGCGACGAACCGCAGGTGAAGGACGGCGCGAAGGTCAAAGAAGGTCAGGTCGTCGTTATCAAGAAAAAGGACGGCGCGAAGGTCGTCGCTGAACAGGCCGGCACCGCCAAGGTCGCCAAGAAGAACGTGAAGGTTTTGCGCGACGTCAAGAAGGACAAGGAATACATCATCCCGCCGGGTTACGTCATCTACATCAAGAGCGGTGACGAGGTGGAGGCCGGACAGCCGCTGACCGAGGGTCACCTCGATCTGCAGATGCTGTTCCGTCTGCGCGGTAAAGAAGCGGTCCAGAAGTATATCCTCAAGGATGTGCAGGCGATCTATACTTCACAGGGTCAGAAACTGAACGACAAGCACGTCGAGATCATCATCAAACAGATGTTCTCGCGTGTGAATGTGCTCGACTCCGGTGACACCGATCTGTTGCCGGGTGAGATCATCGAGAAAGCTCAGTTGCTGATCGAGAACGCCAGGGTGAAGAAGGAGAAAGGCAAGCAGGCCACGGCGCAGGAGCTGTTCCTTGGCATCACCAAGGTGTCGCTCTCGACGCAGAGCTTCCTCTCGGCCGCGTCCTTCCAGGAGACCGCGCGCGTGCTCATTAACGCCGCAGTGACCGGAAAGATCGATCCGCTGGAGGGACTCAAGGAGAACGTCATCATCGGACGTCTCATCCCGGCCGGTACCGGTCTGGAGCCGCCTATCGACTATGAGGAGTGGGAGCGCGAGAGGCGCGCCGCCGAAGAGGCGATGGCCATGGAGAATCAGCCGATGATCATGGAAGGTGAGATCATCGAACCGCCGGCTCCGGTCGAAGAGGTCATTGATGGAGAGACTAAGGAGTAGGCGTGATTGGAGAAATCGAAAACCCCGCCCGAAAGGGCGGGGTTTTGGGTTGGGGCAAGGTGGAGCGGGAACCTGCCTGCCGGCAGGCAGGTAGCGGGGACCGCTCGGCATCCGCCGTGCACGGCGCCGGACTAGCGGGGAGAGACATTTAAGAGATATAGAAACGAAAGACTGTGCGCAGCACAGTCTTTCGTTTCTATCCCCGCTATCCCCGCTATCCCCGCTATCCCCGCTATCCCCGCTATCCCCGCTATCCCCGCTATCCCCGCTATCCCCGCTATCGCGCTATCGTATTCATTTGAATCAAGCGGCGAGGCTTGGTAAATTCCAAGTATAATGTAGCCCTTCGACAAGCTCAGGGTCTATAGGAATATCACAATATTGCCTGAGCGTAGCGTAGCGAAGTCGAAGGCGCACTAGCTTAAACAGAATTACGACAAGTCTATGTCCGGACACTCGAAATGGGCGACGATCAGGCACAAAAAAGGAGCGGCCGACGCCAAACGGTCGGCTCTCTTCACTAAGCTCTCCAAGGAGATAACCGTAGCCGCGCGCGGAGGCGGTGATCCGGAGTTCAACTTCGCGTTGCGTTCGGCGATGGATAAGGCGCTCGCCGGCAACATGACCAAGGACAAGATCGATCAGGCCGTCAAGCGCGGCACCGGGGAGATCGCGGGCGGAGTCATTGAGGAGGTCATCTATGAAGGCTTCGGGCCGGGCGGCGTGGCGGTGCTCGTGGAGGCGCTCACCGACAATCGCAACCGGACCAGCCCGAACATAAAATTCATCTTTTCGAAGCATGGCGGCAATTTGGGTGCCAGCGGTTCGGTCCAGTGGATGTTCGAAAGAAAGGGTGTGGTGACGGTCATCGGCAAGGGAGCCTTGACGGATGATGAACAACTGCTCTTGATAGACGCGGGCGCTAACGATATAAATGAAGTAGAGGGTTCTATCGTCATATCGAGTGCGCCGGACGTTTTAACCAAGGTTCGCGACGCCGCCGAGGCCGCCGGACTGAAGATCGAAGAGTTCGGTCTCGAGTGGATCGCCAAGGAAGAGAACGAGGTCGAAGAGGCGGTCCGGGCGCAGATCGAAAAGCTGTTCGAAGCACTCGACGATGATGAGGACGTCAGCAACATCTATTTTAACGTCAGTCTCTGATGCCCGAAGATAAGGTGGAAATCTTTCTCGGAATCGATCCCGGTTATGCCGACATGGGATATGGTTTGGTTGTGCGCGGCGGCGGGCGCGGAGAGCGCTGCCTGACTTATGGGAGCATCAAGACCGAAGCCGGAGAAGATGCCGCTGTGCGACTGTGTAAATTGCAGGATCAGCTGGAGCTTCTGATCCGGACCTATCGACCCACCAGCGCGGCGGTCGAACGGCTGTTCTTCTCGAAGAACGTCAAGACGGCGATAGGCGTCGCTGAAGCGCGGGGTGTGATATTGAGCAGCCTCGAAGGGATGGAAGTTCCGATTCGGGAGTTCAATCCGGCGGAGGTAAAGATGGCGGTCTGCGGGCATGGGCGCGCCGGTAAGATGGAGGTGCAGAAGATGGTGCAGATGTTATTGAAGCTGGACGCCATCCCGAAGCCGGATGATGCCGCGGATGCGCTCGCGTTGGCGCTGACTTTGGCTAATACACGTATCGATGTTAAGCAATTAGCCTGATATCTCGTGATTTTAGGCCTAAATAAGGTGGCTTTAGGGCCGCTTTTTGTATTATAAGGCTATTATTGACTGGCTCTGCCTATAAGATAAAGTGAATTCAGGAGTCCTTTAACAGTCGTCGGACGTTGTCCGCGGCACTAGGAAGGATATGAGCCATGGGCAGTCCTGATAAGAAGGGCGTCCTGGATGAAAGCGTCTTCACCGAAGTCGTGAATACCAGGATTCTCGGGTCGAGGACTGCCGCAATGCGCACTTTCTTTTCGGAAAGGGTCATCGGGCAGCCTCACGCTATCGATGCCGTCGTCAGGCGGTTTACGGTCCACTACGCTGGCCTAAGTCATCTCACCAGACCGATCGGCACGTTCGTGTTCTCCGGTCCTACCGGAGTCGGTAAGACGCTGACCGCGGAGGTGCTGGCGAGGTACCTCATCGCTGACGTGCCGGAGCCGCCGATGACGGAGATTCAGTCGGAAAGATACGCCGATGACCACCAGGTCCTGGACCTTATCGGTGCACCGCCGTCATATGTCGGCTATGATCAGCCCGGCATACTGGCCCAGCTCCGGATCGACGGTCCGCATTTTTGGGTCAAGATTACGCCTCACCTACAGCAGGATTACGTCGGGCCGATGACCGAAAAGGACGTGCGGGCATTCATGCTCCATTTCTACGAGCAGTTCGCGCCTTATTATTCGGTCATCCTGTTCGATGAGATCGAAAAGGCCCACCCGCGCCTGCGCGATTTCATCCTTAGTATCCTCGACAAGGGTCGGCTGACGATGTCCGACGGGGAGGTGGTGCTCTACAAGAACTCCACCATCATCCTGACCTGCAATATCGCCGGTCGAGAGCAGAAGAACATCAAGTCCGGGCGACGGGGGCTGGGTTTCGCGGGCACGAGGGCTGATGATGATCTTTCCGATAACGAGCTGATTCGTAAGCGGACCCTTGAGAAAATCGAGGAGTTCTGGCCACCGGAATTCGTGGGGCGACTCAGGAAGAACATCATCGTCTTCAATCAGCTCGATCACGACTCGTGCACGCAGATTCTGGATAAGGCGCTTGCCGAACTTCAGGATCAGCTGACTGGTGAGAGAGCCGAGAGCGTTCCGATGACGATCGATTACTCGGACCGTCTCAAGGATTGGCTGTTGGACCAGGCCGACTATATCGGTTACGGCGCACGTCAGATCAACGACGTCGTCGAGACCCATGTCAGGGAGCCGCTTTCTAACGCCATCGAATCCGAACAGCTTGAGGAAGGGGATAAGGTGCTGTTTACGCTCGATGAAACGGGGCAGATCGAAGTCCGAAGGAAGCCGCGGCCGCCAAAACCGAGCGGAGGGAAAGACGACGCACTGATGTCCGTCGAGAATGGAGACGAGAAGTCGATCGTTCCAGTTCCGGATGGGGCTGAAAAGAAGTAGAATCGCGATAGAGGGCTTAAACCGCTCTCTTTTTATTTGTGGGGGGTGAGGAGGCGAGGAGACACAAGTTTCAAGACACAAGTTTTTAAAAATCTTCCCTCCCCTGCTCGTCCCCTTTGTCATTGCGAGGGAGCGTAGCGACCGCGGCAACCCCGTTAGCTTTAGCTAAAATCACGGGATTGCTTCGGCCTTCGGCCTCGCAATGACAAAAGGAGTAAGATGGAGGGGATTTTTCAAAAAACTTGAATCTTGTGTCTAACAATTCCGCCTGCCTGCCGGCAGGCACGTCTTGCCCCGTTCACGACTTTCACCCCTGTGTACCAGTTGTGGATAAGTCCGAAAAATGGTATAATTAAGGCAGAAATAAAGATAAAATATGCTCTTTCAGCCGTACAATCGGCTTATCCAGCGAATCGCTAATTTTTTGGCCGTGTTGACCACAATCGGCCTGATGTTTGTGGCCCCGGCCAGGGCTATTGATGTAGTTCAGGATACGGATTTGGACGGTTTGAGCGATGTAGAAGAAGTGCAGGTCTATTTCACCGATCCAGCCGACTCAGATAGCGACGATGACGGTTATCTGGACGGCGATGAGGTCAAAAACGGCTATTCGCCTCGCCATGCCGGCCTGACGCTGATGGAAGTGGACTCGGACGAGGACTACCTGTTCGATGCCTGGGAGCTCGCGCTCGGCACCGGTTTACTGAACCCCGACTCGGACGGGGATTTATTTTTGGACGGAACAGAGGTTGCGGCGAGCTATGATCCACTGAACGCCCTGCCGGTGCAGCTCGTCAAGAGTATTCATGTCAGCACTACGGATCTGCGGCTGGTCTATTCGTTCGGCGACAAGGTGATGGGAGAGGTTCCGGTCTCGACCGGCAAGACCTCGACGCCGACACCGCTGGGGGAGTTCGAGATCTCCGACAAGGTGCTGTCGAAGTATTACGCCGGTCCGACCTGGGATTATCCGAACACACTATGGAATCTAAAGTTCACTCGCGCCAACGGTTGGAACTATTACATCCACGGCGCCTACTGGCATGATAAGTTCGGCCACGAGCGCGTGTCCGGCGGCTGTGTCAACGTGCGCTACGAAGATATGGAACCGCTCTACTGGTGGGCGCAGTATGGCACGAAGGTGACGATCGGATGAAGACCCAAAAAGTATGATATACTTAGGCAAGTAAGAATTAATCGCATCATATGATCAATAACGAAGAACTGGCCAAGCTCGAGAGACGCGCGAAAGGCGCGATGTTCCTGTTCAAGATGTTCCTGTTTGTCGCCGTGTTGAGCGGAATCATGATCGCCGGAATGTCCTGGTGGGTCGGTAGTCTGGATAAGGAACTGGAGAGCGCAAATGAGGAGATCGAAAGGCTGACAACAACGGTGAGTGTTGAGCCAGAACCGGCGGAGGAGACCCTGGAGGATAGTGAGGTGGATTCCGCCAGGGCTATGTTCGGCCCCCTGGTCAGCCCGAACGGGGGATGGCTGTTAGAGGTCAAGCATGAGGACGAGTTGATCCAAGACGGCGATCTGCACAAGAACAAGACCAATCGGCTTGTAGCGAGGAGCCTGACCTTACTGGAGGACAGGGTGTTATTCACGGAAGACCAGTCTGGGCTCGCGAATCTACTGAATCAGCCAGTTGAGGGACAACCGAGTTTGAGTATCTGGCAGCCCGCAGGTTGGTCTGCTGACGGTGCCAAGGCCTATTACGTCGCTCAATTCGAATGGAGCGGTCTGGGCGGCCTGTATCCGACTTTCTATAATGCCGGTGAGATGCTTTTTGAGGTCGATGTGTGGTCCGGTGAGCGGAAGCTTCTGTTCGATCTCGGCAAACCTCTTATCATCAACGGGATAAAAGACGTTTATCCGGCAAAGGATTTGATTGTCTATTCAAGGGAGACGGACGAAGGCGTGCGACTGTACAGTTCACGACTGAACGGAGAGGAAGAGAAGCTATTGTTGGATTTGGAGCAGAAAGGCGCATCGAACGCCGTACTTGATATGGCCGGAAAACGCGTCGCGTTCGTTTCGCACGAGCTTATCGGCGACCACAGGTGGGGATATACGTTGGTGATCATCGATCTGGAAACCGGCTCCATGGAGGAGGTTGATACGGATCCTGATGGTTGGCAGCTACATGGCTGGAAAAACAGTGAGACGCTGACTGTATATCGATTCCTCGATATGCGTGGATTGAGTGACCTGGATATCAGGTAGTCGTTGGCTTTCTTTGCTGCAGACATCGAGATAAAAAAAGACCGCGTCTCGGCGCGGTTTTTTAGGTGAAGATGAGGAATCCGTCATCGCTCGCGATCTTGCAGGCTTTGTGCAATGCGTCGTAGATCTGCAGCCACCAAGCGTTGCCGTCCTCACCCTCAAAGGGGCCTCCCTCATCCTTTGGGTAGTGCTTCTTGAGGTATTCGAGCATCGTGGCACGATGTTCAGCAAAATCCTTGGCCAACTTTACAGCTGTCGTCGGGCCGATCGCCCCTTCGTGCGGGATGGGAAGGATCTCGCAGAACGGTGAGTCGCAGCACACTCCAAGGTGAAAGGCGTCACAGTCATATATCGCGAAACTGATGACGTTGTACCATTCTTCCAGGCAGGGCAGCAGCTCCATGAACACCTCCTCGTTCGCGCGGTAGACACCCGGCTGTTTGCCATCAAGCAGTTCATCTCCGCCTGGCACTGGATAGACCATAAGGAGCTTATCTCCATCCTCATCATCAAAGTCCGGACTTACGAATTCGGCATTACTGATTGCCCTAAATGAAACTCCCATGATTAAACCTCATTTATCAGGGTAACATAAAAAAACCGTGCTGTGCGCGCGTTTTTTATGAGAAGATGACGAAGCCGTCATCGCTGGCGACCTCAAAGCCTTTTTGGAAACGGTCATACTGCCGCATGAACATCTGGATGTCATCGTCGCCGATAATGTATTTGGCCAGCTCTTCCGGATCGAATTTATCGAAATCCTCATCAGGGGTTTCTTGGTCGTCTGCCTCTAGGGTGGCCTTGGCTGCAGCGAGCCTCTCCTCGATGAGTGCTCTGTTATCGTAGAAATCCTTGGCCAGCTTGGCGCAGGTTTTCGCGAGCGGACGCCGGGTGTCTCCGACGGGATTGCCGCGTCGCTCCGCTCCTTCCCGCCACATATCTCTAAATCTAGAGAAGGCGGGACCCCGCTGTCGGCGGGGCGCAATGACAAGAAAGGAGAGACCTTACCTATCCTCCTTGTCATTGCGACCCCGGCCCGTGAGCCGGGGGAAGCAATCCCGTCGAGATTGTCGCGGCCTCCGTCCCTGCAATGACACAAGAAAAAACCGCGTCTCGGCGCGATTTTTTGATCATCTGAAGAAGGCAAAGCCACTATCACTACCGACCTCGAAGACTTTTTGCCACTGATCGTAAAGGCTCAACCACCAGGCATTCCCGTCTTTACCGCCGTATAGAAAGTCCTTTTTCGGACGTATTTTGGCGATGCCTCCGGCGACTTTGTCGCGATGCGCGGCAAACTCTGCGGCAAGACGTTTGCACGTCTCGGGTCCGTAAGCCCCACTGTGGTAGAAGGGCGGGAAGAAGACGCCGTCGAACTCCAAGCCATAGGAATCACTGCCTAAGTCCCACATGCCGCACCTGTGCACTATCCGGCTTAGGATGTCAGTCCATTCCTCCAGGCCTATTCCGCTGTAGCCTTCGACGTTCGCGTCTTGACCTTTGAAGCGGTAGAGTCCGAGCTGCTTTCCATCCAGGAACCGCTCGTAATTCCTTCCGGTTCTGACGGCAAGTATGTCGTCACTGTTTGAGTTATCGCCTTCGCCCACGTATTCGGCTTGGCTGACTGCGCTTATGAAAAAACCCATGGTAACACCTCTAAAGGGAGGGTAACACAGGAGTCTGTTTGAGTTAACCATGATAGGAGAGAGACTTGATTAATCCTCGATTTTAAGCTATCCTAAGTTCGCGTCGGGGCGTAGCCTAGTGGCTAAGGCGCCTACTTTGGGAGTAGGAGATCGAGAGTTCGAGTCTCTCCGCCCCGACCATCCAAACCATATGATCAAGAAAACGACTACAGCAAAATTTGTTGATGGTCCCTATGTCGGGGATTATGATTGGAAGGGTGGCATGCCGTTGTCTGAGGGGGAGGTCATGTCAGTATATCTGGAGTCTAAATCCGAACCAGTCGTATACGTGCTTTCATCTAAGTGTATTGAACTTCATGAAGAAGGCGAAGATCAGTTAGTGTCAGTGTCGTATCAGTTTAAAATGCAGTGATACGCGGGTGTAGTTTAATGGTAGAACTTCAGGTTTCCAACCTGACCGCACGGGTTCGATTCCCGTCGCCCGCTCCAGCAAAAAACAGCAGTTAGACTGCTGTTTTTTGCATGGTGCCGAGGGGCGGATTTGAACCGCCGACACGAGGATTTTCAGTCCTCTGCTCTACCCCTGAGCTACCTCGGCACGACTCGGTGCGTATTTTGATTTTGAATGGCCGTGTAGTCCTCTGCTTGAACGCTGCTTGTCCCCCGTAGCCCTAGCGAAGGGGGAAGCTACCTCGGCACTATTTGATACGCATTTTTTTCGAGTATATGGTAAGTGCCTTATTGGAATACTGCTTGGTGATGCGAGTCTGTGTGACTCGGTACATTTATGGCCCTCCTTCGTACCTCTTCAACCTTTCGGGCTTCGAGGTGCTACAGAGGGGCACCCCCCATAGCTCCAGCAGAGCTGGAGCGACGGGGGGGTGGTGGGCGTGGGGGGATTCGCCCCGCCACTTTATTTCATCAAAGAGGGCGGGGTCCCGCCAACGGCGGGAAACCTCCGATCTAATCATTCTTGCAACCTTTCTGGTGGGCGTGGGGGGATTCGAACCTCCGACCTTTGCATTATCAGTGCAATGCTCTAACCAACTGAGCTACACGCCCATGAAACGCCCACCAGAAAGGTTGTAAGGAATATGTCGACCGCGTTTATCAGTGCAATGCTCTAACCGACTGAGCTACACGCCCGCATACTTTTATCTGTAATCTGTAGGTCTTTGACTTCGCTCAGACAATATTATTTATATATATAAATACTCCCTGAGCGAAGCGCAGCGAAGTCGAAGGGCTTCATTTACGCGATGAAAATATAGCATCAGAATCGGATTTTGGCAATATCTGGTCACAGCTATTGATTGAGCACGATTCATCGCTAATTTAAGCTTAGAATCATGCTTGACACCCTACCTCGTGCCTGGCAAGGTTAGGCTTAACGTTCATTCAGGGAGGAAGATATGATCAGTTGGTCAGAGGATTTGGCCGCAGGAGTCGCCAAAAAGGCCTTCGAGGTACTCATTGGTTTGAGTTTCACCCGCCTGGTCTGGCTTACGGAAAACTTCGACAGAGCGGTCGTGCCTTTCCTGAAGGGGGAATTCGACAAGAACCTAGTGGGTTCCATTCCGCTGATGCCGCTCAAGGAAGTGGATGAAGAGCAGTATATGGCGGAAAAGGAATTCGACAAGCCACACGGATCTCCGTAATCAAAAAACCGCCTTTCGGCGGTTTTTTCTTTGTCAATGTGAACGAGATATGTAAGAAAAAAATGGGGTCACATCTTGCCTTTTGACTTTTTCTCCTCCAAACGTCTAGCCGCCATGATTTTGCTTACGCGTGAGTAATGTATTCCGATATATTGAGCGACTTCGGTTTGTGAGTAGCCGAAATTGTGAATGGCCTGAACGATACCCTTGTTTCTCTCTGCGATATTGTTGCCGCATCGTTTCTCAGCAAATGGAATCAGTCTAGAAAGGTCTGGTCTGAATGACTGACGCTCTGTCCGCGGATATTCATGGTCAAGCAGATCCGTCCCGAATTCGTTCATTGTTGTCTCTCGGAAGTCATCGTCACCGAATATAGGTACATAGATGTCCGGTGAATCCTCGCCGATTCCGGTCAGCACGAAGGATTGGTAATTACGGATGGCTTCGCTTCTTTCGACGCCAAATTCGGCCAACACGGCATCGGGGGTCAAGCAATCGAAAGTTTCGCCCGCACCGATCGTAGCGAGGTAACTGCTCCACTCATATTGCTCTGGGCCGCTTACCAGACCAGCCCGCACGGGATTTAGCACGACGTATCGGTTCGCGATGTTCAAGTGCGCGCCATGTTGTATTAACGTATCCTTGAAACGTCCCTGAAACAGATGGCCGGTGCGGTTGTGCTGGCGGTTGAACCACTGGCTGTAGGATCCGTTGAGCCATTGCATACCGCGGGAAAGCGTGGCTTCCAAGGTTTTTATGACCAGATGATAGTGGTTGTCCATCAGGCAAAATGCCAAACCTTGCCATGAGAATCTTCTGATAGTTTCAGCGAGAAGATCCAGGAAGAAGCGCTTGTCATCGTCGCAATAATAAATCGGGAGACGTTCGTTGCCTCGGGCGTAAGCGTGATATATCGCATCTGGATATTCAATTCGCAACTTTCTCGTCATGCGTGCTCTTTCTTAGCAGGTCATTGAAAATATGACAAGAAAGTCAAAAGGCAAGATGTGACCCCCTAGCAGCAAATAGACTTGATAAATAAGCTCAAATATGCCATAATATATTGTCATGACTGCCGCGGTGGTGGTCCTCTGTGACAAGAAAGTCAAAAGGCAAGATGTGACCCCCTAGCATAACGTAGACTTGATAAATAAGCTCAAATATGCCATAATATATTGTCATGACTGCTGCGGTGGTGGTCCTCTGGCGACGGAAAGGAGATTGAAATGTCAAAGGCAATGCTCTGCCGGCGGGAGAACCCGTGGCCGGAATCGGCTTGGCCGCTCAAGGTCACGCTGGGCCAGTTCGCGGCCGACGAGATCCGCACTGCCCTGAAGAGGGCTGACGTCAACGTCAGCGGATGGGCGGACGATTTGATAGGTCGTATCGGGCTATCCGATGAGGCGCGGGGGCTCGAGCTGGTGCCGGTCCTTGACCGGGATCTGGGATTCGACGAAGCCTATACCACTCGCGAACTCCTCGACCGGGCGATCGAACACGGCTATGGCACATGCCCGCCCGAGGCCGGTCCGCTCGCTAGGCTGGTCTACTCCGGCCACGAGTGGCTCCTAGTAGCCATGGAGCCGGTTACGGGCTCGGACGGCGGCCCGCGCGTGTTCCGCCTGAACCGCCGCGACGACGGTCTGTGGCTGTACGCCAACGACGCCGATCCCGACAGCCGCTGGTCTCCGGGCTCGCGCTGGCTCCTGGTCCGCCGCGAGCCTTAGCGCTTTGGGCTGGGTTCCTTTGCCCTGGCCCTTGGGGACTTAGCCCTTTGGCGCGCGCCATCCGCGCCCCACGCATTCTCTTGCGTGGGGCGCTTTCTTTTGCGACAATGCATCTCGGCAGTAGGCGAATGAGCCGGAGGCTACGGTTTCCGGCCGCCGAACCCAGCATCCATGCGTCGGGAATGCCTCCGGCTAAGGCTTGGGGCAGGGTGGTGCATGTCGGCTGAAAAAGTGAAGATGCTCGGTGCGGGAAGCTAGGTGATTTGAGATCACGAATTCGATACAGCCCGGAGAGAACTCGATGGGCAGTGTTCCGGGAGGCTTTCCGTACATTACGGACTCGGACGGCGACCCGAACATGTTCAACCTGAACCGCAACGACGACGGTCTGTGGCTGAACGCCAACTACGCCAATCCCGACAACCGCTGGAATCCGGGCAAGCGCTGGCTCCTGGTCCGCCGCGACCGTCTTCATTTCTCCCTCGATTTATAGTCGAGGGAGTTTTGTTTCCGCAGCTGTCCGCTCCAGCCACCGAGCATCCGTCCAACCTCCTCCAGTTCGGCTGACAGCTTGGTATATTTCCTGCTATCGAGCGACTTAGTTTCCCAGAGAATCATGAGCAGAATTTTGACGGTATCCAGCTTCTTGATGGCGTGGCGGACAAACGGAAGTTTCTCTTCTTTTGATGTGAACGTCGCCGCTGCCAGCGACTCCATTATCTCGACGAAGAGAGAATCGATACGCTGTCCGAGCGAATAGCGGCACGATTTCGGCAGGTTGAGGTAGTTGGTGTGCCAGAGTAGGTAGGCGTCCTTCGCCTTCCGCATGACTGGTAAAAGTTGTGGGGGGGGTAGTATTGTGGCTGGTATGGCTCGGATAAAGTTTACGCATAGCTATGAGGATATTATCTCTTTGGAGAATCTTTTAATTG
>JAYEJB010000068.1:0-7922 GCA_034716415.1 Patescibacteria group bacterium
CCCTCACCCCCCCCCCCCCACTCCCTTGTCATTGCGAGCGTGGCGAAGCAATCCCGTCGAGATTGCCGCGTCGCTCCGCTCCTTCCCGCCACATATCCCCAATCTAGAGAAGGCGGGACCCCGCTATCGGCGGGGCGCAATGACAAGAAAGAAGGAACCCCCATCTCTATTTCTCGTTTTTTACGCTCCGTCCACTCCTTCAAAAAACAGTCAAAATATGCTAAAATTAAGAATAGATATGCGAAATCATGCCTTCATGAAAGCGCTGATTTTCCGGGTCACGGTCGTGACCGCGGATTTCTTGGTGCTGGCGATTCTCTTAGGGAGCGCGGCGGCCGGTGGTCTGGCGACCGGCCTTCGGCATGTCATCCAGGTGCTGATGTACTGGTACCATGAACGCGTCTGGTCCAAGATCGACTGGGAGGTAACGGACGGTGTGGAGAGCGGCAAGCGCGCCATCGTGAAGACATTGACCTATCGGTTGTTCGCTTCAGGTAAGGATTTCTTCGTCATCGTCTTCTTTGCCGGTAGTCTGGAACGCGGCATCATCGGTACACTCATCATCGCGCTCATCAACACTGTCATATACTATCTGATGGAGAGAGTCTGGATTCTAGAAGAGAAGTGGGAACACCATCATAATCTTGTTGCCGGTAAGTAATTATCAAGAATCGGCATTAAGATACGCTAGACCTGGCCTTTGGGCCAGGTTTGATATTTGGCCTGATTGACGGTAAATTTCATATGCTATGGGAAACGACCTGTTCGCCTTTAAGGCGGAGCAACAATTGAGGAAAGAGGCACCTCTGGCTGACCGCATCAGGCCTGATTCTCTTGAGGGATTCGTGGGGCAGAAGGAGGTGGTCGGTCGGGAGAGCATGCTTCGTCGGCTGCTTTTGACTGATGAGGTGCCATCGATGGTGTTTTGGGGTCCGCCGGGTACCGGCAAGACCACGCTGGCGCGGATTGTCGCTCGGATGACCGAGTCGCGTTTCGTGCAGATCAGTGCGGTGACGAGCGGCGTCGCTGAATTGCGGACCATCGTCGCGGAGGCCAAGGAGCGTCTATCGATGCATGAGGAACGCACCATCCTGTTCGTCGACGAGATTCATCGCTGGAACAAGGCTCAGCAGGATGCTTTTTTGCCGCATGTCGAGAACGGGACAGTAGTTCTGGTGGGCGCGACCACAGAGAATCCGTCATTCGAACTCAATTCAGCGCTCCTGTCGCGCTGTAAGGTATTCGTGCTGGAGAGGTTGGCGATCGAGGATATCGTGGCGTTGCTTGAGACCGCGCTAAAGGATGAGAAGCGAGGATTCGGTGAGAAAAATATCGAAGTAGAAGATGGTGCGCTCCGTTTCATCGCTGAAACGGCCGACGGTGACGCCCGTTCCGCGTTGAACCTGTTGGAGATGGCGGTCAAATCGACGCCGGAGCATGCGGCGAAAGGCGGTTCCGATAAGGTCGCAAGGGTGATAAAATTGAGTCGAGAGGCGGTCGTCAGGATGATCAAGCGATCGCATCTCCGTTATGACAAGAGTGGGGAGGAGCATTTCAACATCATCTCCGCCCTGCACAAGAGTATGCGCGGCGGCGACGCGGATGCGGCGTTGTATTGGCTCGGCCGGATGCTTGAGGGTGGCGAGAAGCCCGTGTACATCGCGCGGCGTCTCGTCAGGTTCGCTTCAGAAGACATCGGCCTGGCCGATCCGAACGCGCTCGTGCAGGCCTTGGCCGCATTCGACGCGGCCCACAAGCTCGGTATGCCCGAATGCGACGTCTGTCTGGCGCAGGCGACCGTCTATCTGGCCCGCGCGCCGAAATCGAACGAGCTTTATACGGCCATCGGACAGGTCCGCGAAGACGTCGAGCGCACGCAGAATGAACCGGTCCCGGTCCATCTGCGGAATGCGCCGACCAAGCTGATGAAAGAGCTCGGCTACGGAAAGGACTACAAGTACAATCCTTCACATGACGGCCCGGTCGAGCAGGAATACATGCCGGAAAGCTTGAAAGGGAAGAGGTATTTGAAAAACTAAGGAGTATTTTTATTGTTGAAGCTCAGGAGCGTGTTTATAACAATAGCTCCTGAGCTCCTTGTCTCCTCAGCTCCTAAGCTCCCGAACTTCAAGTCAATGCCCCGTAAATCTCTCATAATCATCGTTGTCGTCGCGGTGGTCGGTATAGCCGCCATGCTTTGGATTGTTCGCAGCGGCTCGCGCGCCGATTTGCTTACTCCGGCGATGGAGCATCTGACGTCGACGGAATCGTTCTCCGCCGGTGTGGCGGTCGATCTTGTTTTCGATTCATCCGGAGTCGCCGTTCCGCTCCGTATCAGCGGAGCGGGTGAGTTCGCGTATCCTGATGATGGCGCCATGCTTGCCTCGGCCGACATGTCCGTGACCGCCGGATTCCCGTCGATGAAGGTCATGGATGCGGCAGTGCGGCTCGCCGATGACGGCCGGTTGTACACCATGTTGGACGGACTGCCGCAGGATCTCGACAGCATCATCGACGTAGAGGGATTTAATGGTGCCTGGTTCTCTCTGGGTGAGTCGGCGTTGTCATTGTTGTTGCCTTGGGTCATGGAAGGTGCAGAAGCGGGAGAAGGGGCAGAAGATATGCTTGGGGGTGGCACATCGGTGTTTCGGCCTGGCCCGCGGTTTGACGACACGATCATGGAGGGCGTGCCGGTCGCTCATTACAGATTATCCGTCGACAGGGACAATCTGGCATTTTTGTTGACGACGTTGACCCGTTCCGTGCAAGGAAGGATCTGCACCGAGGACGAGAAGATCGGCATCAGGGATATCGTAGCGTCCAGGGAATTCATCGTTGATGCCTGGATAGACAAGAGACAAGACAGGTTCTATCTGATCAAGGTGGTCGCGGTCCCGCTCGGAGAGGATGAGGGTGCGTCTCCTGTCGGAATCACGGTCAAATTCACCGGTTTCGACATACCGGTTGAGGTGGTGTCGCCCGATGACGCGCGACCGCTCTCGATAGTCCTGGCCAGGCTTCTCCGCGTCTCGGCATCTTCAGTCGGTGACGGTCAATAACCCCGCGCGTATGATATATCGAAAGTGGTACACGAATCCGTTCGTGCTGGTGATTAGCTTCATGTCGTTGACGGCGACGGCCTTGGCGTTGCTGGCGTTGCTGCTTCTGCCTCAAGTATCAGAGATCGTGGACCTCATGAAGTGGCGAATGGCGACGGCGCGCACTTTTCAGGTCGACACAGACATCGAATGGCGCGGTTGGAAGACCGTCAAGTCGGAAGCGGGCAACGTGACGCGTGAGCCGGAATCGGTCCGTCTGACGACTTCTGGCCTGGTGGACAGGTCGGACGAAGAGACGAAGCAGGCGCACAAGTTCCGGGCGGCCATCGGTGCCCCGGATTCGACGCATGTGTTCGAGGGTGAATTTCGCAAGCTCGGCGAGGAGAACTATCTGAAGTTTGACGACGTGACCGGGAATCTCGGCACGCTCAGGCTGGACCGGTTCGTCGATCGCTGGCTGCAGCTTCAGCTCGTCGACGTGCTCGAGGCCGTCGATCTGCCGTTCATCGGCGGCGGGCGTCCGTTGAGCGATGAGGATAAGGCCTACTTGGCCGAAGAGTTCGCGATAACGCCGTTCATCAGCGTCGTCAATCGGCTTCAGAACGATGAGGTGAACGGGGTGACGACGCTTCACTACGAGGTCAGGCCGGAAGTGCTGTTCTTCAAGGATTTTTACATGACCGAGGAGAAGCTGCGGCGCGGTCGGGAGCTCACCGAGACTGAACGGCGAAGCATCGACCGGTTCTTCGCCAACATCCAGCCGGAGATCGGAGAGATGTGGATCGGCCGCGGAGACTACTATCTGTATCGTCTGCGTCTGCGTTTCCGTTATGACGACGGCGCGCGTGACGGTGTGTTGTCGGCGCTGTTCGATTTCTCGCACTTCAACGAATTGGTCGCGGTCAGCAGGCCGGAGGGTGATATCGAGAACGTGAAGAAGATCATCGACTCGCTGTTGCCGGGTATCGTCAATCGGTTGCCTATGGCGGCGTTGGGCGGACAGCGGATAGCGACGGAGGATGAGCGTCGCGGTGGATTGTCCACGGACGGCGCGGAACGGGATCCCGATCCGGATAGAGACGGTCTCGGCAACACCCTTGAGTTCTTCTACGGCAGTGATCCCGAAAATCCGGACACGGACGGTGATGGGGTGAGTGACGGAGAGGAAGTGGAGAACGGCATGAATCCGACCGGTCCGGGAGGTTTGTTCGATTTTGGGTTGAGTGAATATTTGAAGTGAGCGGGAAAAGGGGCAAAAGCGGGACCTGCCTGCCGGCAGGCAGGGAAGCAGGAAAAGATTTCTTCTGCCCCTTCTGCCCCTTCTCCCGCCCCTTCTGCCCCTGATTTATGTCACCTAAGCTATCGCGGATAAGGAAGATCGGCTCAAGTCGTAAAGGCGCAAACGATTCGGAAAAACGTTTACGCCTCCTTAAGATTGTCATCATATTAGGGTTCTGTCTCGTCTTCATGCGCTTGTTCGTCCTGCAGGTGTTGTCGTATGACTTCTATTCCGCGCTTGCTTCCGACCAGCATGGCATATTCGCGGAGCTTTTTCCGGAACGTGGTGCGATATACTTGAGTGATCCGAAATCACTGTCCGGCGTCTTTCCGGCCGCGGTGAACCGCGATATGGCGCTGGTGTACGCGGTGCCGCGCGATATCGAAGATCCGCACGAGACCGCGGAGAAAGTGGCCGAGATCCTGGAGCTGGACGCCGAAGAGATCGAACGTAAGCTGTCGCTGGAGGATGATCCGTATGAACCGCTGAAACGTCGCGTGTCCGATGAGGTCGTTGAGTCGTTGAGGGCGCTGGAACTGTCGGGCATCCATTTCGCGCCGGAGGCGCACAGGTTCTATCCCGAGAAGTCAAACCTGTCGCACGTGCTCGGATTCGTCGGTTCGGACGAGGACGGTGAGCGCGTCGGACGGTACGGCGTCGAGGGATACTGGAACGCGGAGCTGGGCGGACAGGCCGGATATCTCGAGACCGAGCGCGACCCGGTCGGGCGGTGGATCGGCACGGCCGAGCGTAGTTTCCGTCCGGCGGAGGATGGCGTGGACATCGTACTGACGATCGACAGGACCATCCAGTACGTCGCCTGTGACAAGTTGAATGAGGCGGTCGAGCGGCATGGCGCGAGTGGCGGAGCGGTCGTCATCCTCGAACCGGACACTGGTGCGGTGTTGGCGATGTGCGGCGAGCCGAATTTCGATCCGAATACTTTTTCGACGGTCGAGGACATCTCAGTCTTCAACAATCCGGCGATCTTCGATGCGTACGAACCGGGCAGCATCTTCAAGCCGGTCACCATGTCCGCGGCGATCGATTCCGGCAAGGTCGGACCGAACACTCTCTATAACGACGAGGGACAGGTGAAAATCGGTCCTTACACCATACGCAACTCCGACGGTAAGTCGCACGGCTGGCAGACGATGACGCAGGTGCTCGAGAAATCCCTCAACACCGGAACGATCTTCGCGGTGACGGAGCTCGGTCCGAAAGATTTTCTGGAGTATGTCGAGGGGTTCGGTTTCGGGTCGACGTTCGGCATCGAGATCGACACCGAGTCGCGCGGCAACATCTCCTCGCTGGAGAAGCGCGGGGACATCTGGAGTGCGACCGCGTCGTACGGTCAGGGAATAACGGTCACTCCACTGCAGATGGCCGCCGCGTTCGGGGCAATCGCCAACGGGGGCAAGCTGATGCAGCCCCATGTCGTCGACAGACTCATCTATCCTGACGGCAAGGAGGAGAAGACCGGACCGACCGTCGTCCGGCAGGTCATCACTAAGCGTGCCGCCGCGCTCGTGGGCGGGATGCTGGTCAAGGTCGTTGAAGACGGGCATGGCACGCGGGCCGGAGTGCCGGGATATTGGATCGCCGGCAAGACCGGAACGGCGCAGATACCAAAAGAAGCCGGCAGTGGGTATGAAGAAGAAGCGTTCATCGGGTCATTCGTCGGGTTCGCGCCGGTGGATGATCCGGAATTCGTCATGTTAGTGAAGATCGAGCGGCCGACGGACGTACAGTGGGCTGAATCCTCCGCGGCGCCGCTTTTTGGGGAAATCGCGGAGTTTCTGCTAAACTATAGGCAAATCCCGCCCAGTAGGGCTAAATAGGTCCGGGCAGGAAGCGGGAAGCACGAAGCAGGAAGCTTCTAGCCCCCGTCTCCCGCATCGGTTTAAGATGAGATTGATAAGCATATGAAGAAATTCGTTGAAAAAATGTTGGCGCAGCAGGCTAAGAAGCTGCTGAAAAAAAAGAAACCGTTCATCATCGGAGTGACCGGCTCTGTCGGTAAGAGCACGACCAAGAAAGCCGTCGGTACGCTTCTCGGGCATGATTTTAAGGTCCGTTGGAGTCCGGGGAACTACAACACCGAGTTCGGAGTGCCGCTCGCGATTTTGGGACTGGAGACAGCGGGCAAGTCACCGATGGGCTGGTTGGCGAATCTGGTACGCGGTTGGTGGCGTTCGACCTTTCCGGACGAGATATATCCTGACACGTTGGTACTGGAGATGGCGGCCGATCACAAGGGTGATATCGCCAAGCTCGTCGCTATCGCCAAGCCGGACATCGGCATCGTGACCGCGATAGGGGAGTCGCACGCGGAAAAATTCGGCTCGGTGGATGAGATCACCAGAGAGAAGGCGACGCTCATAGAGGCTCTCGGCAAGGATGGCGTGGCTGTGCTGAACCGGGACGATGAGCGCGTCTGGGGTATGCGTGAGAAGACCAAGGCCAGGGTCGTGTCGTATGGCTTTCATGACGAGGCGGACGTACGCGCGTTGTCTGATACCGTACTGCACACATGCTGGGCGGAGAAGGCCTGTGGTACCGGTTTTAAGCTCACGGCGAACGGTACGACGATGCCCATATCGGTTCCAGGCACGTTCGGCACACCCTCGATCTACGCGGTGCTGGCGTCGTTCGCGGTCGGTAAGGAGCGCGGCATGAATATGGTACGCATGTCGGAGACGCTGCGGAGCTTCGTTCCGCCGCCGGGGAGGCTGCGTTATCTGCCTGGCATCAAAAAGACCCTTCTGGTCGATGACACGTATAATAGCGCGCCGAAGTCGGCGATGGTGGCGCTTCATATCTTGAAGGAATTGCCGTTGCAGGCCGCGGACGACAGGCGTTTTGCCGTGCTGGGAGACATGTTTGAGCTGGGCTCGATGTCAGTCGAAGGCCACAGGGCGGTCGGCCGCAAGGCGGCCGAGTTGGGGATCGATTATCTCATCCTGGTCGGTGAGCGCGTCAGTGATACGGAGAAGGCGGCGCTGAAGGCGGGCATGTCGGAAGACCGGGTGATGCATTTTTCGACGAATCACGATGCCGGGCGTTTCGTGCAGGAGAAGATGAAACGGGGCGATGTCGTGCTGGTGAAGGGATCGCGTGCCATGAAGATGGAACATGTCGTGAAGGAACTGATGGCCGAGCCGCTATACGCGGCGGAGTTGTTGTGCGGCGAGCATGAGGAGTGGAGGATATAGGTTATTGACCCCGTCATCTAGCCAGGTCTAGGATCGCAGACTTTCAATCTGTTCACACGGGTTCGAATCCCGTCGGGGTCACTTCTTTAGATGCTGACTTGCGTCAGCATCTTTTCTATACCAACCCCGTCGGGATTCGAACGGGTGCGAGAGGACGCGAGCTGGCGAGTGTTCGGTGCGCAGCACCCCGGTGCCGAGTCGGAGCGAGGACGAATCCCGTCGGGGTCACTTCGCAGGGGTTGGCGTCAGTCAGCCCCGTTTTTTATCCCCAACTCGGAGTGAAAACAGGCAGCTTGTTTCAGTGTGCCTGGCTTCCTTCTTTTTGTCATTGCGAGCGAACGCGAAGCAATCCCGTCGGGATTGCTTCGC
>JAYEJB010000069.1:0-25804 GCA_034716415.1 Patescibacteria group bacterium
TGCGCCCCTTTTTGGGTTGAAAGGATTACTCCCTTCTCCCGCTTCTGCCCCTTTTGCACCTTCTCCCGCTATCTTCGCAACCCACCCAAGACATCCTCAAGCTCCGTCGGTAGCGGTGTCTTGAATTCCATTCGTTTTCTCGTGGTCGGATGCTTGAAGCCGAGCATTTTAGCATGCAGGAACAGACGTTGTACCGGTAGTGATCTGCTTTTTTTACTGCCGTACAGCTTGTCGCCCGCCACCGGACAGCCAAGCGCCTTGAAGTGCGCGCGGATCTGGTGCGTGCGACCGGTTTCGGTGCGTACGGTCAGTAGCGAAGCGTCCATGAAAAATTCATCAGCCCTGTAGTGCGTGACCGCTTCGCGATCGCCTTTAAGCGGTTCGGCCCGCGCGGCCATGCGGCGCTCCCTGGTCGAGCGACCGATCGCCATGTCGATCGTGCCTTCGTCTTCCGGCGGACGTCCGTGTACCAGTACGGCGTATTCCTTCTTGATGTCGTGCTTCTGGAACTGCCTCTTCAGCGCGGCGTACGCCTTCTTGTTTTTGGCCACCACCAACAGGCCGGACGCGTCTCGGTCCAGTCGATGTACGATGCCCGGGCGCTCCGGCCCCTCGCCGACTCCGGTGATATCCGGATAATGGGCGAGCAGGGCGTTCGCCAGCGTGTCGTCCTCGGCGCGTACGGCCGGGTGGACCAACAGACCGGACGGTTTGTTCAGCACGATGATGTCGTCGTCCTCGTGTACGATATTCAATTTGATATCCGGGCGGGGAGTCAGCTTCATCGGACCCGGCGGCGTGGCGGCTTCTTCGGAGACGGAGACGATATCTTCCTCGCGCAACGCGGTGTGCGGTTTAGCGCGTTCACCGTTCAGCGTGACCTCGCCGTCCTTGATCGATTTCTGGATCGCGGAACGCGAAATACCGGCCAGTGTCTCCGCGAGGAAGACGTCCAGTCTCTTGCCGGCTGAAGCCTCGTCGATCTTATGTTCGTTCCGCATATCAATCGTATTATAGAAAAAGGCGGGAGAAATGTCCCGCCTCTCGATGGGGGAGAGTGTCAGTGCATCGCGCGATGACGTTGACGGACCGGCGGCAGCTTGCCGCATTCTTTTCTGGTCCTCCGTCTTCTGGCAGTCTCGATGTCCCTGACCTTGTCCTTTTCGATCACCGCTGAGCGAAGTATACGCCGTCTTCTTTCTCTTTCGGCCTTCTTTTCGGCCGGTGTCCGGTCGCGCTCTCCGTCCTTATCGAGGGACTCGCCGCAGACCTTGCAACACTTTCGGGTGAACGCATGGGCGGCGCATAGGGCCTGACCCTTGAAATGTGTCTCACACCCACACTCGCAGATATGTATTTCCTCGGTCCTTTCGAGCTCCTTGTCCTGACAGTCAGGACACCGTAGTCGGTTGATCGTGCCGGTCATGCGTGGTTTGGAGACATATGCTCCGTCCTTACCTCTTTCGAAGCTCCAGTCAGCAATTTGAGCACTAATGGCATCCTCCAATCGTCGGGGTTAAAGCCGGTCTGTCCGAAGGGACAAGAGAATCTTGTGATGAACTGTTTAATGTTTACATTATAATATAGTAAGTATCAACGAATCTGGCAAGCCCCGCACTACTCACTGCGTTCGGGTGCGGGGCGGGGTATTTGATTTCGATCTTTGCGCTTGAATCAGGGTTGAAAACCGTGTTGGGTTCTGATAAGGTAAGGCCGTTATCATGGCATCATCGGTCCGTAGCTTCCCCCTTCGCTATCACCCCTCGCATAAAGCTACGGGTGACTTCGAGCTTCGGGGGGGCAGGACTCGGATCCAAAGTGTTTATCTCAAAACAACAAACGATTTAGCCTAATCGGCATTATCGGCCCGTAGCTCAGGGGTTAGAGCGCTACCCTTATAAGGTAGATGTCGGTGGTTCAATTCCACCCGGGCCGACCAACTCGTCAAACGGGGTTAATCCGTTTTACGGGATCAGAAGACCCATCGTCGCACGACGGTGGGTTTTCGTTTGTGGGGGGCTTTTTTATTCTCGCGCGGAGGAGGTGGTAGTGACCAACACCAACCCGTCTTTTCAACCCCCCCCGAATCAAACAGGTTGATTTATAAAATCCTTGCAAACAATCTATATGTCAAATATGAACTCCAAAACAATCATTCCGAACAAAACTGCATTAATTACGACAAACTGCATCAGTGATATTTTTTTCCATTTCCCGCCCACGTTTAGCATGAGCAGTCCATTAGTAATTATGGTAATCAGCCAGAGCCAGCCGTAAATCCATACTCCTCTCCCGTTCCACAACTCATCAAAGCCTGTAAGCAGAAAAAAGGCGGCAAACATCAGCAGAAACGCTCCAGCAAGAAGAGCAGATACTGATGCAGAGACATTTATTAACTTAATGATTCTATCATTCATAACCGTTATTCTTTTTGAGAATGAAAAATTTGTAAAAAATCCCCATACATTGAAGTATGGGGCATGAAGCTAAAAGAACCAAATTAGTTAGCGTGGGATGGAAACGCTAATCTAGCCACAGTTCTGCGTCATTGATATCATCATCATCTCCGCAGAGCCATACCGTCCAGTAGCCGTAGCAGACCGCAACGTAGTCAGTATCATAGACTCGTGCTGAATTGCCGCTATTGTTAATCATGCAGCGAGCGGCCATTGTATCACCATCCAGTCGTAGGTAAGTGCGGTAGTAATATGAATTTACTCTGTAGTAAAAGCCTATCCAATCATTGCCGTCTGCTCCGCATACGGCCGCGCCAGGATTGTCTTGTCCGACGAAGTAGGGAGCCGTCTGATTGCTTCCGCTGTTGTCTTCTTCAATGACTTCGCCGGTCCACAATGCTTGTCGAATGACCCCATCACCTACGCCACCGGAATGACCGCAGCCCATCTCTCTGTCTGTTGTTGGCCAAGGCATGAATGGCACTCGTGTCCATTCCTTCTGTAACCGCCACGGCTAGGCTTTCACGCTCGACATCATCCAATCCCAGAATGAATGCCTGCGCTTCACAGGTGAGACCACACTCTTGGATGTGGTCTAGAGCCTCTTGGTTCGAAGAGATTGTTTCACTCGTTGGTACTGGTCCGCACCCCATGACGAAGCAGGCGGCGGCGACAATCAACAGCACTCTTTTCAATGTCCACATGGGACCTCCCTTGGCTCCGGCTACGGACGAACCATTTCGTCCTTTTTTGTGGAACCGGCGCAACTCTATTAGGTGACAAAAATACTATCAAGTGAAGGTTGGCAACCTGGTTGAAATGGAGGGTTAAAAAGACAGGTTGAATTCAACCTGTCTTTTTAACCCTATGTTTTTAACAGGTTGAGTTTAGAGTTTACGACGGTGGGTTTTCGTTTGTGGGGGCTTTTTTCGCTTCGATTCATACAACTCGCGAACCCGCCAAAGCCTTTCTGTGCCCACCGTAGCCTTGGCGAAGGTGGGGCGACGGCGGGTATTCTCGCGCGGAGGAGGTTGGGGGGGGGTTGACACCCGCCGCAATCCATGCAAAATGAAATCAATCGATCTTTTATATGGAGGTTCCCGAATGATGGCTTTGAGCCGCCCGAATCAGTGCGCGAGATGTAAATCGATCGGGACGATCACGTTGGTCCAGTACGGTCGGAGTTGCGGAACAGGGCACTCCTGTCACCCTTGTCACCTGGACGGTTACTCGGAGTTCAAGTGCGAGCGATGCGGTCATCGGATCGGTGCGTGGTCCGGCCGCACTCTTGTCGGCACGATCGACGACGACCATGAGGGTCCGTACGGTGATGAGCACCGAACGGACTGTCATCTGTACATGCAGCCACAGCCCGTGGTCTGCCCGACCTGCGACGGCACCGAGAGAGTGGTGACCTTGTCGGAAGACGGGTCACAGATCGATCTTTGTCCGGACTGTCACACCTTCAACTGATTTTTCATCCACCCCCTGCGCAGGGGGTGGTTTTTCATTAAGGCTGGAGGCTTGATAATAGGCGGCATTCGTGCTACGTTCAGGTGGCCAACAGGTATTGGAGGTTCAAGTGAAGAAAAGAGTGATGCGAATCCTGTCTGCCCTCGGTGGGATGCTTCTCGTTCTCGGTGGAGCGCTGCTCGTCGTGGGGGGGCTTGTTCTCGCGTTCGAGGCCCTCACGGCGCACACGGCAAAAGACGTCTATTCGACCGTGTTTTACGGCGTCCTCGGCCTCGTCAACATCATCATCGGCGCTCTCACGCTCTTCCGGAGACGTCGGAAGAAAGCCTGACGGTTGGGTACATTCGTCAAACCGCACTCGATTCGATCGGGAAGCGGTTTTTTCTTTGGAATTGACGGGCGCGAATCCGTATCATAAGTCGCGCGCATGTCTGAACATTTCGATTATCCAATAGAGGGTGTCACGAAGGTTCCTTTCTGACCTTTCGGACTCGCGGGAATCATCGTTGCACTCGCTGTCGTCCTGGTCGGGCAGTACCTGATTCGTCGCGAATAAAAAACGGAATAAAGTGGCTCCCTTTTTTATCGTATGTGGTATGCACTCGTCGGCAACGTAGAAGGTTCCGAGATTTCCATGGGGGTTGCAGTCAGAAGCCGATAGAGGTATCCTGACGGAAGGAGGAATTATGTTGAGACGAATTTTGCGAAGGCTATTCTGCCCCGCGTATCTTGCCGGTATCGCCATCGGTTTCATCGGCCTCATGCTGGTCATGGCCGGGCAGGGCGTGCTCGGGATGATCGCGTTCATCGTTGCGCTTGCCGTCGTTTTCCTACCGCGCCGCCGAAGGCGCCGACGTCCACGTCGCCGCCCGCGTTGGTAGGGATTCACGAAAAACGGAGCCAAGAAGGCTCCTTTTCTTTTACGCCGATTGCGGAATGCAGTCCTTGTCCAGATGGTCGTATGTCCAGAGGTCCTGTTCAGTGAGCGCGGGCGCGGTGCGGTTGGGCAAGTAAGAGATGTAGTAGGTGGTTCCATCGACTATCTCTCCCCGCGAATTGTTGAACCGATGATTCGTCCACGGATTCTTCATCCAAGCGTGCAACGATTGCAACTCCTCGAATACGGGGCGGTCCAGTCGGTTGAACAGCTTGATCTCTTTGAGCGTCCCCGACGAATCACGCCAGTTCGGCACCAGTATCGCCGCATCCACCGAACGCTCGATCAGCTGGCGATAGAATTCCTGGAAGCGGTCCTCGTCGATCCTGGTCAGTAGTTCGAAGCGACCGGTATTCATGTGGGGGCAGATGAAGCCGGCTTCGACGTCC
Source organism: Patescibacteria group bacterium (assembly GCA_034716415.1). GTDB lineage: Bacteria > Patescibacteriota > Patescibacteriia > SG8-24 > SG8-24 > JAYEJB01. Next base: position 5,256 of record JAYEJB010000069.1, read on the forward strand.
GGTATGTTCCAGAGCATCACGTGCAGGATCTGCGCCAGCCGCCGCAAATTCTCCATGGCGTTGAAGTCCGGGACCAGTCGGCCGCCGCTGTCGAAAATGAGATCGCCGATTCCAGTGCGCTTCGGTACATAGTACTTACCGAGCACAGCGACCACCTTCATTCTTTTTACTGTCATCTCAAACCTCTTTTTGAAAGAACACGGCCATCTTATAGCTTTTCGGCGATAATTTGAAGGTTACCCGCGATTAAGGGTATGATAGGACTGAATTTGGGCAAATATGGTGATTTCATCAGTCTTGGGAACAATCCTGTTGTTCGTCGTGTCGTTACTGCCGTTACCGGCCGGAGCGCAGGCCGCGATAGAGGAAGAGCCGATTAGGTTCGTCTTTTGGCTGTTGGAGACCGGTGGCGCGTTCGAGGCCGGACAGCTTGATATCACGGACGGCGAGCCGGTCGGGTCGGTCGCGGTAGCGGATTTTGATATGGACGGTTCGGACGAGCTCGTGCTCGGTACGGCGTACGGCAGTGCTCCGGTCGTGCGTGTCGCGCGGACCGACGGTTCGCTCACGACGAGCTTCAGCGCGTATGACGAAGGCGTCGACTGGGGGATAGAGGTCGCGGCTGGGGATTTCGAGGGCGACGGGCGGATGGAAATCGTGACGGCGGCCGGTCCGGGCACCAACGGACACGTGCGCGTCCTGGGTGAAGACGGCGAGGCTCGGTTTTTGGTGAACGGATTCTTCCCGTTCAGCAGTGATAACCGTCATGGACTCTTCGTCGCCATTTGTGACATCGACGGTGACGGCATCAAGGAGTTAGTGACGACGTCAGGTCCGGGGAGTGAACCGCGACTGGCTTTGTGGGGATTGGATGGCCGCGGCTACATGGGGGAGTTCGCCCCATTCGATGAAGACAGGACCGAGGGGGTGCGTATCGCTTGCGGTGACATCGACGGTGACGGTCGCGATGAACTCGTCGTTGCGCCGGCTTATGGCGGACCGCCGACCGTGCGTGTGTTCGACGGGCGGGCATTCGTCCGGCTCGTGGAGTTCAACGCGTTCGATGAGGGATTTTCCGGCGGACTGAATCTGGACGTCTTCGACATCGACGGCAACGGTCGTGAAGAGATCATCGTCGCGCCGGCGTTCTCCGGTCCGCCCGAAGTACGCATCTTCAGAGCGGCAGGGGAGATGCTGTCGTCGTTCATGGCGTTCGACCCGGACCACGAAGGCGGTATCATCGCGCGCGGCGGACGCTTCGGGGAAGGTGGTCTACGACTCATCGCGATTATGCCGTCCGGCAACGAGGATCTCGTCCGCCCGTATCTGCCGCAGCATGTCAGCATCGACATCTCCGAACAGCGGTTGCGCGCGTACGAGTACGGTCGTTTCGTGAATTCGTTCCTGGTCTCGACCGGGCAGGTGAAGTTCCCGACGCCGATCGGCGAATTCTCTGCGCTCGCTAAACCGCTTTACGTGCACTACACCTGGGTCTACGGCAAGGATCATCCCGAGAACTACGACCTCGGCGTCATCCCCTATAACATCCGGTTTTTCCCGCATATCTACATCCATTACGCGCCCTGGCACAATAACTTCGGTCAACGCATGAGTCATGGTTGCGTCAACGCGCCGCTTTGGGCGGCTAAGTGGATCTATAATTGGATCAGTGTGGGGACGCCGATAAACATTCATTGGTAATTTGAGGAGTATGGAACGAGAACAACACAAAGGAGCAGAAGCGGGAGAAGGAGCAGAAGGCGCGGAAGAGGAACGTGGCGAGGTCGTTGAGATCGACGAGCGAAACCATGAACGCGCGGAGGAGCGCGAGCGTGAGGTGTTCGAGCGCATCCGCGAGATCGTCGAGGATGTGAAGGAGAAGGTCGTGGAAGTGGTCTGGGAAGATCCCAAGAAGTTCGTCAAATACTGCCGTGAGGAAGGTCTGTCCGGCGTGTTTCAGGATGTCTGGGAGAAACTGTCGTCGTCCGGCAAGGACGTGCCGGACGAAGTGAAGTCTGAAGCGACCAAGGCATCGATCGACAGTGAGGGTGGTGAGACGGATTAGCCTATGACATTTCGAAGAATCAGGCGGGCGAATTTCAGGAAGGCGGTCGACAGGTCGTTCCTGTCAGCCGAGGATAAGCAAGCGTTGATGAAGATGGCGCAAAAGGACGGTGTGAACCGCGCGCTTTGGAATCGTTTCAACGATTATCTCATCGCCGAGATCGTCGAGCGCGAGGCGAAACAGCGTGATGTCACCAAGAACCTGGACAGCGAGATCGACAAGTTCACGAAAGAGTACGAGAAGGAAAAGACCGTAATCGATCTCAAACTGCGCGCCGATCTGCAGGAGCTTGGCGATACTGATCTGGAGACGCGTGAAAAGTTATGGGGCGCATATTACGAGAAGATCGGTCGTATTCAGGACAGGTTATTGGAGAAGGTCGACAAGACTTCGAAATCGTTGTTGTGGGAGGTCGTCGCGGTGATGGCGTACGAGGATTGATATGGGCAGGGAACGATACGAGACAGCGCACGAACAGGAGGAGCGGGAATCCGTTGAAGAACGTGAGGAGCACGTGGACCAGCGAGAATCTTTTGAAGACAAGAGGAAAAAGATTTCCGAGACTTTCAACGAGAAGATCGATGAATACGCGAAAAAGGAGTATGACGGCGCCGCGTCGACCATACTCGCGGCAGGAGAGATCTTCGCTGCGGGCAATCCCTGCATCATGCTCGCCGAGACATGCATAGCGCTGGCGACCCTAGACGAGAAGGAGGCACCGACCGATGAATTGAAAGAGGTGCGCGAGAAAGCCGCCCTGTTTGCGGTCGAGAGTTCCGCAGAATCCGAGGAAGAATAACCATGCAGAAGGATCAGATACAATTTTTAGACCTCGTGGAAAGGGTGCCGCTCACCCCCGAAGAGAAAACCGAGTTGAAGCGTCTGGCCGGGGCGGGTGTCGACAAGGCCTCGTGGCGCAAACTGGACGACATGATCGTCGCTTCATTGAAATCAAGAAGGTTGACCTTGCGGGGGTATCGCGAGGCACTCGACGCGGAGACGCGACGCATCATGACGAAGCACGAAGACGGCGTGCGTGCGGTCGACATCAAGTTGAAAGAGGACCTTGAGCGCGCCGATGAAGACGACGCGGAACGCGACCGTCTCTGGGCCGAATACTATAAGGAAGTCTACGGAATGCAGGAACAGCTTCTCGACGAGATGAAGCAGACATCCGCCATACTGAAACAGAAAGCCTTCAGCCGAGTTTTGCGGGGCGGAGCGGCATGATATCATTCAACAGACGAAACTCATCACACATATATGAAAAACATCGCACCTATCATGAAATCGATCGGACTGTTGGAGAGCGAGATCAGTACTTACATGGCGGCGCTCGAGCAGGGGCCGAGTACGGTTATCGACCTGTCGAAGAAGTCCAAGCTGTCGCGGCAGGCGACGTATACGGCGATCGACATGCTGACCGAACGCGGTCTGATGTCGAGTGTCCTGCGCGGCAAGAAGCGTTTCTACACGGCCGAACCGCCGACCAAACTTCTCGCCTACGCCAAGCGCAAGGATTCCGAACTGCATGACAAGGTCGGAGATCTCGAGAATATGTTGCCTGAATTGGAGCTCCAGGTCGGCGGGGAGCGCCCGATCGTCAAGGTATTCGAGGGTAAGGAGGGCCTGAAAGCGATCAGCCAGGAAATTCGTGCCTCGCGCGCTAAAGAGAACTATGAGCTGACCGATCTGGATGCGATGTTCAAGGTGTTGTCCGAGGAAGATCTCAAGGAGGTGCGCGCGTCGTTGGAGCAGGCCGGGCAGAGGCGCAGGGTCAAAGCGCTGTATTCCGGCAACCCAGCCGGTTCGAAGGAGGACGAGTATCACATTTTCCTGTCCAATGCTGACGCGGGCTTCGAGGCCAATATCGGCATCTACGGCAACAAGCTGACCCTGATGACGTTTCGGGGAAAGATGTATTCGATGCTGATCGACAGCGAGCCGCTCACTAAGGCGATGAAGGTGTTGTTCGAACACGCGCATAACGGCGTGAAGGCGGCGAGACGGAAGTCCGGCAAGTGATCGGATAATAAAATGCCCGATGCCTCGGCATCGGGTTTTCGTTCAGAGAAGAGATGAGAGCCTCCCGCGAATGGGGGGCTCTCTTGCTGGTCAGCCGTTCAATGTGGCCCTGACTTCAGTCAGGCGGCTGGAACCCTCATTCTCCCCTCGCGTTTCGTAAATATATCTACGAGTCCATTTAAGCCCTCCTTTCAGGGCGGATAAAGAGCGGTTTCGTACCGCTCCGCCTCAAATGTCGAAAATCGACAGTTAGGGTGGAGCGGTTTAAGGCTGATTCCGTCAGGTTCTGCCTCGACTACGTCTGTTTACACTAGCATAAAAATGCGTGTTTGTCAAGGGTGTCTAGACAATACTATTGACCTTTTTAGGCATTTTCTAGCACAGTAAACGCATAGGTAACTGACAGCAGCTCTTTCAAACTGCGGTTGCCGGGAGTGAAAGATGTCGGAACCGAACGATATCGAAATACGGATCGATCGCGACGTGATACGGATCGCGCTTGAGGAAGCTATCATCAAGAAGAGACAGGGGAGTCGGTTAAATTCGGATGATGTGCGGTTGATCGCTCGCGCAATGAAATTGCTCGAACCGTTGTTCGTCAACGCGGAGCAAGGGGTGTACGCGCTCTATCCGAAGTCACGTCTGAAGAAGGCCGCCATCGTCAAGGCTATCATTCCCGTGGCGAACGCGAGAACCTGTTACGTGGATTTCGTCTCTTGTTCCGCGCCGATATCGCGCGAGAATTGGATGTCCGACGATGCGTTCGAATACACCACGGAGCTCGGTTTCGCGCAGGTCGTGCGTCGGAGCGTCGATCCGTGGCTGGAAACAGTGCTGAAGAAGAAGTATTCGTCGGTTTTCGCGCATGGGCACGCGGACTGGAACGCCGCTGAAGATCTTTTCAGACAGGCGTTCGGCAACAGGCTTCACGTCGCCATCAACCAGACCCTCTTCTCCGGGGCGGCCTACCCGGTCGAATCCGCAGTGATACATTTCATTGCGTTCGCCCTGACTGGCAGTGACTCCCGGATCGAATCCCTGATTCCGTTGATGCGACTACTGCCACGCGCCATCCCGCTCGGGAAGCGCCCGGACCGCGAGGACACCTGGAATGTCCTGACCAAATGAACCGACCTGCCCCTTGGATCGGTTTTTTATTTGACCTGGCGTCAGATTCGATTAAGATTAGGTCAGAAATTGATCTTTCAACGTATTGGAGGTGCGGAATGGAAATACGTGAAGCTATCGACAGGCTTAGTGATCTCGTCAAAAGGCTTTGGAGCTCCGATGTGTTGAGTTCCGATGGATTCAGGGAATGGAGCCGAGAGAACGAGTCGTATCTGGCGGAAACGCTCGGCTACGATCAGCAAAGCGGAATGCCACCGGTCATCTCATTGATCGATGTGGTGTACCATCCGGACCTTCCGCTCGTTTTGCTGAAAGTCACCAGGGAGGCATCCGCCAGGCTCGGGGACGATCCGCGTGGCTGGACACTGCCGGTCCGGCTCTGCCGCGGCGTCATCTTCGATCGTCGGGGCAGACTCGAGGCACTGCCGTTCGAGAAGATTTTCGGCTACGGCAGTGGTCATCCGGAGACGCGAAAACCGCCCGACAGCGATTTCATCGCGACCGTCATGCAGGACGGGAGCCCCGGAATCATCTTTCCGTATCGGTCCAAGTTCCTTTTCGCGAGGTGTGACGGATCCACGGACAATAAGTCCGCTATCAGCCAGCTAACGATGGACGTCCTTGCGGAAAGATGCCAGTGGCACAGCCGGTACCCGGATGACGTAAGTCTGATTGTCGATGTCTTCCCGAAGTCGGGTGTATGCGTCGGCGAAAGCAATGTTCCGGATATCGTAGTCGTCGGCGTCCGCAACACCAGGACGCTGGAGGACTATGAACCGCACAGGTTCCAGAGTCTGGCGGGACATCTCGGTCTGCTGAACACCGCAATCTGGGGAGCCCGCACGATCGACGATCTGCGTCGCTACATCCAGGACGATTCGAGCCGCCACCTGAAAGGCCTTGTCGCGAAGTTCGTTGATGGAACTCGCGTCAAGTTCGAGTGCCGTGCGTATCGGCCTTAAACCACCTTGCTGAAAGGTGGTTTTTTTTATCGATAATGTCATCCCCGCTTTCGCGGGGATGACATTCATTTTGAGATTGTTGACAACCCACTCTCCAACTGCTACATTTCTCTGTCGGCCGTAACGCACGAAGAAGAAAGGTGGTCAGAAGAATGACATGCGTACGAATCCTGACATCGGTCGCGATCATCGCGGCTACTATGATCTTTCCAGCAGCTGTCCAAGCCCAGGATTCGGGGGGAGAGGACGCACCGCGGACGACCGTGGTGATCAACACGCAACACACGCTGTCGCAGGATGACGGGTACGAACCGGCGCTGATGCTCATTCTCGAACATCCGGTGCTGGATAACCTGGCTGTCGCGTGTTTCGCCTGGGCCTCGCCGGCCTGGGGTGAGGGTTACTGCGGCATCGCTACGACGCTGGGTGACTGGCTTCGGGTCGCGGTCTACTTCGGACTCGAGACAGCCGAAGTCCCCGTGCGCGCGGCGACACAGCTCACCATCACGGCCGGACCGTTCACGCTCACCGGCGTCGTCGAGGGCGGCGGCAGCGGAGTCGGTTACGACGCGCGGATGCTGTTTCGGATCACCGAGCATCTCCAGCTCGGACTGATGGGCCAGCGCGGGCAAGGTGAAGGCATCTTGCTGCGTATCGACTACGGTCGGGTCGGATTCAGCTTCGGATATCTCTACGATATCGAGAAGTATCTGACTTCCGATCGGTCGAATGTCTGGTACAGTAACCGCTACTGGACCACCTTTCTTGAGTTTTCGGTGCGGGTCAGCCCGTAGACGAGAAGAAAACTCAAATGAGTCCCCTAGGGCTCTTTTTTGTTTTCGTGTTTGACTTCCGGTCCACCAGTGCTAAGTTGATTTGCTGGCCGTAACGTGGCAGTTAGGAGGAAACATGCGACACGTACGGTACTTGGCGGTTCTGGCGATATTCGCTGCCGCGGCAATGTACGTTCCCAACGCTTCCGCGGAGGAGGCACAAGAACAGGAGGAGTTCGAGACGTTCGTGCAGGTCTCCCTGCAGAACAGCGTGAGCGAGGATGGGTACACGCCCACCGCTCAACTTCTGATCCAGAGGCCCGTGTACGCCGAGTACTTCGGTATCACGTGCTTCGCTCTGGCATCGCCCGCGTACGGCGAGGCGCACTGCGGTCTCTTCGTCGAACCGATCGATTGGCTCTACTTGAGTCTTTCGGCCGGCATCGAGACGCATGAATCCGTCTACCGTGTCTCTGGCACGGTGATGGTGAATGCCGGAGTGTTTCAGGCGGTCGGTGTCTTCGAGTATGGAGGTTCGGGTCGTTGGCATACTCTTCGGGCCGGATTCCGGATCGGGGAGCACATTCGACTGGGGCTGATGTCCCAAAGGTTCGAAGGTGAGGGTCCGTTCGTCCAGTTGGGTGTCGGTCGGGTGTCGCTCCGCGCGGCTTACCTGTTCGACATCGAGCGGTACGTCGACGAGCGCGCGGAGTTCGGCTGGCGGAACAACAGGTTCTACACAGCGTTGATTGCGCTCTCGGTGCGAGCGAGTCCGTAACCGACGAGTCCTTCCCACCAAGTTCGGCCGCTTCCCTTTCTGGGAGCGGCCTTTTTTATTTTTATGATGCTTCATCCATCGCCGTCCAAACACCAAAAAACGACCGGATGTGCCGGTCATTTTTTGATGGTGGGCGGCAGAGGAGTCGAACCTCTGACCTCTGCAATGTCAATGCAACGCTCTAACCAACTGAGCTAGCCGCCCATAGTAATTATTTCAACTCTCTCGCTTTCTTGCTCTCTATCTTTCTCGCTTTCTAACTCTCTCTTGCGCAAATATACTATTTGTTTTTGACCAATTTTGCAAGGGGCGCGGCTTTATCATCTCTCTTCTCGACCAGGCTGGCGATGCTGTTTTCCATGACCGGAATATTGTCTTGCTGCCTGTCCGTCGAAGCTTCGCTTGTTCGCCTAAGCTTCAGTGGAGGGGGAGCGGAAGCGGATCGTGCTGTCGTGCTGCCTGCCCCCTGAAGTTTCAGCGAAAGGGGGTCGTGCTTCTCAAGTCTCGGTCCACCTGCGACCTTGCCAAGTGATTTCCTGATGGATTGCAGTACCGCCTGTTCCGCCTCACCAATCTTCTGATTCGGGAAACAGACACGAGCCATGCTCCGGCTTCCTTTCGGGCGCAGGTCAGGCACCAGACCGAGCGCGTCGGCGTGCCGCTCCGACGAGACCAGCGCGCAGATGCCCGCACCGTCCTGTTCGTAGATCAGTCCGACGATCTCCGCTTCCGGCGCTGTCACCATCAGTTCATCAATGACATCCGGTAGGCAGAGCTCATCTGCCCCGGAATGCACGAAGTCATCGCGCGTCAGCAGTGCCCAGGCCATGCCGGTCTCTCGGTCATGTTGGATCCTGGCGAGTGCCCGCCCCCAAAGTTTCAGCGTCGCAAGCGAGCGTGTCTTGTAGAGGTTCTGCACGATCTCTTCGCGTCTGGCGCCGGCGGCCACCAGTTCGGCCGCGATATCAAGCGTCTTCGGAGTCACGTTAGCGCTCCGGAAGCTCTTGGTCTTCGAGATGATGCCTGTCAGCAGCAGTGTCGCCGTATCTTCGGCCAGCAGTCCGCCGTTAGCTTCGCGCAGGATGCGATGCACCAGCTCTGCGGCCGATGTCGCCGTGATGTCTACCGCGTTGATGTTCCCGAAGTTCTCATTATGCGCGCCGTGGTCGACGTTGATGATCGGCGTATCGTAGAACAGCTCCGGATGGTCGGCGAACGGTTTCCCGAGCGCGCCCAGGTCCGGAGTGTCCACCGTCACGATCAGGTCATACTTGAAAGCGGACGACCTAGTGGAGACGTCCGCTTCTTGATATAGCCCGGACTTCGGCGTGACGAGGATATCGAGACGGTCGTCGTTCATTACGTAAGTCATCTCATCGACTTCGTTCTTGGTCACGTCCAGGGATATCACGAATTTACGCAGCTTGCCGAGTTCCGGCGTGATGCGGTCGATGTCGGGTAAGAATGAAATCTGTTTCGCGGGAGTGAATCCGTCACACACCACGTCAGCCTTCTTGCCGCGCGCTTCGATGAGGCGCGCGAGAGCAAGAGCGCTGGCGACGGCGTCCGCGGTCCATTCCTTCCGGAAAGTGACCAACACGTGGTCGCCCTTTCCGATCGCGTCAATAATCTGTTTTTCTGTCTGCAGGGCCATATGTACGCTCACCCGGATAGGGTGAAGGAGGTATCTTACAAACGCGCGTAAAAAGTGTCAACATCGGTAATTATCGCGTCATTTTGTCAAAGACAGGTGACAGATTTGCAGCGCGGATACTTATCTGAATATCGGTCGATCACGGATAATCCAAATAATCTGTCTGATTCGGAGTATTGCATTTAGCTCCAGTCGTCCTATAATTCACACGTTGTATATAAGGTATAGGAGCGATGGCAAATGTTGACGCGCGCGAGCCGCTCGCGAAAGCCTACGACCCCAAGGGTGTTGAGGACCGGATCTACGAGGCGTGGGAGAAGAGTGGCCTGTTCAATCCAGACAATCTGCCGGGCGAACGGCCTGAGCCGTTTTGCGTTATCATGCCGCCGCCGAACGCGACCGGCACTCTGCATATCGGGCACGCGATGTTCCTGACTCTGGAGGATCTGATGACACGCTTCCATCGCATGCGCGGCAAGGACGCCTTGTGGTTACCGGGTACCGATCACGCGGCAATCGCCACGAACACCAAAGTCGAGAAGATCCTGGCGACCGAAGGCAAGACCAAATACGACCTGGGACGCGAGGGATTCATCGAGCGCGTCAAGGAATATATCGCGCAGTCGCAGGGAACGATCCGCAGGCAGATCCGTAAGATGGGTTCGTCATGCGACTGGTCACGCGAGACTTACACCTTCGATGACGAGCGCACGCGTGTGGTGCGTGAGATGTTCACCCGCATGTTCAATGACGGGTTGATCTATCGCGGTTATCGCATCGTCAATTGGTGTCCGCGCTGTGAGTCCACGCTGGCCGACGATGAAGTCGAATATCGCGAGGAGCCGTCGAAGCTGGTTTTCATGAGGTACGGCCCGTTCATCGTGGCGACCACCCGGCCCGAAACCAAGCTGGGAGACACTGCCGTGGCCGTGCATCCGGACGATGACCGTTACAAAGACCGGATCGGCACCGAGTTCGAGGTCGATTTCGGTATCGGATCGCAGAAGATCCGCGTCATCGCGGACGAAGAGGTTGATATGGAGTTCGGCACCGGCGTCGTCGGTATCACACCCGCCCATTCGGCGGTCGACTTCGCCATGGCCGAGAAGAATCAGCTGCCGATGAAGAAAGTGATCGGCGAGGACGGCAAGATGACCGAGCTGGCCGGCAAATATGCGGGGATGGAAGTGGTTGAGGCACGCAAGAAGTTCATGGAGGACCTGCGCGTCTCTGATCTGATCGAGAAAGAAGAAGATTTCAACCACAACCTGTCGATCTGCTACCGCTGCAGCACGCCGATCGAACCGCTCACATCGAGGCAGTGGTTCATCGATGTGAACCGGTCGGTCGAAGCGCGCGGCGGAAAGACCCTGAAGGAAATGTCTATCGATGTGGTCGAAGACGGCAGTACGCGGATCCTTCCCGAGCGTTTCGAGAAAGTCTACAAGCATTGGATGACGAACCTGCGCGACTGGTGTATTTCACGACAGATCTGGTTCGGACATCGCATTCCGGTCTGGTACTGCAAATCCTGCTATGTGGAGAACGACGCGCCGGAGAAAGTGGGGGACTCGAGCGGATTTGAGCGCGCCGGACAGGCCGGTGTCATCGTCTCGACTGACGAGCCGACCGAATGCCCGGCTTGCGGCGGTGAAATCGAGCAGGAAACCGATACTTTGGACACCTGGTTCAGCAGCGGCACTTGGACCTTTTCGACTTTGGGCTGGCCGGACGATCCGAACGGCGACCTGAAGCGCTTTCATCCCACGCAATGCCTGGAGACCGGTTACGACATCCTGCCGTTCTGGGTGGCGCGGATGATCCTGATGACCACTTATGCCGTGGGCGAAGTGCCGTTCGAGGTGGCCTATCTGCACGGACTGGTCCGCGACGAGCAGGGCCGCAAGATGTCGAAGTCTCTGGAGAATATCATCGACCCGCTCGACGTTGCCGAGAAATACGGTACGGACGCGGTGCGGTTGTCGCTGACGATCGGGAACACTCCGGGCAACGACATGAAGATAAGCGAAGATAAGATCGAGTATTACCGGAATTTCACGAACAAGTTGTGGAATATTTCGCGGTTTATTTTGGGGAGTACAGAAGTACAGAAGTACAGAAGTACAGGAGTTCCTGAACCGGTCACGCTCGCCGACCGGTGGATACTCGGGAGATTGGATGAAGTGGTCGAGTCGGTGACGAATGACATTGAGGGTTATAACTTCTCACGGCCGGGGGAGACACTGCGTGACTTTACCTGGAACGAACTCGCTGACTGGTATCTGGAGATCGCTAAAGTCGAGGGTGACAAGCAAGACATTCTTTCATATATATTACGGACCGTGTTGAAGCTCTGGCATCCGTTCATGCCGTTCGTGACCGAGGAAATCTGGCGACAGTCGTTCGCGGAAGAGGAGAATGATTTTCTGATGGTGGCGGGGTGGCCGTCATCGAGAGGTGCAAAAGGAGCAGGAGCGGGAGAAGGTGCAGAAGAATCGTTCAATATAGTGAAGGATGTCGTGGTCGCTATCAGGAATATTCGGGCGACGCACAAGGTGGCGGCGGGTAAGAGGATTGATGTGGTGATTTATGGTGGTGAAAAGACAAAGCTTTTACAGGAGCAGGCTGAGATAATTCGCGCGCTTGCCAAGTTGGGTAATGTGACCATCGTGGAGAGCGGTGAGGCGCCGGAGAACGCGGCGGCCGCGGTTCAACATGGAGTGCAGGTGTTCGTTCCGCTCGGCGATCTGGTTGATTTGGACGAGGAACGCAAGCGACTTGAAGACGAGCTCGATAACGCCAAGAAGTACGCCGATTCTCTGCGCAAGAAACTCGACAATGAACAGTTCGTATCCAAGGCTCCGCCGCAGGTGGTGGATGCCGAGAGAGCCAAACTCGCTGAAGCTGAATCAAGAATCGTGAAACTGGAGGAGCAATTGAAGGCGGTGGGGTAACGTTTTATACACAGCTGGAGGCAAAAACAGACAGCCTGTCTCGTGCAATTAAAAAACCGAACCTTTCGGGGTCCGGCCTGTCGTCTTCGTTAGTCCTCATCTGCTGCGATGAGACATCCCTTTTTTGCGTTCCTCTCCTCGTTGACCCAGAAGACGATCAGGTGCATGACCATCATGACGAGGTTCAGCCAGAAGGCATGACGCGAAAAAATCAGGTAGATGATGTCATCCGCCTGACCCCAGAACCAGTTCAATCCGGCCACTGCGGCACACATGAAGTGGGCGAGCGCCGCCCAGTGGTTCAGCATCTTCTTGTCGAGCGATGCGATAAGCGTGAACATGGCGATCGCAGCTGCCACGAGCGGCCACATCACGGTCGGCCAGGTGATGAATCCGTGCAGGAATTCCTGCATTTCAGCCTCCTTTCGGGGTAAGTGCTGACAAACCACGATACCGTCTGCCGGCGATCCTGTCAATCCTGGAGGGGTAGCGCGACAGCAGGATGCTGGAAGCAGGAGGCGGGAGGTCTATAAATTATAACTTCCCGCTTCCTGCTTCGTGCCTTCCGCCTCATACCCTCGCCTCTACCTTTCCTTTTCCCCCACCACAAGTTACCCTCACATCATATGGCAGTATCAACCGACAAGAAAAAAATCAGCCAACTCATGTCGCGGCGGGTGGCCGAGACCATCGTCGAGGACTCGCTCCGCCAGCGTCTGGAGTTCGGGAAGCCCCTGCGCGTCAAGTTCGGTGCCGATCCGACCGCGCCCGACCTTCATCTGGGTCATGTCGTACCGCTCAAGAAACTTCGTGAATACCAGGATCTCGGACATCAGGTCGTCTTCATCATCGGCGACTACACCGCCCAGGTCGGCGACCCGAGTGGGAAGTCCAAGACGCGACCGCCGCTTTCCGCGGAGGACGCCAAGAAGAACGGCGAAACCTATCTGGCTCAGGTAGGCAAGATTCTCGATCGCGATCGTCTGGAGATCCGCTGGAATAGCGAATGGTTCGGCAAGATGCAGATGAGAGACATCATCAAACTCACCTCGCAGTTCACCGTGGCGCGCATCATCGAGCGCGACGATTTCACTAAGCGCTTGAAGGGTGGTATCGACATCCATATGCACGAACTCTTGTATCCGATGATGCAGGCGTACGACTCGATCATGGTGGACGCGGATATCGAGCTCGGCGCGACCGACCAGAAGTTCAACATCTTGGCGGGCCGCGATCTCCAGCGAAAGATGGATAAACCGGAACAGGACGTCATGCTAATCGGACCTTTGCTCGTCGGCACGGACGGCAAGAAGAAGATGAGCAAGTCGCTCGGCAATTACATCGGTATCGCGGAGCCGGCTGCGGAAATGTACGGCAAGATCATGTCGATTCCGGATACCGTGCTTTGGGACTACTTCACGTTAGTGACCGATGTTTCCGAAAAGGAGATCGGCGAGATGCGGAGCGAGTGCGATAAGAGGAAGATGAATCCGCGGGACGCCAAGGCGCGTCTGGCGCGGGAGATCGTCACCGAGTTCCATTCGGAGGATGCGGCCAAGGACGCCGAAGAGGAGTTCGACAAGGTGTTCCGCCAGGGCGGACGTCCCGACGAGATCCCGGAACATCTGGAAGATGCCGACGAGGTGCCGCTAGTGGACGTGCTCGTGAACGCCGGACTCTGTAAGTCCAAGACTGAAGCGCGTAAGGTCATCGAACAGGGCGGTGTGAGGATAGACGATGACGTGGCGATCGATGTTACGGTGACGGTCGAGGCGACGGAGAAAGGCGTCGTCATCCAGAAAGGCAAGAGACACTTCATCAAGGTGCGCAAGAAAAGCTGATTATGTACGCGTTGACCAAGGCGAAAGAGGAAGCGGTCAAACTACTCGAAACCGCGCTGCCTGAAGGGGCAGCGGTTTCAGTGGGTGACCTGGTGGAACCGCCGCAGAAGGATATGGGCGACCTAGCCTATCCGTGTTTCGCGCTGGCCGAGGATCTGTCGAAGACCCTGAGCGGAGCCGAAGGGAAGAAGTCGCCGGCCGACATCGCCAAAGAGGTCGCATTGAAGATTGAAGCCAGCAGTCTCATCGAGTCTGCGCATGCCGTCGGTCCATACGTCAATTTCCGTCTCGAAAGGAGTGCGTTCTCTGCGGAGGTGGTCGGAGATGTGCTGGGTGCCGCGGATGGATATGGAAAGACGGATGACGGTAACGAGCGATTGATCATCGAATACGGTCAGCCGAACACGCACAAGGAAGTCCACGTTGGACATTTACGGAACCTGTTTCTCGGTTTGTCTGTCGTCAGGATGCAGCAGTCTGTCGGTAATACGGTCATACCGGTCAACTATATCGGCGACGTTGGCGCGCATGTGGCCAAATGTCTGTGGGCCTACAAAAAATATCACGAAGATGAGACGCCTGAACCGGGTCGGGAAGGAAAGTTCTTGGGTGGCATTTACACCGAAGCATCGCAGCGTATCGAAGAGGATGAGTCACTGAAAGAGGAGGTGTCAGAAGTTCAGCGTGTGCTCGAGGCGGGTGATTCCGAATGGACCGAACTTTGGAAGAAAACGCGTCAGTGGTCTCTCGATGAGATGGATAATATTTTCGAGGAGCTTGGCTGTGATTTTACGCGTACTTATCTGGAATCGGAGGTCGAGGGTCCGGGCAAGAAGCTCGTAAAGGAACTGCTTGACAAGGGCACTGCCAATAGAAGTCAGGGTGCGATCATCATGGACTTCGAGTCTGAGGGGCTCGGCGTGTTCCTGTTGTTGAAGTCAGACGGTAGTGCGTTGTACGCCACCAAGGAGCTCGCGCTCGCGCGGCTCAAGTTCGAAGAGTACGAGGCCGACGCCAGCATTCATGTCGTCGACGTCAGACAATCGCTCTATTTCCGGCAGTTTTTCCGGACCCTGCAGATCATGGGTTTCGACAAACGCATGGTGCACCTGTCGTATGATTTCGTGACGCTGAAGGATGGCGCAATGTCGTCACGGAAAGGGAACGTCATCACTTATGGCGAATTTCGTGACGAGATAGTGCGAAGGGCGGCCGAAGAGACGCGGCGTCGGCACACGGAATGGGACGACAAGCGCATAAGCGCGACTGCCTGGATCATTTCCGAGGGCGCGATGAAGTTCAGTATGCTCAAACAGGATAATGACCGGCCGATCGTGTTCGATATCGACAGCGCGTTGTCGTTCGACGGATTCACCGGACCTTACGTGCAGTACGCGCACGCCAGGATGAGTTCGATATTGGGGAAAGTCGAGGAGTCATGGAGTCTGGGGGTCAAGGAGTATTCTGATTTTACGCCGGAGGAATTCGAAGTGTTGCGGAGGGTCGCCGTGTTTCCGGAAATCGTCTCCGATGCCGCGCGGGAATTCCGCCCTTCCCTTGTGGCGCAGTACGCATTCGAACTGGCCCAGGAGGCGAGCGCGTTCTATCGTGACGTGCCGGTCCTTAACGCCGTGCCTGACGACCGTGAACGCCGACTGGCGATTGTCCGGGCCGTCCGCTCTACGCTCGCACGAGCGCTCTTCCTGCTCGGTATAGAAGCGCCGGAAGAGATGTAGGAATGATATAAGTCAATGAAAACGGGGGTATTTATACCTCCGTTTTTCGATCAGGACCTGCGCCCTTGATAAATCCGCGACAAGTGCTATAGGATTGATATACGGTGCGTGACTGGAGTGAGGTCGGGGTCGACGTCCGCAGTTCGCGTCAGAAGGTCTTTTCAAAAGGAGATGTGATATGGAGCGTGTCGAAATCGTGGGCGCCGGATACTATGTTCCGGATCGCGTCGTCACGAACGCCGAGATCTGTCGGATGATCCCCGGTTGGCCGCCTGACAAGCTGGGGTTGAAGACAGGGATTCTCGAGCGAAGGTTCCTGTGGGCGATGGATGAGAAGAGTGGATACCCCATCGAGCCGACCGGGCCGGGCAAGGTCATCAAGAGCGGAGTCGACATGTCGGAGATCGCCCTGCAGAAGGCGCTCGACATGGCTGGCATCGAGGCGGCGGAGCTCGACGCCCTGCTGCTCGTGACCTGCACTCCGGACGAGATCAACTTCGAGTCGGATGCGATGCATCTGGCCGATCGCATGGGGGTCCGTCCGGACGCGAGGATCATACAGATCGACAGCGGTTGCGGTGGAGCGCTGTATCTCCTGTCCGAGGCGAAGGAGAAGGTCGAGAGCGGGCGCTACAAGTATGTAGCGCTCATTGCGCACAACCTCACCTCGGCGCTCGTGGACCGCGACATGTATGAGCGGTTCGTCCAGCGGGACGGCAGGAAGTTGGGTGCGTTCCTGTCGCCGTACATCTTCGGCGATGGCGCCGGCGTGCTGGTGCTCGGTCCGTGTTCGGATCCCGATAGGGGGTTCGTGAATTCTTGGGAACGACAACGGCTGATCGAGTACATGTATCGCGAGGGTGGCGGCGGCCTGAAGCCGCCCGATTCTCCTCGCACTAGCAGAGTCGACCACGCCTTCATCATCGACGGCGGCCTGGTGTACAAGGAGTTCCCTGTCTACATGGGGAATTGCGTCAACGGCGTACTCGAGGGATATGAGCACCTGTTCCCGCAGATCCATCGGTTCTTCCTGCACCAGGCGAACATGCGGCTCGTCGAGTTGTTCGCCAAAAAGGCCAATCTCCCGATGGACCGCGTGCCGATGCACATGGACCGTTACGGCAACACCTCCGCCGCCGGCACCTTGATCCTCTTTGCGGAGGATCTGCAGGACGGCAACGTCGCGCTCGGCAGTGGTCAGCTCGTTCTGTTCGCCACCATCGGCGCGGGCGCGCATTACGCCGCGCACCTCATCAGACTCTAAAGAGAGTCGCAGCTGTGCTATACTCTGTTATAGCACAGCTTTTTTATGCTGTTCGACGATTTCAGAGTAACCATTCTTGCGATTTCCGCAGTCGCCCTCTTGGGGTTGGCGATTCTTATTGTACTGATGAACAGGAAGCATTATGCGAACAGGCTGTTCGGTATCTGGCTGATGCTCGTGGCGGCGTGGTCACTCTCGCTCGCCTTTTTCTTTACCGCAGGCAGCGCGCCAATGGCGGAACTCTGGATGAAGGCGGCCTACTCCTCGGCGTTGATATGCATCACGATTTTCTTCTATTTCTCCCTGTGGTTCATCAATCAGTACGCCTTCAGTCGCTCCGTGCTCATCGCGGACGGGATGGCGCTGCTCCTTTTCTCGATAGTCATAATGGTCACGGATTTCGTGGTCATCGACATGGTGAGCACACCCGACGGTTACCAGACCATCCTGTGCCCCGTAGGTTGGTACATCTTCGCCATATCTCTGCTCGTCCATTTCCTTGCGGCACATCTGGTACTTCTGATGAAGTTCTTGAGCGCAAAGGGCATCGAGCGGCTTCAGCTCAAATACGTACTTATCAGTGTTTTCATCGGCGGTGAGATTTTCGGCGTCCTGTTCAACCTCATTCTTCCGTCGCCGGTCTTGAACAGCTGGACATATATCTGGCTCGGTCCCACGGCGTCTGCGGCGATCATCGCACCGAGTATCGCCTATGCGATATTGAGGAGCAAGCTGTTCAATACGAAAGGCTTCATCGCCGAGATAATCGTCTTCTATACGATTTTTTTCATCGTGGTCGATGCGATGCTGGCGGATGAGCTGATGGAATTCATATTGCGTCTTGTCCTGGCGACCGGCGTGGTCATCCTCGGTGCGGTATTGATTTTTAATATCCGGGCGGAAGGCCGGCAGAAACGCGAGTTGCAGCGTCTGACCAAGGAGCTCGCCGACGCCAACAAGAAACTCGAGGACAGGGATGAGATGCGGAGCGAGTTCATCTCGATCGCGTCGCACCAGCTACGGACGCCGGTGTCCGTCATGAAAGGATATCTGTCCCTGATGCTGGACGGTACTTACGGCAGGGTACCGGCGAAGATCAGGGGCAGGCTGAAACAGATGTACGAGATGAACGAACGGCTCGTCTTGTTGATCAACAACATGCTTAACATGGCGCGCATCGAGAAGAACAGGATCGATTTCGGTTTCCGCGAGATTCAGCTCGATACCATCGCAGCGGAAGTGGTGACGGAGATGGCGTACAAAGTCGAACAGAAAGGGCTCGAGCTGAAGCTGAAACCACATAAGGCGAAAATTCCGGTTATCGTATCCGATGAGGAGAAGTATCGTGAGATCCTCATTAATCTCATCGACAACGCGGTAAAGTATACTCAGATAGGTTCCATAGAGATCAGTTTCAGCGTCGATAATAAGAAGCGCCGCGTGACGGTCTATGTGAGTGACACCGGATCGGGTATGACCAAGGAGGATGCCGCGATGGTATTCGATAAGTTTTTCAGGGCTCGGACTCCAAACGTGCCGAAGGAAAGCGGTACCGGGCTGGGTCTGTTCATCGTCACTCGCTTCCTGAAGGGGATGGGCGGCAAGATCTGGATCGACAGGACCGAAGTCGGCAAAGGCACGACGTTCGCGTTCTGCATCCCTTTCAAACCTCCTGCCAAAAGTTTGAGAGACTCGAAGAAATGATCAACGATCAAGTCACATGATGCTTTCCGTACTCGCCGTCTATATATCGATATTGTTGGGCGTGCTGCTGTTCGGCGGCGGGTTGTGGTTGTATTTCGGCAATAGGACGCGGCCCGGGAACATCACCATGAGCGCCCTTCTTATCTGTTCCGGTCTGTGGGTGTTCGCTCATGTACTATGGCGGGTCTCCGAGGGGCCGACACAGCAGCTTTTCTGGCTGAAGACACTCGTCTTCATAAGTCTGATGCTACCGGTGCTGTTCCTGTTCTACGCGGTGACATATTTCAGGGGTCGCCTGCCCTCGTTGGCTTTGCAGGCCGCACCGCTCTTGCCGAATATGGTCGCCTTTTGGTTCATCTATGGCACGGACCAGGTGGTTCAGCTCGGTCCGGGCAGGTCGGCCGTCTTCGGTCCGGGGGGGATGGTCTTGGCGATGCATTTCGGCATAGTCTACGCGGTCGCGTTATTAGCGCTTTTTGTCGTAGCCAGAACCGACAGGAAAGAACACCGTACCGCCATACTGACCTCTTTCGGTGGATCGGTGTTGGCGTTCAATTCGGTCTTTGCCGTGTTGGCGGGCGTGTCCATTTTCCAGGATTTTCATTTTTTCTGGCTGGCCAGCGTCGCGCTCACCGCAGGCATGCTCATCACCGCCATTCCCGCCATCGGACGCGTCATCCTTAAAGATCTAAGATTGCTCGGCGCCGAACTGTTCGTGCTGTTGTCACTCACCCTTATCGTGACCGATATCGTGGTTTCGCTGACACTTTTGGATTTCACCTTCCGGCTGGTGTTGCTGATCATCGTGATGTTCTACGGTGTGCTCGTCCTGCGTTCGCATCTTCGGGAAGTGCATAGGCTGCACCAGGCCGAATTGCTGAACAAGCGCATTGCGCACCTGAACAGGTCACTCGTCAAATCTGACAGGATGAAGACCAAGTTCCTGTCGTTCGCCTCTCATCAGCTGCGCGCGCCGCTGACCGGCGTATTGAGTTATCTGGCTATGATGCACTCGGGCGATTTCGGAAAGGTCAATCCCAAGCAGAAGGAGGTGCTAGCCCTGAACGAGGACGCGGTGCGACGGTTGCGCGGCACGATCGAGACATTCCTCGATGTCTCGAAGATCGAGATGGGCGGCCTCGAACTGGACCGCACCGAAACCCGCATGGATCAACTGTGCGCCGAGGTCGCAGAGGAACTCGGTCCGTCCGCGACGAAGAAGGGTATACGCATCAAGATGGATGTCAGCGGAGTGATTCCGCCCACCATGGCCGATTCCGGCAAGCTATATCACGCGATAGTCAATCTGATGGATAACGCGATCAAGTTCACCGGTCGGGGGAGGGTGGTCGTTTCGGTGAAGAGCGGCCGGGGTCGCGTCAGCGTCAGCGTTATCGATACGGGTAGCGGCATGGACGCGAAGCGGCTGAAGAAAGTCCGGCGCGTCCTTACGGACGGGCTGGAAGGGATCAGGTTCGAGCGCGAGGGCGGATCGGGACTCGGCATCCATATCGCCAGGACAATCGTCGAAGGTCACGGCGGAAAACTGACCGTGACATCAAAAGGCAAGGGCAAAGGAGCGACGTTTTCGTTTTGGATTCCGAAGGTTTAGAAGGGGAGCGTGACAACTGGAAGAGCGGGAACTGTTCGGCGGATGCCGAACAG
>JAYEJB010000070.1:0-7685 GCA_034716415.1 Patescibacteria group bacterium
GTTCCACCGAGGCGCACTGCCTCGGTGGAACGACCCCTGTTTTTGCGGAATGTTTTAAATGGCGGAGAGGGTGGGATTCGAACCCACGGTACCCTTGCAGGTACATCGGTTTTCGAGACCGACGCCTTCGACCACTCGGCCACCTCTCCGTATTACATATTGTAACGGCTGATAATTTACCACGCGAATCGTCATACGACAAGCCCCAGCCGATCGACTTCCGGCATGAATTCGTATAGTATCATGCCATCAATAGACACACCTATGACTTTCCGATCACCTGAACCCAAAAAAGGACTCGACTTCATCGGCACGGGTGTCATCTTTTTTTGCCATGACGGACACGGCCGATTCCTGATGGCGAAACGCGGTGTCAACGCGCGTGATGAACGCGGTCGCTGGGACATCGGCGCCGGGGCGATCGAGTTCGGTGAGAACATCGGCGATGCACTCCGTCGCGAGATACATGAAGAATATTGCACGGATGTCATCGGCTACGACTTCCTCGGTTTCCGTAACGTGCGTCGTACGCATGAAGGACATCCCACCCACTGGATCGCGCTCGACTATCTGGTGGCGATCGACCCTAAAAAAGTCCGGAACGGCGAACCGCACAAGTTCGACGACATCCGTTGGTTCAACTTCGATGGACTGCCGGATGTCACTGACATACATTCGCAACTGCCGACGTTCTTCGAACGATATTCAGAGAGGCTGAAACCCGAAATCGCCTACGCGAACAGCATGGTATAAAAAAGAGTAGCCCCGTCGGTAAGAACCGACGGGGCTTTCGAAAGCGCCGTTGAGCCGTCAGATGGAAATCAGCGGCGCATCTACAGGTGGGTCGACGTGGGGGTCCTCCTGTTCACCCTGTCGCCGCAGGAACCCCGCGACCGCCCGATCGAAGAAATCGGCAGCGCGCCCGTGTTCCGTCGCTCCGAACAGGTGACCCTCATACGCGGCGTAGGCGGGAGAGTCGTGCTCCCACACGATATCCTCGCCGGCTTTGTCCGCGTATGCGCGAGAGCAACCGATGCCGTTGGCACAGCTACTGACGAAACCCCACGAACCGACACAGTACTCGTCCGTCCCGCGAAACTCGATACCATCCGACAGTGCGACCACTTGTCGCGACAGGCAACGATCGACGAGCGTGACCTCTGTCACCGCGACCTGCACACCATCCACCTCGACCAATTCGGTCTGGACGGAAAGCCTGACCGCCGTCACATCAGAAACCACGGCGGGTTCGTGACTGACAGTAACCGGTGTATCGCCATCGCAGACGATCAGTGTAAAGGCATAAAGCCCCAACAAAATCTCTCTCATCTTTCTCCTCCTCCTTATTGCGATAACCAGTATTTATAGCATATTTAAGCCTATTTGTCAAGCCTCTAGGCTTAATCCGGAAAAAGAAAAAAGCCCGTTAAGGCTTAAAGACTGATATCTGGATCGATAAGTAAGACGGTTCATGCCTCTACTCCGGCAATGAGACGTAAAGCTCGATCCAGTGATTACAGTCCGCGGTGAACCCCCTGGTTACCGGACGGATATTCCATCCGACACCCTCTGGTTTGGGTCCGTATGAACGAATGATCTCCGCCCACGCGTTCGGGTGAGCGCACTGAGCCAGATACATCGGCACCTTGATGATATGCGTCTCTCCCGGCACCCAGATATGAGCACCCAAGTGATCATCAAGAAACCCCTGTATTCCGGCGGGGGTCGGATCGTACTGCTTTCTTCGACTTACTTCGCTTGGAGAAACAGGCATCTATCACTCCTTGCCGCATCTCGCGATTACGGCCGATTGAAGGTACAATGTCAGGGACAGGATAGCAAACCAGAACTTATGCGCAAACTTACCATCTCTACAATCGTATTATCGCTGATGTTCCTCGGCATCAGCTGCGGGGGAAGCGGCGTAACGATCCGACCGGTCACGCTCGAATACTGGCGGATGGACGACTCACCCGAGGTGCTCGCGACCGCGATCGAGGAATACACCAAGCTACACCCGAACGTATCGATCAACGTCCGGTCGTTCCGCGCCGATGAATACGAACTCGCGCTCCTGGAAGCGATCGCCGAAAACCGCGGTCCGGACATGTTCAGTGTCCCGAACACCTGGCTGGACGGCTGGAAGGAGAAGATCCTACCCATGCCGGAGACGACCATCGTCCCGTCGCAGGTGGTGACGCCGGACAAAAAGATCGTCGAGGCGAATCTCGAAAGCGATACCATCACCAAACTCGAACTGATCAATGACTACGTCGAGGTCGTAGTGGATGACGTGGTGAAGCTGACGACGGTGGAAAGGCGCGGTGACAAACTGGAAGAGAAGATTTGGGGCATCCCCTACTCGGCCGAGAGCATCGCCATATTCTACAACGTCGACCTCCTGCGTCAGGTCGACATCAGCGAACCGCCCGAGACCTGGAAGCAGCTGCAGGACTATGTCAAAAAACTGACCGTCCTGGACGACGACGGCAACATCGAACAGTCCGGTGCCGCGATCGGCACTTCGCGGAACGTCCGTCACCACACCGAACTCATCGCGGCGATCATGATGCAGAACGGCGCACAGATGATAGACGGCAGCGGCTACGCCAGGTTCGACCGGTATACGCCGGACACGTCTCACCTGGCTTACCCGCCGGGCGTACAGGCACTCGTCTTCTACCAGAGTTTCGGCCGCAAGGGCACATCGACCTACACCTGGAACAATGATATGCCGGACTCGCTGGATGCGTTCATCGCCGGTAAGACCGCCTTCTACTTCGGCTTCCCCTATGACAGGGACGAGATCCGCGACCGCGCGCCGCGACTGAACTTCAAGACCGCGTCAATGCCGCAGGTGGATCCGACCGAGGTCAGGAATAACGCCCGCTACCCGGTCGAGACGGTCTCGAAAAAGACCGCGAATCCGAACGAGGCCTGGGACTTCCTGCTGTTCGCCGCGAGCGAGGAACAGGTCGTACATTATCTGCGCGAGACCGGCCGCCCGACCGCACTGCGGAATCTTATCGACGATCAGCTCCTGGACGCGGACGCCGCACCGTTCGTGACGCAGGTACTGACCTCCGAATCGTGGTATCGCGGCAAGGACTACAGCAAGGTAGAAGAGGCGTTCGGCACGATGATCGAGACCTATCCGTCGGAGAGAAGACCCGATTACACGCCGATCGTGAGTACCGCCGCGAGCGTGGTGAACGCGACGTTGAGGTAGCGGGGAGAGTGGGACGGGGCAAGACGGGGTGAGGCGGATTTAGACAAATCCGTTTTGCCCCGTTTTGCTCCGTCGGTGGAGCGGGGTTAGCGGGGACGGAAAGAATAAGACGCGCTCGTTAGACACAAGACTCAAGTTACAAGACACAAATTATTAAAATTCTCCCTCCCCCGTTATCCCCTTGTCATTGCGCCCCGCCTATAGCGGGGTCCCGCCTTCTCTAGATTAGAGATATGTGGCGGGAAGGAACGGAGCGACGTAGCAATCTCGACGGGATTACTTCGTCGGCTGCGGCCTCCTCGCAATGACAAAAGGGGTGGGCGAGAGGTTGGGGTGGGGCGATATCGTTTTCTTTACATACTCCTCCCTCCCCTCGCCCCCTTTTTTGTCATTGCGAGGCCGAAGGCCGAAGCAATCCCGTAATCCGAGCCTGGGCCGACGGGATTGCTTCGTCGACTGCGGTCTCCTCGCAATGACAAGGTGGTGGCAGGGGGGAGGGTTGGGGTGGGGGTAAAAATAAGTTGGTAATCATAATACCTGGCACCGCGATGCCAGGTATTTTTGCCGCAAAAACAACGTTATAGATACTCAAGAAGCGCGCCGAACCTGTTCGTCAAACCGATTCAGCGCCTTATTGGCGGCCTGAATGGCCAATGTACGGATTTCATCCAGATACTTATCCTCCTCTTCTGAATCATCCAACGGATCCGGCATATCACCGACCATCAAGTCAGCCTTATGTCCACCCTGTAGCTTGTCCGGATTGAGAGTGGCGTCGAAGGTAACGATAACTTCCTGACCACCGACCTCGATCTCCACGAACGCATCCGTACCGTGATACTTATCAAGCGGTGTGCCGACGGCGGTGTAAGCCCGCACGTCTGCCTCGACCCCGAACTCCTCCAACACATCCACGATCTCGATGCGCAAATCGTTAAAGAACGGACGACTCGGATTCTCCGCGTCATCGCTCGGCTGGAACTTCTTGACGAGCTCTAAAGCGGGCCCGAACTTGAGATGGCTCTGTTCGTCGGCGCCCAGCCGTTTCATCTCCGCGTCATACTCATCGCCGCGCACGTCAGCCTCCCCGAACAGTGAACGTTCGTGCTCCGTGCCCGAATGGAAACTTGGCGGACGATATCTTTCGCTGAATCTCATAATCACGTTTATTGCGGTTCCGTCACTCTAACATGCCTGCTTCATTTTCCAAACATGAATTTCAATCCACCTCCGCAGAAAACCACGGCCTGCCTGCCGGCAGGCAAGACTTGAGCCCGAGGAGTCTTCATTTAGAACCGTACACCACACGGTCTTATTTTACTTCCAATTCCCCCTGAAATCTTCTATACTTATATGCGTATGAAAATCCGCAAAGCCATCATCCCGGTAGCCGGCATGGGTACGCGCTTCCTTCCCGCCACTAAGGCGCAGCCGAAGGAGATGCTTACGCTTGTCGATAAGCCGGTCATCCAATACATCGTGGAGGAAGCCGTGGCCGCCGGCATCGAGCAGGTCATTTTTATTACCAGCCAGACGAAACGGGCCATCGAGGACCATTTCGACACCAACTACGAGTTGGAGACGCGCCTTGAGGCGAAGGGGAAGACAGAGCTTCTGGACAAGGTCCGAGAAGTCACCAAGCTCGCGTCGTTCGTCTACACCCGTCAACATGAACCGAAAGGCGACGGACACGCAATACTACAAGCGAAGGACCTGATCGGTGACGAGCCGGTAGCAGTCCTCTTCGGAGACGACATCGTCGACCACGAGAAGCCGTGCATCCAACAGCTGATAGAGGTCTATGACAAATACCAGGACCCGATCATCGCCGTCCAGCACATACCGAAGAAAGATATCTCCGGTTACGGCGTGGTAGATGCAGTAGAGACCGCGCCGCGCACCTACGAAGTGAAAGGCTTCGTCGAAAAACCGAAACCCGAAGACGCACCGTCCGACCTGGCGGTCATCGGCAAGTACGTCATCACGCCCGAAGTCATCGAGGCATTGCTGACCGCGGAGGCTTCCGAAGGCGGCGAGATCCGCCTGGCCGACGCGTTCATTTCCCTTCTGGGAAAGCGCTCGGTATACGCCTACGATTTCGAGGGCACGCGCTACGACTGCGGCAACAAGATGCAATTCCTGGTCGCCGCCATCGATTACGGCCTCAAGCATGACGAGGTGAACGGCGACGGAAAATTCACCGAGTTCATCAAAGAGCGCGCCAAATCCCTCTAAAATAGCTTCAAATTATGGCTTTTGTCGCGAGAATTGTCCGAAACCTGACCGGGTCAAAGATAGTTTTGACGTCCCTGGCGGCGTTACTTGTCTTCACCGGAATCAGCTGCGGCGGTGATGACGAGCTCGCGGAACTCACCAAACCGTTCACCATCCAGTACTGGCGCGTCTTCGACGACCGCGACGCGTTCCGGGGCATCATGGAATCCTACCGCGCGCTTCATCCGCACATCAGCATCGAATACCGCCAGTTCCGTTTCGACGAGTACGAACGCGAGGTGCTGAACGCCATCGCCGAGGACCGCGGCCCGGACATCTTCAGCATCCACAACACCTGGATGAACGAATGGCAACCGCGACTGCTGGCCGCGCCGGCCACGCTCTCCATCCCCTTCACCGAACTGAAAGGCAGCCTCAAAAAAGAGAAGGTCACGACGATCAGGAGCATGCCCGGTATCACGGTCCGCGGGCTCGCGAACGACTTCATCGACGCGGTGTCGTACGATGTCGTCATCCCGACCGAACAGGCCGATCCGCGTGCGCCGCTCATACCGCGGATTTACGGACTGCCGCTTTCAGTCGACACGATGGTGCTCTTATACAACCGCGACATCCTGAACAGCAACGGTATCGCCAAACCGGCTTCGCACTGGCTGGAGTTCCAGGAACACGTCAAAAAGATCACGCGGCTCGATGAGGCAGGCAACGTCATCCAGCCGGCAACATCGCTCGGAACGGCCGAGAACGTCGACCGCGCCAGCGACATCCTGTCCGTGCTGATGATGCAGAACGGCGCGCAGATGGCGGACGGAAACGGCATCGCCACCTTCGACCGCATCCCGACGGAACTCACGGGCCGCCCGACCCCGCCGGGCGCCGAGGCGCTAATCTTCTACACCGACTTCGCCAACCCGGAAAAGGAGGTCTATACCTGGAACGACAAGATGCCGGACTCGCTTGAGGCGTTCATCAAAGGCCAGACCGCCTATTTCTTCGGCTACTCCTACCATCTGTCTTATATCAGGAACAGCAACAGCGAACTCAACTTCGGTATCGCTCCCCTGCCGCAAATCCAGGGCAACCAGCCGAAACACTACGCCAACTACTGGGTCGAGGTCGTCTCGGACAAGACCGAACACCCGGACGAACTCTGGGAATTCCTGCAGTTCATGACCGCGGCCGAACAGGCGCAGAAGTATCTCGACAAGACCGGTAAGCCGACCGCGCTGCGCTCGCTCATCAACAGCCAGCTCGAGGATATCGACCTGTCCGTATTCGCGTCGCAACTGCCGACGGCACTCACCTGGTACCGGGGTACTGACGCGACCGCGACTGAAGACACGTTCAAGGACATGATCGGTCAGATGCTGGTCGGTGAGGACCCTGACCCGGTCAAGATCGTCGAGCTCGGCGCCACAAAAGTGAATCAGACGATAGAATAGATATATGAGATATTCCCCACGCAAAAAAGCGGCCCTGGCCGCCGCCGCCTCGTCCGCCTTCCTGCTGTTGCCGGCGACCGCGTTCGCGGTGAGTATCGTGCCGGAATGCGCCCGGGGCAGTGAGTTGGCCCAACTCCCCTGCATGCTCGAGACGTTAGGTAATATCGCCCAGCTTATTCTCGGAGTGACGGGGGGGCTGGCCCTGCTGATGTTCGTCTACGGGGGATTCCTGATACTCTCCTCCGGCGGCAGTCAGGACAAGGTGAAGAAAGGAAAAGACATCCTGGTCTCCGCGGTTATCGGCATCTTCATCATCCTGCTCGCCGGATACCTGATTCGTTACGGACTGGCGCGGCTCGGAGTCGGAGATGAATACCTGGAAACTCCGGCACCCGCAGAGGAAGCCGAGGGAGAAGAGAGTGAGACCGAAAGCGGGGGCGAAGAAGAAGGATGAAAGCGAAGAATCAGAATAACCGAATCTATATGAAGATTGACGCAAAAGAATCCCTCCCCAGGTTCGCGATTTATTTAATGTTAGTGGCGTTCGTCATGGTGACCTGTCTGGTCATTATGCCGAGTGAGGCATCGGCCACATCATGGCCTGTGGCAGTTGACTCCGATTGTCCGGACGGAGCAGAAGAGGGCGACGTCTGCGGTGAAGAATCGGTAACTGGAACTTGCCAAGGCTCATTCCCGGGTGACACTGAACTGACCTGCACCGCCGACACATCGGATCCCACCGCGGAAGACGACGAAGAGGAAGAGGACCCGGAACCTGT
>JAYEJB010000071.1:0-58340 GCA_034716415.1 Patescibacteria group bacterium
AGCCTGTTTCTTGCGAGAAACAGGCTGCCTGTTTTTGCCCCAAACTGTGCATAAGACATCTACCTGACTATATATAAAGGAAGGGGGGGTCTAGAAGCACAGAAGTATTTTCCTAAATTCCTATACTCCCCAACTTCAAAACCCCACGTACTCGATCTCTTCCGTCAACTGCACGACGCTGTGTGTCATGTCGCGGACCTTCGACTTCACCGAGCCGATGAGCGCGATGACGTCGTTCGCTATCGCGTCCCCGTCGTTGATGAAGAAGTTGGCGTGCTTCTCGCTGATGCTGACCTTGCCGACCTTCAACCCCTTCAACTGCGCTCGGTCGATGATCCAGCCGGCCGGTATGGTCCCGTTCAACGAAATCGGAATCTCCTCCTCCTTATTGAGATCGAGATCCTTACGCAACTCCTCAAGATCTTCCGACGCGCCCGGCTTCCAGTTCCTGAAGATGCTGCCCGCGGTCGGATATTCGATAGGCTGATTGTCCTTCTTCTTCCGTAGCATCTCTTTCAGGCTATCACGTAACGCATCCGCGTCCTCGGCCTGCTCCAAAGACAGCACCACCGACAGGATGACCCATCCACCCTCCTTCTTGAAGACGCTCTCGCGATAGCCGAACGCGCATTCCTCGCGCGTGAAATCTTTCGTCTCCCCGTTCTTGACCGCGCGCACGGTCTCGACCACTTCGGCGGTCCCGCCGTCCCACATGCTGGCGTTGCCGCGGACCGCGCCGCCCAATGTCCCAGGTAACGCGATCGCCCATTCGAATCCCTTGAGTCCGGCCTCTGCGGTCTGTAGCGCGACGAACGCCGACGGCGTGCCCGCTTCCACTTTCACTTTCGTTCCTTCGATCGTTATTCCTCGATTCGCCATCTTGATGATCAGTCCCGGATATCCCTCATCGGAAATCAGGACGTTCGAACCGCCGCCGAGGATGTAATACTCTACGCCGGATTCGCCCGCCGCCCGTACCGCGGACGCGGCCTCGTCACCTGATTTGGCGACAAAAAAATACTTGGCCGGACCACCGATGCGATACGTCGTGTGCTGCGCCAACGGTTCGTTCTCGCGCACCTCCGGTGAGATTTTACTGCGCAGTTCTTCGATCATATGGCCATGATTATTCCTCCCGACCTACGAGCCTGTAGGCGATCTTATAGACGTCGCCGGCACCCATGACAAGCACGATATCTCCGGGACGCATTAAGTTTACCGTTTCTTCGTATGCCGCGTCTACACTTCCGGTGTCGGAGACATGCCTTTCGACCCCGCGCTCCTTGTCGCGTGCCGCCACGGCGTCGCGTAGATCCCCGGAACTGACAGCTCCGTCTTCAGCCTTCTCGCGACCGGCGACATCGAATATCTCCGGGATGATGACGGTATCCGCCCCGTCCATGGCGAGTACGAACCTGTTGAACAGCTTTTTCGTGCGGCTGTGGTGATGCGGCTGGAACACCAGGATGATCTGTCGGTCCGGATAGAACTCGCGCGCCGCCTGCAGGGTACTCGCGACTGCGGTCGGGTGATGTCCGTAATCGCTGATGATGAGCGCACCGTCATGTTCACCAATGACCTCGAACCGCCGCCAGATGCCGGTGTACGCATCGAGCGCTTTATGGATCGCGTCCTCCGAAGCACCTAATTCCGCCGCCGCCGTTATCGCCGCGGCCGCGTTGTGGACATTGAACCGTCCGGGTACGCGCAGAGTGAACCGACATGACCGCTCGCCGCGACAATCCATCTCGAACTCCTGCCGCCCGTTCTCGCAGATGATCGCGGTCACCTTGTAGTCAGCATCGTTCTCCGATCCGTATGTCACCTTCTTCCCGTCGGTCCGCAGTTCGTCGGCACAGGCCGAGTCGTCGGCGTTCAGCACGACCGATCCACCCTTGCCCACCTGCCCAAGAAATTCCTGGAACGTCTCCACTATGTGCTTACGATCACGATAGAAATCGAGATGCTCTTCCTCGATGTTCGTGATGACCGCCATGAACGGATGGAACTTGAGCATGTTGGCGTGGTGCTCGCAGGCTTCAACGACCAGGAGATCGCTCTGTCCCAATCTTAGGTTACCGTCCGGAAACGACGGCACCTTCGAACCGACAATGACGGTCGGATCCATGCCGGCTTCAATAAGCATCATCCCGAGCATGGCGGTCGTGGTGCTCTTGCCGTTCGTGCCGCTGACCGCGATCGTCCGCTTGTCCTTGGAGTATTCACCGAGGAACTCGAAATAGGTCAGATTACGGACACCGCGCTTCCTGATCTCGACCAACTCCGGATTATCGTCCGGTACCGCGTCCGTGCGCACGACCAGATCGATACCCTCCGGTACGTTCGCCACATCATGTCCGATACGCACCTCGGCGCCCATGTTCACGAGATTCTCGATCATGTCTCCGGTCGCGATATCCGAACCGCTGACTTCGATACCACTCTTCAATAACAACTTGGCCACAGCCGATATACCGATACCGCCGATACCGATGATGTGAGCTTTTTTCGTTTTCTCGACTATTCCCATACGCGCATAATATACATCATTATTCGAAACCCTGAAAGATAAAAAATAAGGGATTTGTAATCCCTCATTGATGAGACCGATACGGACACTAGTCCTTCTTCACCGTTTCGGGCGGGAAGAAGATGTTCTTGACCAGCGCGCGACGATCACCGTAGATCGGTCCGAGCACGGCTGTCTTCAACAGCCAACGCCGCTTCTCGTCGGTGACAGCCAGGTCGATGCGCTTCACGTCACCATCACAGACATACTTTGGAATCGCGCCGCAATCCGGGAAAAGTTCCATCAACCGATCGCCGGGAGTGACTCCGCTACCGCGGAGCCCGGGTGTCAAGTCGATGAATGACTTCTCAAACACGACGTGTCCCACGCCCCGACTGACTCTGGCCCTGGCATAGGTGATGGTGGTCATGTCGAGCACGGCCCGCCGATAGGCCCCAATGAACCTTACGACAGCTACCTCTGGCGCATGCATGCAGAACTCGGCCAACTGACCGAACTGCGTCGTCGTCAGCAGACAGGCACGGTGCTTGTAGTTCCCGGGGTCGGTGAAGATCCTCTCCGGGAACCTCTCGGACTCGGCCGCCTTCTTCCAGAAGCTGTCCATGACACCTTCGGAAAGCTTGGTCGCGAACAGGATGCCTCGCAACACGCGGGTCGAAATCTTAGGCATGACGCCTTCGATCCCGTTGCCCATGTCCTCGAACCATTCGACAAACATTCCGGCACAGCCGGACGCGGTCCGGTTCAGGGCGCGAGCGAAATGTGCCACATCCTTGCCGCGCACACTCTCAATATGATCACGTACGGACCACAACGCACAGGCTGTCAGGATGACCGAGCGGACCTCTCGCGGTACGCCGTAGAGCATCCTCGGATCGGGCACACCCTCATCTGTCGGATACGCGTGCCGCTCCTCGGACTCCCAGCCATCAGGCCGCTTATCCAACGGAACATACTCACGCGTCAGGCAACTGCACAGTATGCGTGACCCATACCTGTATCCGAGGTTCCGGCGTTCCATGATTAGCGCGCAGAATGCCTGAACCGCACCGAAAGCATCCTCGTAAACCTCGTCGAACTTTTCCTGGTCCCACTTGTCTCGAATCGTGCGAACTCCTGCCCGGATCGCATTGGTCAGCTTGAGCTTCAGCTCATAATCTTGCTGATCCTCAAATCGATCTGACATTCTCCTCTCCTCCTCCGTGTTTTCCCCCAAAACGTGAAATGAACGATAGATTGACATTATGCACATTCAGCGGATATGGCAAGGGTCGAGGACGACCATTGCTTGCCGAGAGGCAATATGTTATTCTGCCCTTTCAGAAGGCTTATGTCAAGCATCAAGACGAAAACCGAAATCGCCGAAGTCATGGTCAGAGAGGCCATAGCGCGCCACGTCACCGAGAGAGACGTTTTTTTTCGTGTGGTGCAGGATGTCGCGAGGAGTCATTGCGTACAGATGCCGCCCGTACGGAAACTCCTGGCCGCATACCGCGCCGTCATCCGCGAGAATCCGAAGCTGGCCGACACGGCGATCGAAACGTTCCTGACCAAATCGAGGGTGCGATCGCTATCCGGCGTCGCGGTGGTGACAGTGCTGACCAAGCCGTATCCCTGTCCGGGCAAGTGCGTCTATTGCCCGGACGACCGCTCGATGCCGAAGAGCTACTTACCGAACGAACCGGCCGCGATGCGCGCTGCCGCGCACAAGTTCGATCCGTTCGGGCAGGTGACACAACGCTTGCGGGCCTTGACCGCAAACGGCCACCCGGCCGACAAGATAGAACTGATCGTGAAAGGCGGTACTTGGTCGGCTTACCCTCGGAAGTATCAACAGGAATTCATCAAAGACTGTTTCGATGCCTGCAATTCGTTCGGTGGACGGAAATCGACATCAGACGATCTGGCAGGCGCGCATAAGAAGAATGAAAGCGCGCGATATCGCGTCATCGGACTGACGCTCGAGACACGTCCCGACCGCATCACACCGCAAGAGATAGTCCAATTACGGGAACTCGGCTGCACACGCATCGAGATGGGCGTGCAGTCGGTCGATGACGCCATCCTCAAGACGTGCCGTAGGGGGCACGACAGCGCCGCCGTGGTGAAAGCGACGCGACTCCTGAAGGACGCCGGTTACAAATGCGACTACCACATGATGCCGCAGCTACCCGGCGCGTCGCCGAAATCCGACGAACGACAACTGAAGCGCATCTTCGAAGACCCTGATTATCGTCCGGACATGCTCAAGATCTACCCGTGCACGGTGCTGAAAAAATCACCGCTACACCGCTGGTGGAAGGACGGACGCTACAAGCCATATCCCAATTCACGACTCAAAGAGGTCATCATCGCCGCCAAACAGGCCGTACCGCGCTACTGCCGTATCAGCCGTATCATCCGTGACATTCCGTCGGATTCCATCTGCGCCGGAAATCCGGTGACAAGCCTGCGGCAGGTGATACAACGAGAGATGAAAGAACGTGGTCTGTCCTGTGACTGCCTGCGTTGCCGGGAGATCGGCCGCAAACTTCAAGAAAATCCTAACCTCGCTCACTCCCCCACTCTGACATTTGACGACACTTATGAAGCTTCGGGTGGCGAAGAGCACTTCTTGAGTATTGAAGACCCGGGTAGGCAGGCTGTTTTTGCCTTCTGTCGATTAAGATTGCCGGCAACTGTTTCATGCCTCGAACAATCAACGACGGCTTCACTCACTCCCCCATCCCCGGTTACGGGGCAAAACGCGGGAAAACGGGGCAAAACGGGACAAGACGAACTTAACGTGAACCACCCCTCCCCATCCACGGCCTTTCTCCGCGAACTCCACACTTACGGTCATCTCGTGCCGATCGACAAAAAGAATCCCGACGCCGCTCAGCACAAAGGTTACGGCAAACGATTGATGGCTGAAGCCGAACGCATCACCCACAAAGCCGGCTTCCGCAAGATGGCGGTCATCAGCGGTATCGGTGTGCGTGCCTACTACCGTAAACTCGGTTATCGGTTGCGGGATACGTATATGGTTAAAACGCTACGGGAGTAACGGAGAATGGTGACGGGGCAAGATGGGGCAAACGTGGAAAAACGGATTAAGATAATTCCGTCCTGCCCCGTTTGCCCCAACACCCCTCGACTGCTAGCGTGAAAACGAGTCCCAAAGGAGGGCCGGTGTGGCGTATTACGTCATAAACGAAACGACCCTCCCGCTGAGGGTCATAGCATGGCGGGTTAAAGGCGAACCCGCCATTAAGCTCTTACTGGCAGTCACGACCAACAAGGCCCCATACGCGATGATCGATATCACGCTCCGGAAGAACGTGCATCAAAAAGCACGCCTCCCTGGCATCCACAAAATGGTCAAGGTCGATGTCGTAAACAGGGCCAGGGTGACGACCAAGCTGGTCACAAACAAGAAAGGAGTCAGGTTCCTGTACATCAAAAGCATCCTCAACTAGAAAGGAAGTGACCTATGGCGTTCCTATACGTCAAGAACGATACGGGACAGCCGGTCAGGGTCACCGTCCTGCAGGACAGAATGAGACCCGGATCGATGCCGCTGATACTGTCGTCCGTGCCGGTCGAGCCCAACGAGAACGAGCGCATCGTCTTCGAGTGCGTGGTCTCGACTCCGGCCTACCCCAAAGTCATGATCCCGATATCGCTTACCGCCGTGGGGTTCGATGTGAAGAACACGGTTGGGGCAAGCTATAGACAGGGGTCGGACAACAACAATAACCAGTATCTGGTGATTGTCGGGTTCTTCTCCTGAAGTCCGCATGTGTATCGCGGGCTTTTTTCATCTATGTATCCGTGCTAAAATCGCCTTATCTATGATGAAACATCTCAAACAATCCGATCCCGAGGTGGCGTCGTCCATCGAAGCCGAACTCGCGCGCCAGCGCAGCGGCCTGGAGATGATCGCCTCGGAGAACATCGTCTCCGTCCCAGTGCTCGAGGCTTTGGGCTCGGTGCTCACCAATAAGTACTCGGAGGGCTATCCGGGCAAGCGTTACTACGGCGGCAACGAGTTCATCGACGTCGTGGAGACGCTCGCCATCGAGCGCGCCAAGAAGCTGTATGGTGCGGAGCACGCCAACGTCCAGCCGCACTGCGGATCGCAGGCCAACATGGCGGCGTATTTCGCGCTCGCTAACCCCGGCGACGGAATCATGGCGCTCGACCTCGCGCACGGCGGACATCTGACGCACGGCAGTAAGGTCAACTTCAGCGGGAAACTGTATCGCATCATCCCCTACGGCGTGAACCGCGAGACCGAGGCGCTGGACATGGATGAGGTACGAGAGATCGCACTCCGGGAAAAACCGAGAGTGATCGTCGCCGGTTACACCGCCTATCCGCGGGAGATCGATTTCGAGACGTTCGGAAAGATCGCTCGCGAAGCAGGCGCGTATCTCATGGTGGACATGGCGCACATCGCCGGACTGGTCGCCGCGGGGATGCATCCCGATCCGGTTCCGCATGCCGACGTGATCACGACCACGACGCACAAGACATTGCGCGGACCCAGAGGCGGGATGATCCTTTGCCGCACGGAGGACCGGCTGCGTCCGGACAGCAAGAAGAACCTGGCGCGACGCGTCGATTCGGCGGTGTTCCCGGGTACGCAGGGCGGACCGCTCGAACACGTCATCGCGGCCAAGGCGGTGTCGTTCAACGAAGCGATGCGGTCGGACTTCAAGGAATATCAGAAGCAGGTCGTCGCGAACGCCCAGGCGCTTTCCGCGGCGTTGACCGAAGAAGGACTGCGCATCGTGAGCGGCGGGACCGACAACCATCTGGTGCTCGTCGACCTGACGCCGTTCGGGGTATTCGGCAGGGATGCCGAGACAATCCTCGACACGGTGGGCATCCACACCAACAAGAACATGATTCCGTTCGACGAGAGAAAGCCGGCTGATCCTTCAGGTTTGCGGCTCGGCACGCCGGCCCTGACGACGCGCGGCATGAAGGAAGAAAACATGAATACGGTCGCCACGCTCATTGCCGGAGTGCTGAAAGACGAATCGGAGGAGAATCGCGACACCATCGAAAAACGCGTGCGTGAACTCGCGGCAGAACACCCCATCTATCCTGAACTCGTTTAGATGCCGGAGACTAACATCATCGACGGCCGCAAGGTCGCCGGGAGGATCGAGAAAGAAACGCGGCGCGAGATCGCCGCGCTCGGTTTCGAGCCCGGTCTCGGCGTTATCCTGGTCGGTGACGACCCGGCTTCGCACCTGTACGTGAAGCTGAAACAGAAAGCGTGCGAACGCGTCGGTATCCGATTCGAGCTGTCGCCCTTCGCTGCCGACGCGACCGAAGAAAACATCCTCGATAATATCCGGAACCTGAACAAGCGCGACGACATCCACGCGATCCTGGTGCAACTTCCTCTTCCGAAAAATATGGACACCGACCGCGTCATCCGCGCCATGGATCCGGCGAAAGACGTCGACGGTTTTCATCCGGACAACATCAAGAGATTGGACGATACCGACGGCGATGGTTTCCCGGGACTGACCGAGGGTGTCATCGACCTTATCCACGAGACCGGCGTGGACCTGAACATGAAGCGCGTGGTCATTGCGGCCAACAGCCCGACCTTTGTCTTGCCATTAGAGATGCGTCTACGCCAACTCCAGGCACTGCCGAAATTCGTGCACGGCGACGCGCCCGACATCACCTCGCAGTTCCACGACGCGGACATCATCATCACCGCACTCGGCCGACCAGGCCTCGTGACCGAAGACGACATCAAGGAAGGAGCGATTCTGATAGACGTCGGCACCACGAAAGTCGGCAAGAAGACCATCGGTGACGTCGATACTGAGTCGGTGAGGGGGAAAGCTTCGTGGCTGACACCAGTACCCGGCGG
The DNA here is from genome assembly GCA_034716415.1 of Patescibacteria group bacterium. GTDB lineage: Bacteria > Patescibacteriota > Patescibacteriia > SG8-24 > SG8-24 > JAYEJB01. The sequence goes on from JAYEJB010000071.1 coordinate 8,412, forward strand.
CGTCGGACCCGTGACCGTCGCCATGTTACTGAAGAACGTTGTAAGACTATCAAAAGACCGCGCTTAGGCGCGGTCTTTAGGAAAATTTTTTTCTTCCCCACCGCCGAATGGTGAAGGATGTGAGAACAGAGGTTAGTTCAACTTCTCCTTCACAAGCCAATGAAAAAAATCTTTCCATCTGTCCAGCAGAGCTTGTTTCTCGTCGACTTCTCCCTCTTTCCATTCACTTGCGCCCAAATCGAGCATGATGGTCATCATCGCTCTTTCAAGAAGCATGAGCCAAAATACCTTTTCTGCAGTGACTCTCTTCGGCCATATGTCTGTCCATGCATCCACACGATTCAGGAAATCCTCAAATGAAAGAAACGCGTCACGAATATGCATGACATCAACCCAGATCGGAAAAACCATTTCGTAATACTTCGGTCTCCATGACCAATATAAGTTGGCCATGACGATAAATTGTCCGTTTCGCACGTCATGCTTCACATCGAGGCCGGATAAATGCCCATGAGTGAATCGCATTTCAATATCACTGTCATCTTGGCGCATCGTCGAGAGGTAGGTATCGATAAACGGTCGCAGTTCGTCTTCGTCTATATGTTTGTGCGAGCTTTTTTTCGCGATCTCATAAAAATGATCGAATCCCTCGAATATCTTTTCCTTTATTGAAACTGAGGGTTTTGGTATCCAGGCGTTTTGGATGGGTAATGCAGACTCAATAAACGCTTCCAGAAATTGAGCATGCAGTTCTCTATCGTCTTTTGTGGTTGGGACAGTTGCCCAGAGGGCAGGAACGCGCGAAATATCTTCAAATAACAGATAACCGAAACCCCAATCCTCTTCCCATACCCTGTCGTGCAATATTCGTACTGGACGAATCCTGTCTGTCCGCAAACTCTTCTCCACATTACGGATGATAAAACCCTCGTCGAACGGTAGTGGACGTAATTGCAGCTTGAGAACGGCTGTCTCACCTTCCATATTCTTGACTCGTGTAATGAAACTTCCGACTTTCCTTGAATCGTAGTAGACGCCCTGAAAAAGAGTCGATTCATCTACCGGAACAAAACCGTGCTTATCCTTAACATAAGTGAGTGCTTTTTCAATTAGGGATTGGGCGTCATCGGCGCCTTCAATATTTGCCGTTATACGATTTCCGAATTCATGTTCATCGGCCATATAATCGAATTATCTACAACTAACGCTTATAGCCTACCAGCCTTGACTCACAAAATGAATGCATCGGTAGACACCTGAACAGAGGGGGACGTAAAAAAATCACGCTGCACGCGACCTTCAATATTAATGCTTCCCGCCTCCCGCTAAAACATCTCTTTCAACGTAGAAAACATCTCGTAGAGAGCTCCCAATGACAGGACCACGATTGTGACATTGGCCCAGAGCAGAGGAACACCAAGCTTCTTCTCCTTAAGCGATCCTTTCTTGGTTACGGCGATATACAGCAATGCCACGATGACCGCCGTGATACCGCCGAACACCGCTCCCGAGAATCCGACGATTGTGATGAAATTCTTGGCCCCGAGCATGACGACCGCGAGCGGCACCCCCACGGCCAGCAACCAGGCCGGCACGATATGCATCTTATAGTCATACTCGAACGTGGAACGCAGATTCAGTCCGATGACGAAGTATGACGTCGCTACCGCCAGGAAGCCGAATACCGCGGCGAACGCGGAGACCCCTCCGCCCAATACCATCTTCAGTCCGCTGACTGCGTCGGTCGTGGTCGCCTCACCGGTCACTCCGTACACCATCAACCCGAAGAGCGTCGTCAACACGATAGCGATCAGCATGCCGATGATGATCGATTTCCTGAAGCCCTTGTGCTTCCCCTTCATGACGTCCTCCATCTCCGGGATGGCGCTGATGCCCGAGAGCGAGAACAGGATGACGCCGTACGGCAGGAACAGGTCGCCGTTCACGAACGGCATGAAGTTATCCAGACGCACGAACGGTGCCGACATGCCGACGATGACCAGAAGAGCGATCCCCAAAAGCACGGTCGACACAAAATCGATCTTCTCGACGAAACCCAGCCCGAAATAGATGACCGCGGCGCCGAGTATGCCCCACGCGATCTGATAATGAAAAATCTCCCCGCCGATATGCGGTGAAAGCAAGACATGCAGAAACGTCCCGCCCACCAGGATATATGCGATCAGTCCACCCCAGAATCCGAGTATGGTCGCGGCGGCCGCGATATGTTTGGCGCGCGGACCGATATATTTGCGCGCCAACCCCACAAGCCTGATCTTCTCTTCGCAGGCCATCGCCGCCTCGGCATAGAACAGGCTCTGGAGTATCTGGATCGCGCCCAGTACGACGATGAAGACGAGCGCCAGCCCGACGCCGACCTGGCTCATGGCGTACGGCACGCCGAAAATGCCGACACCGACGACGGTCCCGACCAAAGCCGCTGTCGCGAGCACGAACCTCTTGCGGTCTAGGGAAATCATATATACATTATACCATGAAACGGTTCGGCTTTTCCGCGCCGTACGCCCTTTTATCTCGGAGGAGAGTTTTGACTTCCACAACTCCCGAAAAGGAACTGGCCCCAAAGAAGCCAGTCATCATAACCAACGGCTTTTCCCCCATCCCGATGTCCGTGGAACACCTCGCCCTCGTCTACAGGGCGGCCGGTTTCCAGGTCAGGATCATCGAGTATCGACTCGAGGACATGATGGACATCAAGCGATACGCCAAGCATATCGCCAGGACCGCCCGCGAACTGCACGAATCGACAGGTCACAAGGCCCACATCGTCGGCATCAGCATGGGTGGTGTAGCCGCACTCTTCGGCATCAAGTTCTATGCTGCTGCACCTGTTGTCGATACGTTGGTGGCCATGGGCTCTCCGTTCAAAGGGACACCAGCCACGTTCCTGGGTGAATGGACACTGCTGTTTCACAAGACGGGGCGGCAACTGGCGTTCAGGAGCGAATTCATCCAGAAACTTCACGAGGATCCCCTGCCACCCGGACCGCGCTACGTGTCTGTGAGCGGACATCTGGATTTCGTCTGCCCTCCCTATGTTTCGCAGCTCGATGGAACTGACAACCGTTTTCTGCTGTTCCAGCACTTTCACCTCATACTGTCACCCCTGCTGCACCAGCAGATCGCGAACATCCTGCTCGAATGAGCGTAACCCGACTATGTGTCGGGTCTTTTTATACTGCAGGCTTGCCGCGACAGCCTCGATGCACTAACGTGAACAGACGGAGAAGAACCTTGAAAGAAAAAACGAACACAGCAACGAAAACCAGGAAGCGCGTTGTGGTCGTGGCGAACGGGTTCTTCCCGTTTCCGCTACCAAGGCGACACATCATCAAGGCGATCGAGAAGTATGGCTTTGAGGCTCGAGTCATTCGGTTCGACCTGAAGAACAAGCGGAACGTGGTGACCTACTCGGCTACAATCGCCTGCGAAGTCCGAATGGCGCGTCGCCGCTCCGGCCGCAGAGTCGACCTGATAAGCACCAGCATGGGTGCCGTAGCCGGACTGCACGCGATCATGTTCAATGGTATCGCGGATCACGTGCGAAGGTTCGTGGCAGCAGGCGCGCCGTACGACGGATCACCTGTGGCGGCGTTCTTCAAACACATCGGAATGCTTGTCGGCTGCGAGGCCCCGGGCCAAATGACCAGGGGCAGTCCACTGCTGAAACGACTCAAGGCGACCCCGTTGCCGCAAGGCCCGGAGTACTTCTCGTTCGGCGGCCTGTACGACGGCACCTGTCCCATCCCGACACACGAACTCGAGGGCGCGAAAAACATCCGCCATCCGTTCAGCCACAAGGACATCATGTTCAGGAGCTGGTTCCACGGCATCATCACGGAACTCTACCTTAGAGAGTGATCTATCCCCCGCTTTGGGGGATATTTTTGTGAACAAACTGTGTATTCGCCGATTTGCCCCTTGCCGACGCGTGTCGTAAAGTACGTATGCAAAGAATATGCCTGAAGAGAGAATTCCACCGCAGAATATCGACGCGGAACAATCGTTACTCGGCGCCTTGCTTATAGACAAGGAAGCCTTGCTTAATGTCGCCGATCTGGTGCGTCCGGAAGATTTCTACCGGCAGGCGCACACGGACATCTTCTGCACGATGCTCGAACTGCACGGCAAGCGCGAGCCGATCGACATGACGACCTTACCGAACAGGATGGACGAATTGAAACTTCTGGAAGGGGCCGGCGGCCGCACGTATCTGACCGAACTGTCGGCCATGGTCGCGACCGCGGCGCACGTTGTACACTACGCCGACATCATCCAGAAGAAGTCCACCCGGCGCAGGATGCTGGCCGCCGCGGGAGAGATCATCTCCCTGGCGCACGAGGAGACCGAGGATGTGGACGGCCTCCTGGACGATGCCGAACAGAGACTGTCCAACGTCTCGAAGAGAAACCTGAAAACCTCGTTCACGCCGATCAAGGAGGCGCTCGACAATGCGTTCGAGCGCATCGATGACCTGCACAAACAGGACGGAAAGATGCGCGGCGTACCGACCGGCTACCGGGACCTCGATTCCCTCTTAGCCGGACTGCAGCGCTCGGACCTGGTAATCCTCGCCGCGCGTCCGTCGGTCGGTAAGACCAGTTTCGCGCTGGACATCGCCAGGAACGCGGCAGTCATCGGCAAAATGCCGGTCGGACTCTTTTCGCTCGAGATGTCAAAGGAGCAGCTCGTAGACCGCATGCTTTGCGCGGAAGCGGGTGTCGACCTGTGGCGCATGCGCACCGGACAACTCAAGGACTCCGGCGATGACAGCGATTTCTCGCGTATCGGCCACGCCCTGGGCAAACTGTCCGAAGCGCCGATCTTCATCGATGATACGGCGAACGTCAACGTCATGGAAATCCGCACCAAAGCGCGCCGCCTGCAGAGCGAACACGGGCTCGGCCTGCTGGTCATCGACTATCTGCAGCTGATGGAATCGCGCCGCACCCGGGCGAGCGACAACAGGACGCAGGAAGTCGCGGAGATCACGCGTGCCCTGAAGGGTATCGCGCGCGAACTGGACATTCCGGTGCTGGCGTTGTCGCAGCTGTCGCGTCTCACCGAACAGTCCAAACCTGCCATCCCGAAACTGTCGCATTTACGTGAGTCCGGTTCCATCGAACAGGACGCGGATGTGGTGCTGTTCCTGTATCGCAAAGCCACGGACAAGAACTATAAGCTGGAGGAGATTCCGCTCGACGAAAGGTATACCGCGGAAGTGCACGTGGCCAAGCACCGCAACGGCCCATGCGGAGTAGTCAAGATGTTCTTCGACGAAGCACGCGTCAGTTTCCGCGACCTCGACCGAAAGCACGCACCGAGCACTCCGCCACCGGAACACGGTCAGCAGGCGACTCCGGTGCACGCGGCGATGCCGGTGCAGGGAGCACCGAAAGATAATGAGCCGAAGTTCTGACCGAAGCCTAAAAGCTGAAAAGCTAATAGGATGATGTCTTATGCACAGTTTGGGGAAAAAACAGGCTGCCTGTTTCCCGCAGGAAACAGACTGTCTGTGTTTTCCCCAAACTGTGCATAAGACATCTACCTAACTATATATAATATATAATTTGAAATTCTTTTAAGCTTTTGAACTGTTAAGCTCAAGAAAATATGTTCAACAAACTCAAGCAGGTAAAAGACATGCGCGACAAGGCCAAGAAGCTCCAGAATATGCTTTCCGAGGAGAGCGTGGAGGCGAGCGCCGCGTGGGGCAAGGTCAAAGTCGTGATGGATGGCAATCAATCCGTGCAGTCGGTAGAAATCGACCCGGAGATGCTTTCGGACAAGCGGAAACTAGAGGAGGCGATGAAAGAGGTCTACAACGACGCAGTCAAGAAAGCGCAAAAAAAAATGGTCGACAAGATGCGTAAGAGCGGCGACCTGAACATTCCGGGGTTGACTTAAAATTTTGTCATTGCGAGGAGTGAAGCGACGCGGCAACCCCGTACGGACAGCAATAACCACCGGGATTGCCGCGGTCGCCTGCGGGCTCCCTCGCAATGACAAATATTGAAATGCATAACTTCCCCGAACCGATAGAGCGGCTCATCGAGGATCTCTGCCCCTCCTGCCCCTTCTCCCACCCCCGCTCCTCCCCGCCCAACAATGACATGAGATAAATGCGTGATTTTCCAGAACAAATCAAGAGACTTATCGAGGAGCTCGGCCCTTCGACTCCGCTCAGGACCTCCCCGCCCAACAATGACATGAGATAAATGCGTGATTTTCCAGAACCAATCAAGAGACTCATCGAGGAGCTCGGCCCTTCGACTCCGCTCAGGACCTCCCCGCCCAACAATGACATGAGATAAATGCGTGATTTTCCAGAACCAATCAAGAGACTCATCGAGGAGCTCGGCCCTTCGACTCCGCTCAGGACCTCCCCGCCCAACAATGACATGAGATAAATGCGTGATTTTCCAGAACCAATCAAGAGACTTATCGAGGAGCTCGGCAGACTGCCTGGTGTCGGCCTGAAGACGGCCGAACGCTATGCTTTCGCGCTACTGAAACGCCGCGGCGAGGACAGGGAGCGCCTGGCGAACTCGATACTCGACATCGGCGGGTCGTTGAGCACCTGCTCGGTCTGCGGTAACTACACGGAAAAGGACCCGTGCCCCATCTGTTCGGACGCGCGGCGCGAACGCGCGTTCGTCTGCGTGGTCGCCACGGAACAGGACCTACTGGCCGTGGAACGCACCGGAGAGTTCGCCGGCCTGTATCACGTGCTGGGTGGAGTGCTGTCCCCCGCCGACGGTATCACGCCGAATGAACTCAACGTCCGGGAACTGCAGTCGCGTGTGACGCGGGACGCACTCGAAGAGATCATCCTCGCGTTCGACCACACCATCGAAGGCGAATCGACCATGATGTACCTGACGCGCGTGCTCCGACCGTCCGGCATCCGGGTGACGCGCCTGGCGCGCGGCCTGCCGACCGGCAGTGAAGTCGGATACGCCGACGAAGTGACTTTGTCGGACGCGTTGCGCGGCCGACGGGAAATAGCGAAAAAACGCGAGACCACAAAAGCATAGGATATATAGAAAAAACGCCGTCATTCCGACGACGTTTTCGGTTGCTGTTCCTCAAGCCGTAATATCATCGGCCTTCCGTTTCCGGAGTCTATGGCGACGGCCAACACCTTAAGGTCGATGAGGTCCATGCCCGACAAGGCTTCCTGCACCTCGGCGGGCAACACGCCATGACCGAGACAGACATTATTCACCAGCGTCCTGATCTGGCACAGGGATTCCGTCGCGGACCAGAGGATTTCCTCTCGAACCATCCGCTCGGCCATGATGTCAGACACGCGCTGGAGCATCCTTTCGGTCACCAGTCGCCTGTTCGCCACTCCCAGCCGTATCAGGATCTGACAGCAGAAGTTCGTTCCATCATGGGTCCGGAACGAGACCGTAAACGTCGATTCGATGCGATCAACCGGAACGCATGGCACCTCGACCGAACTCCGATACGGAGGTCCGACGATCGACTCATTCCACGACAATCTCCTGTTTCTTCTTCGTTTCCTTCGCGACATTCTGACCACCCGAAGATAAAGAACCTTCTTTCAGTGAATCAGCTGTTACTGCCAAGGTCAACGAAGACCCTGGACCGAAGCGCACAAAAAGGTTAAAAATGAAATACGACCTCCGATAGAGGTCCGATGGAAGGAGGCCGAAGTGAAAGCTTGCTTACCGGACGAGCAGCAACCTCTTTTTGCCAAGATGGTGCGCTCGACCGTTCAAATCGAAAGTCGTGACATGGAGAAGATCGGCGCGGGCGTGCTGATCAGCCCCACTGGTCTGATCCTGACCGCAGATCACGTCGTGGGTGACGTCAACAGATTCGACATCCGCCCTTGCCGACTGGAGAAGTGGCGGATCAAGCTCCTCAAAAGGATGTTCGATGTAGAAGTCGTCTACCGTGACGAGAGGGCGGACATCGCCGTACTGCTGATCAAGGAGGGTCTACAAGGAGCCGTTCACGCGGAGATAGATTACGGACCCACCAAAGCAGGTGCCGGAGTCTACCGCGTGGGTACGGACAGGATACCGATGGCGTCAGGGCATGTCTACACCTTCTGGAACGACATGAGTGTACGTCATCTGGCCATCAGTATGACTGCGGAAAACGGCTGTAGCGGCGGGCCTATCTTCAACGATGACCTGAAGCTCGTCGGAATCGCAGTCAGGGCGACTGACGATCTCAAACTTCCGACTACATGCTATGCCGTCCAGACAAGGACCATCCATAGCCGCATCCTGTTCCGCAGGGTGGTCAAGCAGCATCTTCCTGAAGACCTGCGTAAACCACGCTAGGACTATACAAAAACCCGGCTCTCGCCGGGCTTTTTCTTTCCTTTAGACTAGACCTTGATTTCATCGATCAATATCTCCGTATAGTGTTGCCTGTGGCCTGTCTTCTTCTTGTAACGGATTTTCGGTTTGTATTTGACGACCTCAACCTTCTTGCCGCGGCCTTCACCCAATACCGTAGCCGTGACCTTGGCGCCCTTGACGGTCGGCGTGCCGACCTTGGCGTCCTTGTCGGCCTCGTCAGCGACCAGAAGCGGATCGAAGCTCAGCTTCTTCCCTTCCTTGGCTTCCAGCTTCTCGACCTTCAGCTTTTCGCCTGGCTTGACCAGGTACTGTTTTCCGCCTGTCTCAATGACTGCGATGTATCCCATATTATTCGTATTTCTGCTTCAAGTTGGGGCTAAGCAGAGATACCTTACCTCAACGCCCCGCGCCTGTCAATATCGAACTTCACGGGCAGGCCGAGTTTGAGACCGTGCCGCGCCGCGAATCCGGCCGGCACCTCAAGCACGCTGTCCGCCTCGGTGACCGGTGAGAAGAACGGTATCTCTTCGCCTTCAACCGGCGGCGCGATCCCGATGGTGATGTCCACTATCTCGCCGTCGCGCATCCAGACCGCATCAAGCGGAATCTCCATGCCCTTCATCCAGAATTTATACTTACTCGCGGTCGCGAACAGGAACAGCATGCCGCTGTCTGCGTCCATTTCCTTACGTCCGGAAAGCCCCTTCTCGCGGGTGGCATCGCTCGCCGCGACCAGGACCGGAATCGCCGGACCGTCACCGATAGTCACGGTTCCCTTGCCGAAACCGGCCTGATGATATTTCAGCAGGCCTGTCGCCACGACGATCGCGACGAGAACGAAAATCGTCAGGGTGGCCTTGATATCCAACCGGTTATCGTCGTCGTCTTTCCTGATGAATGGATTCATGTCGCTTTCTCTTTCCTCTTCCTGATTATAAGCGAACCGGCCAAAGCCACAAGAAGCAGGCTGAACAGCACGCCGATCGCCACGACCTTGGACGAACCGCGCAGGAAGAGCGTCGACGTACCGAACAGCACGGATACGAACCAGAACAACATCACCACCTGACGTTCATTGAAGCCGCTGTCGACCAGAAGGAAGTGAAGGTGGCTGCGATCTCCGGAGGTCGGTGAGCGTTTCCGTGCCATGCGTCGGATAATGACGAAGACGGCATCGAAGAGCGGCAGTCCGATGATGAGCAGTGTAGTCGCGATTTTTCCGCCGGAGATGATGGCCAGCACCCCGAGCAGGAAGCCGGCCGCGGTAGAACCGCCCTCTCCCAGGAAGATGGATGCGGGGTGGATGTTGAAGACGAGAAAACCGGCGAACACGCCCGCGACCGCGAGCGCCAGCAATGCGGTGTCGGGCTGTGAGACCTCGGCCATCATACTGACCGCCGCGATGACGACGCCGCCGATGACGACCAGTCCGGAGACGAGTCCGTCGAGGCCGTCCAGGAATTTAGTGGTATAGGTCATGCCCATCAGCCAGGCCAGCGTGAAAATATCGGCGAGGAGCGTCAGGCGGTACGGAATGCCGTCCCACCAAAGCACGATGACCCTTATCTCGTCGAGATGAAACAGCCCGCCGAGCGGGTTAGTGATATAGGTCACGCCGATGCCGCTGGCGATGATGACGAACGTGGCCAGGACCGGAAAGATGATCTGTCGCGACGGCTTCATGTCGAACCGATCGTCTATGACGCCGCCCAGTGCCAGGATCGCGACAGCGACGGCGATACCGATGAGATATTTCGACTTGATGTATTCACCCGGCAGCCAGCCGGTCGAGTACAGGAAAAGCGCGATTGCGGCGATCGATACCGCTATCGCAATACCTCCCATCAGGGCTACCGGACGGCCGTGCTTCTTGCGAGGCAGCTTGGGCTCATCAACTATGTCGTGGCGCCTCGAAAAGGCCCGCACAAGATAAGTGCAGGCCGCGCAGACAACGAACGCCACCCCAAAAGTGATGATCAGCTTAGTGAGCATATCTGGATTGAAGGATAACAGGAAAGTGGAAGAGTGAGAAAGTGTGAGAGAGTGAGAGAGCTGTTTTGTCCACAGCTTGGCAAGAAAACACAGGCGGTCTGTTTCGCACCGAAACAGGCTGCCTGTTTTTCTGCCAAGCTGTGGACAAAACAAACACCCTGCGACCAAGCGGTCACAGGGTGAAAGTATCGTTATTGTTTCTGGGCTTTGGAGAGAACGCGAGGACCGGAGTCCTCGAGACGACCATTGCGGCCGCTTCTCCTATTCGCTGAGCAGGTCGGCGATGGACTTACGTCCAACGGGCGCGACGCGGCGCGCCGGACGAGGCCGAGGCTTCTCCTGCCGCCGGGGCGACTTGGAAGCAGGGCGAGGCTGAGACGAACCGTTCGAATCGACCGGCTCCACCAGGAAGACCCCGGCGCGCATCCTTGCCTTCGTCTCACGCACCAGTGTCGGTTGCCCTCTGACCGGATCCGGATACCTGTTCGACCAGACGAACCTGTATCCCCTATCCATCGCATACCACTCGGGTTTCCCGCCTTGGTTTTCACCGAGATAGAACGCGAGTGTGTGCTCCTGCAGGTCCGGATCTTTTGAACGATCCGATCGACGACCAGTAGCGGTACCGACAGCCCGAGCGGACTGTCGTCCATGGACGTCTTCACGACCCCGCTGACGAGGAGTGAAGGGGCTGTCCTTCGACGGTCCACTGAGGAAGGTCTGCAACACGATCTCCCTGATCTCATCCTTGGACAGGTTGGCCCTATAGGTATAGACCTCGTCCTGTCTGCTGGACAACCACGCAGTGCCGAACGCCGTCCTCCAGAATGGCCAGAACATGATCTGGACATCCTCGGTCGTGCCGTCAGGCATGTCGAGCGTCACGTAGTTCTCATCAGTCGAACAAAGCTGACTGATCTGACCCTCTGTGGCGTTCCTGAGGGACCAGCCATAGCCTCGATTCATGAGATCACGCTTCCGCAACTCGTAAACGGTCTCCACCGGCACCATGAGCCCTTTCCGGCCCGAAAGGATGAAAAGACCGTCGTCGCGGACATGAAGGACGAAGTCGGCCTTCTGGTCCCTGATGGCCTCACCTTCGTCGTCCGGCGCGAACCGAGCGACCTTCGATGCGGCATCGCTTTCAGACTCGACGAAGCATAGCGTGAGATTGTTCGGCCGTCGCTCCCTTTCCGTCTTCTTGCGCCGCATGACCTGCCGAAGCCCTCCGATGAGGGTCTGTGAATAGTCACCTCCCGGATCATCCTCTTCCTCGATTCGAGTGAGAACGAACTCGAGATCCTCGTCATTGAGCACATCCGGCAGAATCCGAGCTCGCTTCAAATCAGTCATGAACTGACCCGGAGAGTGAGGAAGTTTCCCTCCCCGCTCTTCGATGTAGCTGCTCACACCCTTCAGAACCTTGGCCACATCCTTGTCCGGGATGACACGAGGCTTCCAGGTCCCCATCGCGACCGCCGGCTTCTCGATGTTGAGAATCTTGGTCCTCTCAGGGTCTCGATAGTCCCTGTCTCCCTGATCCCAATCCAGCTGGTTGTGAAGGAATGCCGCTTCCGCGCGGGACCGAAGCAGCTTCGATTCTATCGAATCCGGTCCGTACTTGGCCTCAACGGCGGGCATGAAGCCCATCTGGCGTCCGCTCTCGTCATCATCCTCCACATTCTCCTTGATGAGGACGTGAAACATCATCATCTCCCGCGCGACCCTGTGAGTACGGTGAACGTCCTCCACGGCGATCGTCGAGAAGTAATGGTGAATCCCGTCGAGGGCGATAAAAGCGAGCTGGCACACATCTTCCGGATTCCTGTTCTCGCTCTGCCGGTTGATCGAGACGATGAGCTCGCGGAGTGACCTGATGACGTTCTTCGTCGTCTCGGCATTCTCTCCCAAGTCGACGATAGTGCGCTGCCTGCCTGGCGTCGTATCCGTGGCGTAGGCGTCGTTATCGCAGATCACGTCACAGATCGCCTGCATCGAGGTGACGAAGTCTTCCAATTCCACCCTCTCCTCATCGTCCAGGATCTCAAGACGCGTCTTGAGTTCTTCAGGCATGCCTTCGTACGTCGACCCGTAGAAAGTCGAGAGGTAATCGCAGAACCGAGCCAGGGCCGCTTCGTCGGCCCGGATCACTTTTAGCCCATGATGATCGAACGGCGTCGCGAACCTGAGGTTGTCCATGCCGAGATAGCCCTTCGTCATGAAGTTCCACTCCAGCACATCCTGCATCGTGATACGCCCGGAGGCGATCTCATCCTGCCAGGGATAAAGCGAGGCCGGCTTGCTGAAATCGAGCGGTGGCGTGAAAATGCGCCTCCACTCGTCGCTGATCGAACAGGCTTTCCGCACGACCGCCTTACGGTCGATCATCCACATGCCGGTCAGACAGTCCAGGTCTGGACCGTTGTGTCCGACGACAGTGCGAATGTGGTATCCGGCCGTCACGAGGTCTAGAGCCTTATCAAACTTTTCATCAGATACGGTAGCATCGTTCATTTCTCTCTCCCGGGCAAAAAAACGCCCTGTCGGTTTAACCGACTACTGCTCGACCGGTACCGCCGGTCTCGGTTGGCTGCATAGCCCAGTTGTAAGGATCATCATCCCCGACCAACTCGTCAGTGAATGACATATGAATTTAGCATGATTTGGCTTATTTGTCAAGAATTGTTGACATAAAAAATTAGTATTCGTGAAGGGATGTTTTATCCCCAATTCAACGTTAATACTGACAGGCACTAGTACCTGTCAGTATTCAGTGAAAACTGGGGATAAAACAAAAAAACCAGCCACCAGGCCGGACAACCTCCCGCTTCCCGCTTCAAGCTCTCTCCACCCGAATCTCCCCTCCCACATCATAAATAACCGTGTCTTTCCGCCCGATCTCACCCTTAAGCAGGGCATCCGCGATAGCAGTATCGACCTTATCCTGAATGACGCGCCGTAGGGGCCGCGCCCCGTAAAGCGGATCATAGCCCTCGTCGGAGAGTTCCTGCACCGCCCCGTCGGTCACCTCAAAATAGATTCCTTTCTCCTCAAGCCGCTTACTGACCTTCTTTAGCATCAGCTTCGTAATCAGCAACAACTCGTCCGGCTGGATCGGAGTGAACACGATGACGTCATCGAACCGGTTGATGAATTCCGGACGGAAATGGTCCTTCAGATGTTCGCCTAACAGCCTCTCCTTGATACCCTCGACGCTCATGTCCCGCTTGATGGCGTCCTGAATGAAGTGCGCGCCGGCGTTCGAGGTCGCAATCAATATGACATTCGTGAAATCGATGACACGACCGGTGTTGTCCGACAGCCGCCCGTCGTCCATGACCTGTAAGAACAGCGTCAGGATGTCCGGATGCGCCTTCTCCAGCTCGTCCAGCAATACCAGCGAGAACGGCTGTTTCCTGACCGCCTCGGAGAGCACGCCGCCGACCTTGTCCCCGGCCGGTTCCCCGATCATCTTGTATATCGCGGCCTTGTCCTGATACTCCGACATGTCGAGCCGGATCATCGAGTCTTCGCTGCCGAAATAGTTCTCAGCGAGCGTCTTGGCGAGTTCGGTCTTACCGACACCGGTCGGCCCCAAAAACAGAAAATTCGCGATCGGTCGCTCCTTCTCACGCAGGTCCGCTCCCGCCCGTCGCATCGCCGAAGCGACCGCGGACACCGCCTGATCCTGTCCGATGATGCGCTCATGCATCTTCTCTTCGAGCTTCAGCAGTTTCTCCGACTGTTCCTCGGTCAACGCGGTCAACGGAATATTGGTCTTCTCGGAGACGATCGCCGCCACATCCTCGCCGCCGACCATCGACTTGGCTCCACGATTCTTACGTACGGCCTGCGCCACCTCGCGCGCGACCTCAATGGACTTCTCCGGCAGATAACGCTCATGCATGTAGCGGTCGCTCATCTGTACTGCTTTCTCCACCGCGTCATACGAGAAGAAGACGCCATTCGTGTAACCGATGCCGCCGACCTTGCTCTCTAGAATATGGATCGCTTCGTCCACATCCGGCTCGCCGACAACGATCTTGATCAACGCTTCACCGAGCGCGGATCCCTCGACCGCGTTGACGTACTCCCGCGGAGTCGACGTGCAGATAGCGAAAAAATAACCGCGCGACAGCTCCTGCGCGAAGACCTTCGACAGGTCGATACTCTCGCCGCTCCCGGCAGTGATACCGACCATCCCGCCCACGTCATTGACCGCCAGCACGATATTACCCGAACGACCGACCTCATAGAGCGCGGTCAGCAACCGTTCCTGCGCCTCGGCCGGCGTCGCGCCCGACACGAGCTGTGGCAGATTGAGACTCACCAGCCGCTGGTCCTGCAAAATTTTCGGCACGTCCTCCTCGACCATGCGCTGGGCCAACCCCTCGATGATGGCGTTCTTGCCCACGCCCTGATGCCCGGCCAGAATGACGCTCTTCCGCCCGCCTTCGATAGCCCGGAACAGCGCTTCGAACTCTTTCTCGCGAGCCACGACCGGTGCCAAACGGTTAAATTTCGCGGCCGTGGTCAGATCCGAACTCAAAGTGTCGAGATACGGCGTCGCCATCGATGTCATGGCCCGGTTCATCGCGCCCTTCGGCTTCAGACGAGCGGCCGCGGAAAACCTCTTGTGCCTATTACGGAGACGCTCGTCGACCAAGTTCCACTTGACCACGTTGCCTACTTTCCGCGCGTCCACCCCGAACTCAAACAGCATATCCTGCAACGTCTGATCGGCCTGAACGGTCGCCAGAAACAGCTCGGTAGGATCGACTTTCACTTCCTTGCTCTCGTACGCGATGATGTAGGCGTCGATGAGAACGCTTTCGGTCTCGCCGGACAGCACGGTCGCGTGTTCGTCGTTCTGAAACTCGACCAGAATCTTACCGAACTGCTCATTGAACATGTCGAACTTCAGACCGAGACGCACCAGCATCACCCCGACTTCCATCACCGCAATAAGCGATCCGAACAGATGCGCCGGCATCAGCTGACCATGCTTCAGTTTCCTGGCGAGACGGAACGAATCGTTGACCGCCTTGATTGCCTGCCGGGAGTAAGCCGCCGATACGTCAATCCGCCGGTCTTTCGGTAGTGCCCGCACGGCCTCCCAGACCGAATCATCGGTCGGCAGACGTAGCTCCTCGATCTCCTCGCCGTACGTGCGAAAACGGACCGCCTTGCGCCGCGTGGCAGCGGCCACCAGACGGTAATAAAGCATCCCCAGACAAAGCACGCCGAACCAAAAGAGCAGCAAGCGCGGATGCGGGTCATGCCAATAAGCCAGGGACAACACGGAACCGCTGCCGCGACTCGCGTGCAGGGCCAGCATGGCGAAACCGAGCAATCCCAACAACGCCAATATGAAATTGGTCACGGCGTTGACCCCGTTCTTCAGACTCTCGAGAAAGACGGCGAAAACATCGATCCGCCGCCCCCAATACAGGAACAACGATCCGTAAATCTTACCGGTGCCGATACCGCGGCAGATTGGACAGGTCGACCCGTTCTCATGGCCGCCACCATCGCAGCGCCCACAGGATATCGTGATTGTATTCTCGGTCAATTCCATCTTTATCAGGATGACAACAGCCCCAACAGCTGATTACCGAACTCGTAGATGACGAAAGGCGGCAACAACAACCAAAGCAGGAACACCGCAAACATGACGACGATCAACAGGAGCAATAGTACCGAATAGAAGACGATCGTCACTAGCCGCATGAAAAAACTAATGAGGCGGCTCGCGATATCGCGCTGGCCGAACATCGGTACGAACAGGTTCTTGACCCAGACACTCCAACCGAGAGCGATAGCCACCCCGGCGACAGTCCCGCCACAAAACCGCGCCGCGCGCAGCGTTCCGCCCGTGTACCACCAGATCGGGTAATACAAGACCGAGCCGACGAGGTCAACCGCGACGAATTTCGTTGCCATTGCGACTCTATTCTGTGCCATATATCGATAGGCTCATTATAGAGCAGGAAGCGGGAAGCGGGAAGCGGGAGGCAGGATGTAGGAAGACCTCATTTAGACCTCCTGCCTCAAGCCTCCCGCTTCGTGCCCTTCTCAATATTTGTCATTGCGAGCGAACGCGCCTGCCTGCCCCTGCCTGCCGGCAGGCAGGGGCAGGCAGGAAGCAATCCCGACGGGATTGCCGCGGCCTTCGGCCTCGCAATGACAAGAAAAATGAGATTCCGCAATTCCCACCATAATCCCTCAAGCCAGGCTTGAAGCCTGGCTTGAAATAATTAAGAGGGTGACTCCTCAGCTTCAACAAAAAAACGCCCCCTGGGCGCCATTTCTTCTCCCGCTTTTCCCGCTTCTGCCCCTTCCCTGCCTGCCGGCAGGCAGGTCCCGCTATTATTTAACCGCCACCGCCGCCGGGCCGGTCGTCAAATAATCCACCCGCGACACCGGCACGAAACCGAGTCCGCTGACGTGCGAGTCGATGTTTTCCATGGCTTGCACCGAAACCATCTCAAGATCCAGCTTGCGTCCCTGATCACGCAGTTCGGCGATGTGCTTCTCGGCCAATCTGATCGCGAATCCCTTGGTCGCGGCCCTGTTGTTCATCATCAGATACCCCACGAAGAGAGAGAGTATCAGCGCGGCCAACGCGATATTGGCCACCATAACCCAATCCAGCCTGCGCCAAACCCTCGCCCTGACGGCTACTTTCGTCTTCCTGTTTGTCTTCCTTCGGTAAGGCATCCTAGTCGTTCTTTTGGATGATACGTAGTTTTGCGCTCCGTGAGCGCGGGTTTTCCGAGACTTCCTGCTCGGACGGCGTAATCGGCTTCTTAACGACAGCAGTCGCCTCATCTGATCTCACCTTGCTCCGGATGAACTGCTTGACGATGCGGTCCTCGAGCGAATGGAACGAGATAACCGCCAGCCGCCCGCCGTCGTCCATCGCATCGAACAGCGCCGGTAGCGCCTCCCTCAGCGTGTTGAGTTCATCGTTGACCGCTATCCTCAACGCTTGAAAGGTCTTGGTGGCGGGATGTATCCTGCCGCGTCTCCTCCTTGGATTTACCGCGCCAGCTACGATTTCCGCCAGCCGTAGCGTTGAAATGATGCGCTCGCCTTTTCTGGCGGCGATAACAGCCGAGGCGATACGTTTCGCCTCGCGCTCCTCGCCGTACTTCATCAGTAGCATCGTGAGCTCTTCGGCAGTGTTTCCGTTGACGATTGCGGCGGCAGTCAGCGACCCGGCTTGCCGTGAGCCTGTCGAACGGTCGTAACGCATATCGAGCGGCCCGTCCTGCCTGAAACTGAAACCGCGGGACGGGTCGTCGATTTCCATCGATGAATATCCGAGATCCAGAAGTGCCGCCTGAAACGACCCGAAGGAGGTGGAGAGGAGGACCTGATCGAAGTTCCGATAGCTCTCGCGGACAAGCATTGCGCGCGAGCCGAAATCTTCGAGCGTCCTGCGGGCCGTTTCAAGCGCCGCTTCATCGAGATCCAGACCCAGAAGGCGACCGTCCGGTGCCGTACGCTCAAGTATCGCTTCAGCATGTCCACCGCCACCGACCGTACAGTCGATGACCGCCATGCCTGGCTTGAGCGCCAGCGCTTCAACGGTTTCGTTCAAAAGGACGGGTATGTGCTTTTTGTTTTCGTCGGGGTTTTCCATATCGGTCTATATCCCGAGCTCCCCCATACGCTCGGCGATGTCTTCCGCTTTCTTTTCTGTCTTGGCTTTGTACTTTTCCCAGGCCGCCTTGTCCCAGATCTCCATCTTATTGAACAGTCCGGCGACGACCGCGTCTTTCTTGAGCCCGGCGTACTGACGCAGGTATTCCGGGATGATCACCCGACCCTGCTTGTCCGTGTCGACTTCCACCGCTCCGGCCAGCATCAGCCTGGCGAAGGCGCGCGAATCGGCTTGGGTCATCGGCAGGGCGGCGATCTTTTCCGCCAGCTTTTTCCATTCACTCGCTGAAAACACGAAAAGGCAGTTGTCGAGTCCTCTCGTCACAACCGCCCCGCCAGAGAGCTTCTTGCGGAACTTGACCGGTATCGCAAGGCGCCCTTTTTCGTCTAACGTATGCTGATATTCGCCGATGAACATCGAATTCGCGCTTTGAAGTAAAAAATGAACCGTTCAGGGTTATCCCCACCTTTCCCCACTTCCTTATTATCATACACCACTGAACACCTTAGGTCAACATTATTTGGCTTTGTTATCCACAAAAAAGAAAGACGCGCATGTGATGCGCGTATACGGAGCGAATAGTACCTTAGGTCCTGTCGAAGCTACTCTATGCCGTGCCCGAGCTTCTGCAATTGTTCCGCGACCAGTTCAATAGGTACCCGGAACGTCCGCATTGCACCACGGGGCGGCTTGAACGGTATCGGCTCGTCGAATCGACATAGGTCTTCGAAAAAAAAGCCGATAGGGAAAGGCCAGATGGAATTACCGTCCGTACGCATCCGCCGCCGTGCTACGGATTTCGACTTGATGTTGTTGAATGCACGGAACAGCTCAACCCGCTCCCCCATCGTAAGTTCACGCACGTCAACGAGGTCGGCGCAGCCTACGATGATACCCTTGGTGAATCCGGTAAGCTCCAGACCATGCGCGAGTACGACCTCATGATCCGCCCTGGACGAGGTGTACAGCAATGTCAGGCCACGATGCTTCCAGCGCCAAATGCGCGTCTTGGCCAGCAGCTTGCCGTCAAGAAGAAGCTCATTATACGGATAACGGTTCGGAAACGCGGGGACAGTCAATTCGTCGGACATGTCCAACTCCTTTCGTTAAAGACCAGGGGAGGGACTTACTCCCGCTGACTATTATTGTCAAAAAGAAAAGGCCGCATGATGTAAACCATACGGCTGCCGACACTGCCTCACGCAGTCGGTTTGTCCCTCCCGCAGAGGAACTCGATCGAGTCAGGCAATGCGCCAGTGGCTGCCACGATCTCGCGGCGAGCTTGATCCTGCTCCCACTTGAACACCGGTTCGGTTTCGACCGCATCGATCGTGGTCGCGAACTCGACAGGCAGTGATGTTTCCACATCAATCTCGATGTGGGACTGCCGAAGCGCCGGACGGGTCCGGCCGAACACGAGCACCATCTCGGGGTGCCCACCCCCCTGCGAAATCGCCTTGACGAGATAGGTGTGTGTGCCGACGACTTCGAAGTTGTCGGCGAATGGCTGTCGGGAGAATATCTCCCCCTGCTCGATGAGCATAGCCATGGCGTCCTCCTCCATGTCATCGGGTTGCCGCTGCTCTGCAGCTTCAACGGTTTCCTGCAAAAGAGCTGCCATGCATAAAGCCTATCGGAACCACAGCAATAGCGCAATTATCGCCTGACCGGACAGGCCAAGCCAGAGTGGCAGTCTGACACCGGTCAAACGATGCGCTTTCTTGTGTAAGGGTGTCAGGAAGCCGAATACGTTGCGTTTGAACACCATCTCCATGCCGAACATGACGTCAGGCAGGATAGAACCCGCAACCACAGCGGCAAAGTGCCAATGAAAACCGACAGACATGGAGTACATCAGGAACGCGGCTGACATCACCGCAAAGTCTCCGGCGAAGAACGGTATCGCCCGCCGGACCGACCTGTCGCTCTCAAGCACCCAATCCCCTATCCGCTCGTCACCGTGCGGGATGGCGTCGCCGACGTAATGCAAAGCCCAACCGAGCGCGAACGCGGCGGCGGGATTGGTGATGCCGATGGCGGTGACGGCGGTGACGCCGATAGCAGAGTGGACGGTGAGAAACATATATTAATCCGATTAACCGAGCGCTGGTACCAGGTTCTTCCTGTGTGAAAGTCGTATGACTTGTACACAGGAATGTACCTGGTACCCCTAGAAAGCACGTCACTCTTGGCACAGCTGTGCCAGAGCGAATGCGAAGCTTCCTAGGAGCGGTTGGGCTTGTGGGAGGACCCCCTGGTCCGCCGCAGCATTCGCCTCTTTCTGTGATAGCTAATCGCGAACCGATGAGCCTCGTCACGAACATGCTGTAACAACGGCTTGAACGCGTAGGTCAGCCGAGCCAGTTCGTTATCCTTCTTATCATACACCAGCTCGTCCTGCTTGCGATCGAAACCCTTGGCGATACCGACCAGCGGGATGTTAAGTCCGTTATCTTCAAGAACGCGCTTGGCGACATTTAACTGCCCTCTGCCTCCATCAATAAGAATAAGATCCGGCAATCGCCAACTTTCTCGCTTTCTCGCTCTTTCGCTCTCTTGCCCCTTCTCCCGCTTCTGCCCCTTCTGCCCCTTCACGCGCGCAAACCTCCTCCGCAACATCTCTTCAAGCATGGCGGTATCATTAGAACCCACCACCGTCTTGATCCTAAACTTGCGATACGCCGACTTCTTCGGCCGGCCATCCTCAAAGACGACCATACTACCGACCGCGTCCTGCCCGCTGATGTTTGATATATCGTATCCTTCGACGCGACCGAACACGTCGATGAACTGCTGCAGCTCCGCGTCGTCACGTTTCATGATCGCCATATCGCGGATGTGTTCGAGCGCCCAAAGACGGTCACGGTACGATGCCGCCACTTCGAAATCCTTACGCTCGGCCGCGGCTTTCATGTTGCGCTTCAACGATCGCACCACCTCCCCCCTCTTCCCGTCGAAGTAACGCATCAACCCGCGGATGATGACCTTGTAGTCGCGTGATGAGATGTTCCCCGTGCAGACGCCGGCGCACTGACCGAGATGCACATAAAAACACGGACGACCGCGGTTCGGTTTGCAGGTCGACCATGGGAACGCCTTGCGCAAGGCATCGAGCGACGCCTGCACCGCACCGGTCGACTTGAACGGGCCGAACGTCTTCAGGAACCGTTTCTTCGACGTGCGCACCAGTTCATGTTCACGGATGAGCACCGGACGCGGATAATCTTCGCGCGTAAACGCCAGGTAGACCCGGCTCTTGTCGTCCTTGTCGCGGACGTTGTACGGCGGCTGGAGTTTCTTGATGTTCTTCGCCTCGAGAATGAGCGCCTCGACCGCGGTCGGTGTCTCCTCCCAGTCGATCTCCCGGATCTTCTTCACCATCTGCGCGATGCGCGCGTCCGCCGGTCGCGTGAAGTAGCTCGAAACACGCGTGCGTAAGGATGTCGCCTTACCCACGTACATTATCTTGCCTGCCGCATCCTTCATGAAATACACCCCTGGCCGCGGCGGCAGTTCATCCTTCTTCAGTTTTACGTTCTCCGGAATCGCCATACGCGCCTGGCATTATGGCAGTAAACAATACGATTGTCCATGCTTGACACTCACGTCATAAATTGATATTCTGCGCCTTCGAGAAAGGAAAAGAATGACCGATGCAAACCAGGGGTTCGAACAGCTTAGCGTAAGCGAAGAGGATGAATTCCTGTTGGGCGGCAAGAGGCTGTGGCATCGTACGAACGGAGACATCGGAGCCGTGTTCGAATTCATCGACGCGGCCAGAAAAATCGTCCGCGTCGTGCGCAAAAGCAGCATCGAGCCACACAAATCGCCGACAATGGAAGTTCTTCAGCTCGTCGATCGCAGCACCGGTTGCACGGCGGAGATAACTGCCGATTGCTTTCGACGCAACCGCTACGACTGGATGATACGCCGCGATTCCGACCTAACCGCCGAGTACGAAGACAACGACAAGACGACCGAAGCGGTCAAAAAGCGGATCGACGAGATCATGACGCTGAGAGCGGCGCTGCAGAAAGAGCTGGAGCTAGTGAACAGCGAGAACGGCCTCCTGCGCGCTAAGTTCGCTGGAGCGATCACAAAAGGCCTGTAGCACAACCGCTCTTGGTAGCGTCCCCAACTGACCGCACTGCGGTCTTTTTTTATACAATGTAGCCCTTCGACTCCGCCACGCTCCGCTCAGGGATTATTTATTTATGAGATGATGTCTTATGCACAGTTTGGGACAAAAACAGGCAGCCTGTTTCTCGCAAGAAACAGACTGCCTGTTTTTGTCCCAAACTGTGTATAAGACATCTACTGTTTACTTCAAAAAAATAGTGCCTGAGCTTAAAATTTTGGGGACTGTCCCCGATAAGACTGGCTTGGGGACACTTCTCAAGATTAAAACTTCTGAACAAGCCTTGCCTGTTCCGCTCCCATGCGATATCATTCCCCGCGTCATATCAATAATAATCATCTCACTTACTATATGTCTCTACGTAGAGGCCTTCTCGCTCTCGGCGCGGTCGGTGCCGGCATCCTGATGCCAGCGATCGCGTTCGCCACAGAGCACGCGGAAGAAGTCGGCCACGTAGCTGAAGAAGCGGGTCATGCCGCCGAGTCCGGCCATGGCTTGCACGCCATCACGCTGATCTTCTTCCTGTTCATCATGCTGATGTTCGCCCGCATCGGCGCGCTCATGGAGCGTATCGGCCAGCCGGCCGTACTGGGTGAACTGTTGATGGGTGTGCTGTTAGGCGCGCTCGCTTTCTGCCCGGGTCTCGGGTTCATCAACGAACTCAAGAGCACGGAATTCATCGCGCTCATCGCCGAGATCGGTGTCATTATCCTGCTGTTCCGCACCGGACTCGAGTCCAACCTGCGCGAAATGAAGAGCGTGGGCGTGAAAGCGGTCATGGTCGCTATCGTCGGGGTGGTCCTGCCGTTCGTCGGCGGCTACTTCGCCTCCAAACTGTTGATTCCCGGCCTCGACATCAACACTTACCTGTTCATCGGCGCGACACTGACCGCGACTTCGGTCGGTATCACCGCGCGCGTGTTCAAGGATCTGAACATGCTGTCCTCCAAGGAAGCCAAGATCGTCCTGGGCGCGGCGGTGTTCGATGACATATTAGGCCTGTTGATCCTGGCCGTGGTGGCGGGCATGGTTTCCGGCGGTAGCGTGTCCCCCGGTGAGATCGCCTGGATTTCGGCCAAGGCGTTCCTGTTCCTGGTGATCTCGGTCGCGCTCGGTCAATTGTTGGCTAAGAGAGTCAGCTCGGCCTTCTCTAAGATCCACAGTGGCGTGGGCATGAAGATGGCTTTGGCCCTGCTGTTCTGCGGCATCTACGCTTACGGCGCGGCCGCGCTCGCCGGCTTAGCGCCGATCGTCGGTGCGTTCGCCGCCGGTCTAGTGCTCGACCCGTTGCACTTCGATGACTTCATCGCTCCGGCCATCTCCCAGAAACTACGTGGCTGGGCGGCCAAACTGAACGGGTCCGACGTGGCAACCGAAGAGGTGAAAGAAGAGATGCACGCCGAAGCGGACCACGAGGAACACATGCACGTCGAGAATCTGGTCGAACAGGTCGGCTGGTTCTTCATGCCCATCTTCTTCGTCTACACCGGTCTGCAAGTCAATCTGGAGACGTTCGCCGAACCCAAAGTGCTGATCATCGGCCTGGCGCTCACGGTCGTGGCGTTCATCGGTAAGATCGCCGCCGGTTGGGTGGCCGGCAAGGGCGTCAACAAACACATCATCGGTTTCGGCATGGTGCCGCGCGGCGAGGTCGGTCTGATCTTCGCCAACGTCGGTAAACAGTTGGGGGTGGTGTCGGACGAGACGTTCTCGATCGTGGTGATCATGGTTATTCTATCTACCCTGCTCACACCGCCGATCCTGGGCGTGCTGATCAAGAGACAGCGGCAACAGAAAGCCGACGCAGGGGCATCTGCCGAATGAAGACTCCCCGGGCTCAAGCCCTGCCTGCCGGCAGGCCGTGGATTTCTGCGGGGGTGGATAATTGAATCCGGAAACCAAATAGGCGCGCCTTGACCGGCGCGTCTTTTGATGTTAAGCATCTATTGCAACGAGAGGATATACGGATGAACAAAAAGGAACGCGAAGATGCCAAAAGGCTGGAGGATCCCGAATCTCTGACGCTGGAGATACAGGTCTTTACCATGACGGGCGACTACGACGCCGCTGTCGAAGGCTCGCAAGACATCGCCCAAAAGCGCGTAGCCCGGGGTAACAAGCTGCCACTCGACGGTTTGGAGAAACACCGGGCACAGCTCGAAGAGTGGGGCTTCACCGTCGGCGAGCCGCTCGACCACCTGTTCACGGAAGTCGAATTGCCGGAAGGCTGGAGCTTCGTCCCGCACGACGACCACAACATGTACTGCGACATCCACGATCCGCAAGGCAGACAGTGTGGCACCGTTTTCTACAACAGTGCGCCATGGAACCAACGAGCCTGGTTCTCCCTGTCCGCCTGACACAAAAAAGAACTTACGGGTCCTCCTGGACCCCTTTTTATATGACAGGATTGACACATCCGCTGTCGCGTGCTAACGTATTCGGTCAGTCCACAAACAAGGGAGGAGAGATTGAATGTGGAACGATCTTTCAACGATTGCGGCATTCCTGGGAAGCGCTTTCCTCGTCATGGTTCTGGTGCTCTGGGTATTTGAACGCAGGAGGAGGGAGCGGATCCAAGTCATCAAAAAGGAGGTGTCAGATCGACTCGCCCGGATGGGACTGTTGACCAAATCTATGAATCGCGCAAAGCGGAACAGGATCGGCCTGCACATCATCTGGATCCGTCGATGTGCTCGGCAAAACAACCTGCCCCTCACCCAGCTCGGCACTTCCGAGAAGAACCTCGACAGGTTCCGCAGTATGATGGAACACGGATCGAGCAGCCGTCCAGCACTCGCGAAGATGCCCGCTGGATTCGCTCCGGCCGGTTCCTGGAGGTTCGGGGATGAGAAAGATGAAGTCGTAAAAGCCGCGTCCGAACCCAAGCTTCCTCAAACGACCGAGGAACTGTTCAGTGGCCTGACGGAGAACGATCTCCTGAAGCACATCGACATGAACTTGAAAGCGATACGTCTTACGGCATAGACCCCTGACGGGGCTCAAGAGCGTGACTACGGTCGCGCTTTTTCATTCATCTGCTTCAGACAGATCCGCCGAGCTCTATTTGACAACCTTGACCTGTAACCGACAAGATGATATAGTCTGACATCAGATGAGAGGAGAATTCGGATGGAACCCACTGCTGAAGCGCTGGAACTGGCGCTTTACTTCTGCCTTATCGGCATCAACGCGATGGCCTTCGCTGTCACCATGTGGCGAAGACCCGCGAATCGCCTCGCGCAGAGGCACATACACGCTGACAACCGTCGCCTGCGTCGCAAGTTGTCGGTACAGGAACCATAGAAAGGAAGGAACAACGTGGAGACACTACTTCTGATCGCTGGGGGCGTCATCGTCGCCATCTTCGTCGGAGTGGCAGCCGTGTTCGTCACTCGCCTGGACACCACGAAGGTGAACAGGGCGATCAACAAGACGAACAGGTCCAAGTAGGACCTTCGGCAGACGACGTAAACGATCGGCGCGGCGCGAAAGCCCGCGCTCTTTTTTTATTGAAGAAGCAATCAAAAATGTCGATACCCCCAAAGTGCCTGTCACCCTCTGCCCCCAAAGTGCCTGTCACCCTCTGCCCCCAAAGTGCCTGTCACCCTCTGCCCCCAAAGTGCCTGTCACCCTCTGCCCCCAAAAGGAGCAGGCATTAA
Organism: Patescibacteria group bacterium; assembly: GCA_034716415.1. Taxonomy (GTDB): domain Bacteria; phylum Patescibacteriota; class Patescibacteriia; order SG8-24; family SG8-24; genus JAYEJB01. The sequence goes on from JAYEJB010000071.1 coordinate 34,236, forward strand.
CAGGCTGCGGCACGGCGGCATCGGGGTTGACAATAAGGCTAAAATATGCTATCCTGTAGAAAGGTTCTTTACGGGAAAGGAGGTATCTTTGGAGACGGTAGTGCCACTCCTATGGGTGGTGTCGGTCTGTCTCGTGGCGTTCCTGGTCGTCAAAACGGTGACCATCGTCCGGAGCGGCAAAAGAGTCTCTTGGGAGAACGAGGTCAGTGCGATAAATTCGGATATCCTCCGATGCGTCGACTCCTCGAACAAGGAGCAGGCAACACTGCTTCTACGCCGACTGCGTTTCATGCTCGAAAAGCATGAAGTCGACGTTCCCGGGGTGAACTTGGAGCTGCTGAAGATGTTGGTCGACAACGTTGAGGCCAAAGCTCCACGTCGGAAGGACACCACCCAACCCAAAAAGGAGCCAGACCCCGCGGAAGTCGATGCTGAAATTGAGTTTGATCTCAATGAACTGACTGAAGGGTCCAAGCTTGCGGACGTACAACTGCGAAACGACCTGCGTTTGACGCGGGACCGCCTTCGTAAGGCAATGCAGTTGACGCTCGGTTTACGACGCGAACAGCTGGACATCCAGTCGGTCATCGAGAGACTTCTCAAACAGCTCGACGAATAGCTCACGCTCCCCACTCGGGCACGGACCACCAACACACTACGGTCTGTGCCCATTTTTTATCCACAAAAATAGTCAGGAAGCACCGAGTAGCTCTACCTGACACTTTCTGAGTGTTTTTGTGGATACGGCAGATGTCTTATGCGCAGTTTGGGACAAAAACAGGCAGCCTATTTCCCGCAGGAAACAGACTGTCTGTGCTTTTGTCCCAAACTGTGCATAAGACATCTTTTCTTAATCTACGAAAAGACTGCCCCCTAATCCATCTTCAACACCCGCTTCAGATACTTAGCGGTATGGGTATCCGAGTACTTGGCAACCTCTTCCGGCGTGCCGACAGCGACGACCTTGCCGCCGCCTTCGCCGCCTTCCGGTCCAAGATCGATGACGTGGTCGGCCACCTTAATGACGTCGAGATTGTGTTCAATCACGACGACCGAGTTTCCGCGGTCGACGAGGTGCTGGAGTATCTCCAACAAACGCCGTACATCCTCGAAATGCAGACCGGTGGTCGGTTCATCGAGTATGTATAGCGTCCGTCCGGTCTGGCGCTTCGAAAGTTCGTTGGCGAGCTTCACCCGCTGCGCCTCACCGCCCGAGAGCGTAGTCGCTGGCTGACCGAGCTCGAGGTAACCGAGTCCCACCTTGTTCAATACGCTGATCTTGTCGTATATCTGCGGAATCTCCTCGAAAAATTTCTCCGCCTCCTCGATCGTCATCTTCAGCACGTCGTGGATATTCTTGTCGTGCCATTTCACTTCGAGCGTCTCACGGTCGAAACGCTTTCCCCCGCAGACATCGCAGGTCACGTAGACCGTCGGCAGGAAGTGCATCTCAATGGCGTTCGTGCCGTTGCCCTGACAGTTCTCGCAACGACCGCCGGGCACGTTGAAACTGAACCGGCCCATCTTGTAGCCGCGGAACCTTGCTTCCTCGCTCGCCGCGAACAGTTCGCGAATCGGAGTGAATGATCCGGTGTAGGTCGCGGGGTTCGAGCGCGGTGTACGTCCAATCGCTCCCTGGTCGACCATGACGATACGATCGATGTACTCGGTACCCGTGACCGCCTTGTGCGCGCCGACCTTGTGTCTCGACATATTAAGCCGATTCGACAGTGACTTGAAGAGTATCTCATCGACGAGCGTGCTCTTACCGCTACCTGACACACCGGTCACGCAGACGAATTTCCGAAGCGGCACCTCGACATTGATCCCCTTGAGATTATGCTCCTTGGCCCCGACGATCTTGATAGACTCCTTTATCTTGGTGCGTCGCTTGAACGGCGTCGGGATACTGCGCTCGCCACGGATGTATTTCGCGGTCAGGGAATCCGGATGCTCGAACACCTCTTCCGCCGAACCCTCGGCGATAATCTCACCGCCGTGCTTGCCAGCGCCCGGACCGAAATCCACGACATGGTCGGCCGCCAAAATCGTATCCTCGTCGTGTTCGACCACGATGATGGTGTTGCCGATGTCCCGGAGATGCTTCAGCGTCGTCAACAGCGCGTCGTTATCCTTCTGATGCAGACCGATGGACGGTTCGTCCAACACGTACAACGCGCCGACAAGCTTCGAGCCGATCTGCGACGCCAGCCGGATACGCTGTGCCTCGCCACCCGAGAGCGTCCCGGCTTTGCGATCCAGGGTCAGGTAGTGCAGACCGACATCCAACATGAACTGCAGACGGTTCAGGATCTCCTTCATCACGTTCTCCGATATCTCGGCCTCGCGCCCCTTGAGCTTCACGTTCGACAGGAAATCATGCGCGCCGGAGATGGGCAGTGCTACCAGCTCGATGATGTTCTTGCCGCCGATCTTCACGGCCAAGGACTCCGGACGCAGGCGCTTCCCGTCACATGCGGGGCAGACGGTCTTCGAATAGATATGTTCGGTACCGAGTCCGTGACAGGCTTCGCACGCACCGTACGGACTGTTGAACGAGAACAGCCGCGGCTCGATCTCCGGAAAAGACATGTCGCAGTCCGGACACGAGAGTGAACGCGAAAGCAGCCGTTCCGACCAGTCGGGGAAAGTCGCCTGCACCAGACCGTTGCCGCGGTCGAGTGCGATCTCTACCGCTTCGCCGAGACGGATGCGTGTGTCATCGTCCACTTCTTTCCCGAACAGCGACGCCGCGAACACATCGATGACCAGTTCTATGGTGTGCCGCTTGTTCTTGTCGAGCACCAGCCGATTACGGAGCGAGCGTACATGACCGTCGACGCGCACCTTGGCGAAGCCGCCGTTATAGAGGTCGTACAGCATCTGGTGGTACTCCCCTTTCCGACCGCGTACCAGCGGCGCCAGCACCATGACCTCCTTCAGCTTCTTGTTTCCTTTGACCGTACGCCGCTCCTTTGCGCCTTCCAGAATGGCATCGACCATCTCTTCGGCCGCCATCTTCCGTATCGGATTATCGCATGTCGGACAATAAGGAACACCGATGCGCGCGTACAGAACGCGTAGGTAGTCGTATATCTCGGTGATCGTCGCCACGGTCGAGCGTGGATTGGCCGAGTGCGCTTTCTGGTCGATCGATATCGCCGGCGACAATCCTTCGATCTCATCCACGTCCGGCTTCTTCATCTGACCGAGGAACTGCCGTGCGTAAGCCGATAAGGACTCGACGTAGCGCCGCTGACCCTCGGCGAAGATGGTATCGAACGCCAAAGACGACTTGCCGCTGCCCGACAGGCCGGTGAAGACGATCAGCTTGTTCCTGGGGATATCCAGGGAAACGTTCTTCAGATTATGTTCCCTGGCTCCACGGATTGTTATGTTATCTTGCATGTGATTGACTGTTGGAATCGCATATCCTATATTGAAATACCGTACAAGTCAAGACAGACGCTCTTTCAGAAAGGGGGTTGAGATGGCCGACCTGCATAAGCCCTATGACGCACCCGCGGCCTTCAAGGCCCTGTGGGCTACCGTCGACCAAATGTTCGCGATCGTCGGGACGATCGACAACAAGGACTTCGATTGGGTGGTGGCTGCCCAGCTCATCAAGGCTTCGCGCGACCGGCTGGCACCGTTCGCCGAGCCTCACTTCCCGGGCCTAAGCTATGTAGATCCCGACAAGACCAGCGCCTCGATCGAATGGATCTATGCGACCGCACTGCGCATCGTACGGAAGGCGGCGCCACTGATTGATGATGTCAAAAGGAACGCTGAGACCGCGAGCCCGACAAAGCTCAGTGAGTACAGGAGACGTCTGCTGAAACAAATCATCCTCGCCACCATCGACCTGCATGACCTCACCTATTCTCCGAACATCCGAGACGCGCTTCTTCCTGAACCGCGGTTCAGTCGCGACATGGGACCACCGAATCCATCCGATGACTTGAACTGACCACCCGCCGCCCAGCGGCGGATTTTTTATATGTCATCGCGCCCCACCTTTGGCGGGGTAGTTTTTACTTGTCATTGCAAGGGAGGCCGCAGCCGACCGCGACAATCCCGTCGGGAATGAACGGGATTGCTTCGTCGGCTACGGCCTCCTCGCAATGACAACCATTGTCACATCTTTCGACTCTTCAACTCCTTAATCTCATCCCTCAATATCGCCGCCAGTTCGAACTCCAAATTCTTGGCCGCTTCCCGCATCTGCTTCTCCTTCTCTTTGATGACTTCCCCGACCGGTCGGTCCTCGGCCGCGAGCTCCATCTCCAAGATGTCGGCGACTCGTTCGGCCGCAAAACCGATACCGGCCATCATGTCCTTGATCTCCTTCTCGATCGTCTTCGGGGTGATGCCGTGCCCCTCATTGTACTTGAGCTGTTTCTCCCGACGGCGTTCGGTCTCGGCGATAGCGCGGTGCATCGAACCGGTGATCCGGTCCGCATACAGGATGACTTCACCTTTCACGTTTCGGGCCGCGCGACCGATGGTCTGGATGAGCGAGGTGTCGCTCCTAAGGAATCCTTCCTTGTCCGCGTCGAGTATCGCCACCAGCGTCACCTCCGGCAAGTCGAGTCCTTCGCGCAACAGGTTCACGCCGACGATGATATCGTGCGTGCCGCGCCGGAACTCGGTCAGCACCTTCATCCGGTCGACGGTCTTCACGCCGCTGTGCAGGTACGACACCTTGAAGTCGCGTTCGCGCAGGTGCTCGTCCAGGTCCTCGGACATCTTCTTGGTGAGCGTGGTGACAAGCGCGCGACCGCCACCGTCGATGCATTCGCGCAGGCGGACGATGAGGTCGTCGACCTGACCGGGGTGATCGTCGGTCTCGGAGATCGGCACCACGGTGACTTTCGGATCCACGAGTCCGGTCGGGCGGATGACCTGTTCGACCACGCGCTCCGACACCTCCCGCTCGTACTGACCGGGTGTCGCTGAGACGAACACGACCTGCGGAACGCGCGCCGTGAACTCCGGAAACTTGAGTGGCCGGTTATCCTTGGCGCTCGGTAGACGAAAACCATACTCCACCAGATTCTTCTTCCGTGCCGCGTCACCATTGAACATCCCGCCGATCTGTGGGACCGTGACATGCGACTCGTCGATGACGCAAATAAAATCGTCCGGGAAGTATGACAGCAGGGTGTCCGGAGGATCACCTTCGTTGCGTCCGGACAGATGACGCGAATAGTTCTCGATACCGTTGCAGTAACCGATCTCGCGGATCATCGCCATATCGAAGTTGGTGCGCCGCTCAAGACGTTCGACCTCCAGCAGTTTCCCTTCTTTCTTGAACTTAGCGAGATGTTCGGTAAGTTCGGACTTGATGATTTTCAATGCGTGTTCGCGCTCTGGTCCGGGCGTGATGAAGTGTTTGGCCGGAAAGACCCAAGCATCTTCCTCTCGACTGCGTCTCTGTCGCGTCACCGGATCGATGATCGTCAGCTCCTTGATGACTCCGGCCGGCGCATCTACACGCACGATAAAATCCTCGGCCGCACACATGATTTCCAGCACGTCGCCGGTCATCCGGAACTGACTGCGCCCCAGGTCCATCCGCGTACGTTCGTACTGCATCTGCACCAACTGCCGCATCACCTCGGTGCGCGCGAACGGCTCCCCTTTCCGCAGACGCATATGCATCGCTTCATAGACCTTCGGTGCGCCGAGTCCGTAGATACAGGACACCGACGCCACGACGATCGTATCCTTCCGGGTCAAAAGCGACTGTGTCGCCCGGTGCCGCAGACGGTCGATCTCCTCGTTGATACTCGCCTCCTTCTCGATATAAGTATCCGATACCGGCATGTACGCCTCGGGCTGGTAGTAATCGTAGTAGGAGACGAAATATTCGACCGCGTTCTCGGGGAAAAATTCGCGGAACTCATTGCAGAGCTGTGCGGCAAGCGTCTTGTTGGGCGCGATGACCAGCGTCGGTTTGCCGATGTCCGCGATCGTATTCGCTATGGTGTAGGTCTTGCCCGATCCGGTGATGCCGAGGAGCGTCTGATAGCGCTCACCTGAACGCAAACCGTCCACGAGGCCCTTGATGGCCTGTGGCTGATCACCTTTCGGTTTGAACCCGGATTTGAGTTTGAATTCCATATTTCTATGAATACGACAATCGCCTAGAAGTCGGACTTCTAGGGGGTACATAGACGGTGATAATGTATGCTCCGCAAATTACGTAGAACGCGACACAACGGAACGCTGGTGACGATACAACGGATCAGCACCAGCGTCAAACCCCAAAAAGAAAAACCCGACATCTGATTGTCGGGTTCGGTGCACTATTCGAAGTGCACGGTGCGTTTCATCTTGCCGACCACTCTGATCGGTGTCTCCACCAGCCGATCGACCTGGGCCGGATTTGTCCACCCTTCCTTCAGGGCTTTCTCGTTCGTTTCTCGAACGATGTCCTGAGCCTGACGTGTCGAGTATGTCGTAAACCCGACTATTTCCCCGGCAGGATCATAGATCCCGTCGTCCCGAAGCCGTCGTGCCCGCACGAACCAGCCTTGTTCCGAAAGGTATCTCGGCTCATTTGTGTATATCCGCCCGTCATTCGACCAACTGATCTTTCGGTCGGATGGATGCGATTCCTCTACGACGAACTTCGCTTGACCGCGCGAATCATCGCGGCAATCGTAATGCTGTTCATTGACCTCGATTGGCACGTCCATGACCCTGATCGGACCCACCGGGGCTTCCAACTCGTCGTTCTTGCCCCTTCTGTAGTATCGCCACCCGCGAGCGAAAGCCTCACAGACGATGACATCACCGACTTCCGGTCTGAGTGCAGTCCTGACATCCTCCTCGGAAAAAAGTTCCATCGGTACCTCCTGAAACGAACTTAGAATGAAGTTAGCACGCGAATAACCGCAGGTCAATAGAGACACACTAACATGCTGAGGGCGGGATTGCCGCAGTCGCCTGCGGGCTCCCTCGCAATGACAAAAAAGGGTGCTTTACCCTCATTGTCATTGCGAGCGAAAGCGAAGCAATCCCGCCCTCAGCATGTTGATATTCTAACCTAAATTTCGTATTCCTCCCCCATGACCGGAACGACTGATTCGGTGCCGGTGTTCTCCTGCCGCACCAGCTTGGCCAACGCTTCCGATGAATCACGTTCACCGTGGTTCAGGAACACCATGTTCGGCTCCTTCTTGGACGTGCCGAGCCAGCGTAGCATCTTGTCCTTGTCACCGTGCGCCGAGTAGGCGTCGATGCGGCGCACTTCGGCGTTGACTGCCACCTTCGCTCCGTCGATCTCGATAGTCTTCTTACCTTCCACGATCCTGCGGCCGCGCGTCTTCTCGGCCTGAAAACCGACCACTAACAACATGTTCCGCTTATCCGGCAAGTACCTCGCCATGTGCCGCACGATACGCCCGCCACCCATCATCCCGCTACCGGCGATGATCACCTTCGGCGGCTTCACGTTATCTATACCGAACGATTCCCTGCCCCGGCGCGTCACCTTCAGTCCCGGAAACCGGAAGAAGTCGTCGCCGGCGAGCATCGTCACATATGCCTCGTTGTCGTAATATTCCGGAAACCGTCGATAAACCGGCAGGATGTCGGTCGCCAGAGGCGCATCAAGAAACACCGGTATCGGCTGTAACGCGCCGCCCTCGACCATGCCGTTCATCTCATAAAGGATCTCTTGCGTGCGCTCGAGCGAAAAGGCCGGGATCATCAGCACGCCACCACGCTTCACCACGTCGGTCACGGCCTGCTTAAGCAGATCCGCCCGGCTGGCGGAACTCTCATGTGATCTGTCGCCGTAGGTCGATTCCATCACCACCACGTCGGCGCTCTTCAGCGGTTCGGTGTTACGGAGGATCGGCACGTCGTCGTTGCCGATATCACCCGAAAATACGAAGTGCGCGCCTTTCACGTTCAGCTCGATGAACGCCGACCCGAGTATGTGTCCGGCGTCGCGAAAACGCGCCTTGATCCCACCCGGCAAGGTGAGGCTTTCGCCATACGTCACGCCGCGCAACAGCTTGAACGTCTTGGCGATATCACGCGAATCGTACAGCGGTCCGTCGCCCGAACCTTCGGTCTCCTCCGCCTGCACCTTGGCCGCGTCCTCCCACATGTATTTCGTCAGCTGCCGCGTCGCGTCGGTCGTGAACACCGAGCCCCGGAATCCCTCCTTCATCAGACGCGGTAACCGACCGATGTGATCCAGGTGCGCGTGCGTCAACAACACCGCGTCGAGCGATTTCGGATCGAACAAAAACTTGGCATGGTTCTTCTTACCCGCTTCATGACCGTGGAACATGCCGCAATCGACAAGGATGCGCGCCTTGCCCGTGTCGAGCATGGTGCACGATCCCGTGACCTCTCCTGCCGCTCCGAAAAATGTAAGTTTCATATGTTTACCATCTTACGCCGTGACCCATGAACTTCAGCAATTCGTGTTCGATGCCGTTCCTGCGGCAGATGTCCTGATAGACGAAATAACTGCGCCGCTGCGTCCGCTTCTGCGTTATGAAATCGACCGCGATCAATCCGAACCGCCCGGAAAAACCTTTCTCCCATTCGAAATTGTCCAACAGCGACCAGTGGAAATACCCACGCACGTCCGCGCCGGCCTGAATGGCGTGATAGACCTCTTTGAGCATCGATACGAGAGAGCGCGGGCGCTTACCGTCGTCCGCGCTGGCGATACCGTTTTCGGTGATATAGATCGGCAATCTGTAACGGTTCATCGACATGATCGCCTCGAAGATGCCGGGCGCGTGGATTTCCCAGCCGAGATCGCTGACCTCGCGGTTCTCGGTGTGCACCTCGAAAAAGAACTGCGACATCTTCGATGGTACGTACTTCACGCGGTAGTGAAAATAATAATTGATCCCTATGTAATCGTGGTGCCCGCGTGTCAGGAACATGAACATGCGGTTGAACATCAGGTCGGCGATACGGATGAAGTTGGCGTCCAACACCGAATAGCTACGGTATGGCTCGAAGGTGACGACGTTGTTGGAGAAACCGACCGGAATCTCATGCTCGGTTCGCTCCGCTTCTGCATGCAACACCTTATACGCCGCCTTATGCGCCTTGGCGAGACGCAAGAATACGCGAGCCAGACGGAACTGATTCTTGACTCCCGGCGGCCAGACCCCGGAGCTGTACGACTGTCCGGTATAGATGACCGGTTCGTTGATGGTGATCCAGAAATCGACGACATCGCTCAACTCGTGTGCCACGAACGCCGCGTAGCGCTCGAACTTGGCGACGGCCCGCGGCGCTTCCCAGCCGCCCTGTTCGGTAAACCACTGCGGTAAGGTGAAATGCCACAACGTGACCATGGTCTTCATGCCGCGTTTCCGCAACGCTTCCAGCACGCGCCGATAATGCAACACCTCGTCCATGTCCCATTCCCCGTCCTTCGGTTCAATGCGCGCCCACTCGATGGAGATGCGGTGCGCGTTCGTCCCCAGCTCCGCCGCCAGATCGAAGTCTGCCTCATAGCGGCAGTAATGGTCGCACGCCTCGCCGGACACGCTCTCGTCGTAGATATGTCCCGGCTCCAACTCCCATTTCCACCAGTCATTGTTGCGGTTGCCGCCTTCAACCTGATGCGCCGAGGTGGCCGTACCCCAAAGAAACCCCTCCGGATAGATACGGGGTTCGTGTATGTGCGGCCGCGCCTGCGGAACTTCATGCAGGTAAGCGAGTCGTTCTTCGTCCGAATCGCGCGGACCGTGATCGTGTTGATTCATCGAGTCTGCCATCGTCGTCAATACATCGGTTCGTTTTCCTCCTCTGGGTCGTTACCCTCGTAGTCATCGCGGCCATCGCTCCTAGCACCTTTCTCTTCCGGTGTGCCCTCATCGACGATATCATCGACGCTCGGCATCGATATGGTGCACCACTGATCGAAACCACCGGCCAGAAACTCGACCTCCTCGTAGCCCATTTCAGTGAGTTCTTCGTGAATGAATCCTATCTCGGATTCGAGAGTGGCTCCGACCACGACGATGACCTTGTGACTCTTATGCGGGACGATGTTTTCGATGTTATCCGTAAGCTCACGTCGCGGAACGTTGTGCGACCCCTCGATGTGGCCGGCGTCGTATTCGAGCGTATCACGCAGATCCACGACCGTGTGGTCCGGACCGCCTTCCTGCTTTATCTTCTGCAAGTGCTCGCAAGTGATGTGTGGTATTTTCTTGTCTGGCATATTCTCTATTTAAGTATCCGTCATTGTAGCAAGGGGAAGGTAAAAAAGTCTAAAAGCTTATTATATTTCCTACAGCTTTTCAGCTTTCTATCCCGCCCCGTCTTGCCTGTCCTGAGCCACGTCGAAGGGCCCCGTTTTTCTGCTCTTCCCGCTAGCCCGACATCCGCCGGGCGGTTCCCGCTTCTCCCGCTTCTGCCCCTTCTCCCACTCCCCCTACGCCCACGAATGCGGGATGTATCCCCGACGCGCGAACACCTTATATATCTCAACCACAAACAGTACCGAGCTCGTCACTACGGCGATCAACAGCCACTCATACCAGCCGAGCGGTGCGGTGCGGAAGACTTTCTGTAACGGCGGAAGATACAACACGGCGAACTGCAGTCCCAGCGACGCCACCACCGACCAGAACACGTACATGTTCGTGAACAGTCCGATCTTGAAGAGCGACTCCTTGATGGATCTCATGTTGAAGACGTTCCAGAGCTGGAACACCGCCATGGTGGTAAAGGCGACGGAGCGCGCGTAGGTCAGATCCCCCCTGTCGAGCGCCCACTTGAACAGGAGCAACGTGCCGACGGCCATCAGCACACTCGTGATGACGGTCAGAAGCAAGACGTTCTTGGAGAGGATCGGTGTCTTGCTACAGCGCGGCGATTCTTTCAGGACGCCGCCACGCCGTTTTTCGGTGGCGAGCGCGACATCCGGAAAACCGTCCGTCACCAGATTCATCCAAAGTATCTGCGCGGGCAACAACGGCAGCGGAAAACGCAAAGCCATGCTGGCGAGAATGGTCACGACCTCGCCGATATTGGTCATGAACAGATAGGCGACGGTCTGCTTGACGTTGCGGAAGATGATCCTCCCCTCCTCTATCGCGCCGATGATGGACACGAAATTATCGTCGGCGAGCACCATATCCGCGACATCCTTCGATACGTCGGTGCCGGTGATACCCATCGAGATGCCGATCGCCGCGCGTTTCAACGCGGGCGCGTCGTTCACGCCGTCGCCAGTCATGGCCACGGTATGCCCCCGGTCCTGTAATCGGTCTACGACGCGCAGTTTGGTATCAGGCGACACCCGCGCGAAAATTACGACGTCGTCCAGCGCACGGTCGAATTCCGCGTCGTTCATATCGCGTATATCCGCGTCCGTGTATACACCCTTGATCTCACCCCGTTCGTTCCGACTGATGATGCCTACCTCGCGGGCGATGGCCAGGGCCGTGGCCTTCTGATCCCCTGTCGCCATGATGATGCGCACCCCCGCGCTTCTGGCATCCTCGACGGCGTCGGCTACGCCCGCGCGCGGCGGATCTATCATCCCGATGAGGCCCAGGAACGAAAGATCGCTGACGTCCTTGTCGCCCAGGCTGTCCTGTTTCAGATCCGCTTCCCTATACGCGACAGCAATGACGCGCATGGCGCCGGCGGCCATGCCTTCATTGGCCGAACTGAGACAGGCCATGTCGTCAGGCACCAGACATTGACTTCCGTGTTCGGCGACGATATATGAACTGCGTCCGGACAGGACCTCGAACGCGCCGACCGTAAAGACATGACGCATGACATTACCGCGCAGGTCGGTGCTCTCCACCAACATCGCCCGATACATCCTCGATGAACTGAACGGAATCTCGTCGATGACGCGATACTCGCTCATCATCTCCTGTTTGTCGAATCCGGCCTTCGCTCCCGCGACCACCATCGCCCCTTCGGTCGGATCGCCGATGACCGCGGCGCGTCCGTCCTTCCTCACGAGCCGCGCCTTGTTGCAGACCGTGGCCACCTTGAGGAGCAGGTTGAGTTGTGCATTCTCGGCCGGGCGGACCTTCTTCTTCTCCATGTAGAAATCTCCTCCCGGCTCCCAACCCTCGCCGGTCACGCGATAGCTCAGGCAAGACGTGGCGATCTCACGCACCGTCATCTTGTTCTCGGTGAGCGTGCCGGTCTTGTCGGTACAGATGACGTCCGCGACACCCAACGTCTCGACAGAGGGCACGTGCCGAATGATGGCGTTGCGTTTGGCCATCCGCCGCACGCCGATCGCCAAGACGACCGCCAGCACCGCCGGAAGACCCTCCGGAATCACCGACACGACGAGCGCGACGGCGAAAAAGAACATCTCCGATACGGGCGTACCGCGCAAGTAGCCGAAGACGAAGACGATCATCGCCAAAACTATCGAAACGATACCCAAAGTCTGACCGAGCGAATCTATCCTGATCTCGAGCGGAGCCTTCTCGTGCTCGATATCCTTGAGCGAAGAGGCGATACTGCCGAACTGCGTCTTCAGACCGGTCCCCGCAATGACGGCACGGCATGTCCCAGCGACGACCGAGGTGCCCATCCAGATCATGTCGGTCCTGTCGGGGATTCCGATGTCAGTCGCGACCGGGTCGGATGATTTCGAGACCGCCGACGATTCGCCTGTAAGCGCGGCCTCGTCGGTGCGCAGATCCTTACTTGAGATCAACCTGGCATCGGCCGGAACCTTGTCCCCCTCCTCGAGCATAATGATATCGCCCGGCACCAAGAGCGCCGAATCGAAACGATGCGCCTCTCCGTCGCGCATCACGGTCGCTTCGAAGACGACCATCTGCCGCAACTTCTCGATAGCGCCCTCCGCCTTGCGCTCCTGCCAAAAACCGAATCCCGCGTCGATGAACACCGCGAGCAGGATGCCATAGGCGTCATTAGGATGACCGGAAGCGAAAGATACGGCCGCCGCAATGAACAGTACATACGTCAGCCGGCTATGGAATTGACTCAACACTAACCACAGCAGACTCTTCTTCTTCCCTTCGGGTAGCTCGTTGCGACCGTATTCGTCCAGACGGACGGCCGCCTCCTCCGAAGACAGTCCGCCGTCGACATCCGTCCCCAACGCGGCGATGACCTTATCGATATCTTTGTCGTGATAGCTGTTCATACTCTCCCTTGCGCGACTGAATAACCTATGTATAGACAATACAATGCCACGAATCCGAGCCCCTGCCACCTTTCGATCATGTGTTTCTTGCCGACGAACAAAAACAGGAACAGCAGTAGCGTAATGACGATATTGAATCCCGCGTCGAAAAGCGCCGGAGACGAGAACGGTAGCGGCATGATCGTGGCGCTGATACCGAGCACCATGAAGACGTTCAGGATGTTGGAGCCGACGATGTTCCCGACCGCCATGTCCGACTGTTTCCGTAACGCGGCCACGACCGACGTCACGAGTTCGGGCAACGAAGTGCCGAGCGCGACCACGGTCAGACCGATGACGCGCGATGACATGCCGAGCGCCGTGGCCAGTCCGACCGCGCCTTCGATGACCACCTTGCCGCCGGCGACTAGCAACAATATGCCGGCGACGATATATATCACCATCTTGGCTTTACTCATCTTCGGCACGGCCTCAAATTGTGTCCTACCCTTCTTCGCCATCCCGAATATGTAATAGAGGAAGATAAACGTGAATGAGACCAACACCAGACCGTCACCGCGACTGATGACGTTGCCGCTCATTCGGTCAAGCGCCATGTCACTCGCCATGATGGAGACAAGCACGACCGCCAGCAGCGCGTACGGAATCTCCTTCCAGATCGTGGAGTGATGCACGCGCAACGGGAAAAGCACGGCGGACACACCCAACACGAGAGCGATGTTCGAGATGTTGCTGCCGATGATGTTGCCGACGGCGATATCGGTCGTACCGCTCAAAGCGGCGAATACGTTCACGACGAGCTCGGGCATCGACGTGCCGAGCGCTACGACCGTAAGTCCCACCAAGAGCGTCGAAATACCCATGCGCTTGGCCAATGACGACGCGCCACCCACAAGCAGGTCCGCCCCCTTGACCAGGAGGACGAATCCGACCGCGACGATAATGAAATTCAATAGCATAACGACGGTATGTTACTCGACTCGGCACCGCTCAGCGATGTCGTTTTCATATTCCGGGAAATAACGCAGAATTTCCGATATGGGAAAGCTGCCGAGAATCGATTCCTTGGATTCACGCTCCAGCAGGAAACGGAACGATTCCTCCACGAATCGCTCGCCGGTCACGCCTTCACCCACCAGACCGGTCAATTCCGCTCCGCTGACCGTCACGACGTGCTCCGTCGAAGAATCGCCGTCAATCACAGTGACAGAATAGAAGGACCTGCCTTCATTACCCCCTGTTTTCTTCACTTCGATTTTCGACATGTGTCGTATTTAGATCGATTTCTTATCCTCTTCGACTTCGCTTGGAACAGGCTCTCGCTCCCCTCTCTTGCTGAACACGTAGATATAAAGGATATCCAAGATCGCCAGCGTGTTGATGAGCAGCAGCGCGATGAACCACGGCTTCGAACCCTTACGGGCGGCTTTCCAGAGCGCCCACCCCTTCCATGGAAGGGTCCAGACCGAGACGACTACCATTACAGCAACGTTCTGCTGCAGAGCCTGTAGTTGCGTAAAATCCATATGAGTTTGATCAGCGTTCGCTGAAGGCGAACTTTTCTATTTCGATATACATCGGGCCGTCTTGCGTGAGGCGCGACTCGTACAACACGAACGTGTCTACGGTGAACGATGTCTCGAACTTGACGTGCTTGGCCGCTTCGGCACAAAGCCGCGGCAACCCGTCCCTGAATCGCGCCAGCGTCACATGGGGCACGACATCATTCCGTTGTGGCGACAGGTCGAGCTCGAAAGACGCGAAATTATAGATGCCGTGCGCCAGACTCGCGAATTCCCTACTGTGATCGAAGTTGATCCAAAGCATCGTCGGGCGCCCCACGGGCGGACCCGAAACGACTCCCGTCGCCATGAGTTCGAACGGCGTGTGTTCCGAACAGCACTTCCGGAAACGGTCACGCAAAGCCTCCACCTTGCTGTCCTCGACGTCACCCATGAAAAGCACCGTCACGTGCAGGTTCTTCCTATCCACCCAACGCGCGCGCGGACATTTCTTATCCATGCTCCCGCACACTGCGACAGCCTCGGTAGCCACCGGACCAGACAACGGTATCGCGATGAAAAGACGCCTCGACATGATGTTCCGATTAGCGCCTCTCGTACAATCCGACGAGCTGGGCCTTGTCCAATATATGGCCTTCCATCGCGGCCATGATCCCATCGAGCATGGTCTCGGAAGGCAGGTCGAGTTCGGCATCCAACGCGTAAACCTTGAAAAAATACCTGTGCGTCCCGGATGGCGGACACGGCCCGCCGTAACCGGTGTTGCCGAAGCTGGTCACCCCCTCCACGGAACCCGCGGGCAGGTCGCCCTCGAGCTCGAGAGTCGACTCCGCCGGGATGTTCCAGGCCGTCCAATGGACCCAAGTGCCGGCCGGAGCGTCCGGATCGTCGACGATGAGCGCCAGCGACTTCGCGTCCTTGGGAACACCCGTGATCTTGAGCGGCGGCGCCGAATCCTCGCCGTCGCAGGTGAACTTCGGTGGCATGACGCTCTCGTGCTCGAATTCATGGCTTTCGATCTTCATAGGCATTCCTCTATTAATACTGATGTTAGCTTATCGTGATTGGGAGAAGCCTGAAAGTCGACCCCTCGACGAACCCAGAGCAAAAAAACCGACTCACCTGACCGAAAAGCCTTTCTCTGCAACGGGCTCGATACTATCGCTTTCCAGCTTATCCACATCCGCCATGCGCGGACCTGTCTTGCACCAGTCCATGAACCCGGCCAACGCACCATTCTCACCCTGAACCTCGATACGCACGGTACCGTCCGGTTCATTACTGATGAATCCGCTCAAACCGAGACGTTCGGCCTGCTCCTTGGCCGACCAGCGAAAAAAGACTCCTTGTACCCGCCCACGCACCGTTATCGAGAATCTTCTAGTCATTGGAGAGATGTTTCCTGAAGAACCCCCCCACCACCTCGGCGAACTCGACCGAGGCCTGTCCGTGATCACCCGTCTCGAAAAACAGGTACTGCGCGTCGGGATTCTCGGCCAACGACTCCTTGATACGTTCCGCGTTTTCGAATCCGACGAGTTTATCCTCCCTCGAGTGGATCAGCAGGACCGGCTTATCGGTACCACGCACCGCGCGTACGGGAGACACCTGCTCCAGACTGACACCCAACACCAGACCGGCAATCAGTTCGGAGGCGAAGGTCAGCGGAGTCCCGAGCGGCCCGAGATACTTGAACACTTCCTGGGTCATCATCTTCAGATCCGCGTAGGACGCCTCCGCGGCCACGGCATCGATCGCGAGACCCGGATCATCCAACCCCATCAGGGCGACAGCACCGCCCATCGAGATGCCATAGACGCCGATCTTCCGCGTCCCTTTACCCTCCAGATAACGCACAGCCGCAGTCAGATCCTCGGCCTCCTTTACGCCGACGGTCGTGTGGGACCCCTCACTCTCCCCGAAATAGCGGAAATCAAGCAATAACAAGTTAAAATCATCGACCAAAAACTTCGTCCTGGCGAGCATGTCACCCTTATCGGTCGGATAACCGTGCAGGACGATGATGGTGGAATCGGTCGTGTCGCCCTGCTTCGGTATGTACCACCCAGCGAGCTTCACCCTGTCTTCCGTGACCAGACTGACGTTCTCGAACCGGAGATCGAAATGGTCGGGATTGACCGAACTGGCCAGCTTTCTCGGCCTGACCGCGCTGAACAAGCCGAGCGTCGTCATGAAGACGAGCGGCACGAGAACGACAATCAGCAAGTCAGTAACGGTGCTTCTTTTGAATAGCATCATAGCAAGGGAAGGATACCACGCGGACGAGTTCGTTTCAACGCCGAAATCCGTGGATTTCGCCTTAATAATTGACAGGGGCGGCGTTCTTCGGCAAGATGATAAATCGCTCCATAAAATTCGATTTTTCGCCCGTCTTCTTGTTCTATTGACGGGATAATCTCAAACGAAAAGGAACGGACTATGTCATGGTCAGCAGGGCTACCGACATATCTACAGAAGTGCATCGACGATGCGGCGAAGACACCCCGCAGTGAGACGGAGATCCTGGCACTCGTGGCCGAGACCCAAAAAGGCGACATGCGCGCGCGCGAGATCCTGGTGCGACACTTCATGAACTACGCCGTTTCGATCGCCCATGACATGGAGACCGCGTTCGACTACAGGATCTCCATGGAAGAGTTCCTTCAGACAGCTCTGGAGGAACTGGCCAGGACGGCCCGCGTAAGGTTCGATCCGACACGCGGAAAGGCGAAGTTCGCGACAGTGGCGACGTTCTGGATGAGGAAGTACTGCTTCGAAGTGGCGGCCGAGTTGGGGTACGCACTGAGGAAACCTCGCGGCAAGGACGTCGGCTCGGTGTCGATCGATGTCCCCACAACACCGGACCGGAGCCCGTTCGAGGATTCCCTCCAGGAGGCGAGCATCGATCCGGAATCGTCCACGGTCATCTCGCGCTCATGGGGCGTCCTCCTGGACATGCTTACGGCCACACTCAATGACATGAAGGAATCCTGGCGTGAAGCGATCCTGCGACGCGTCCTGAAGGACGATGACGTCCCCGAAGGAATCCGGGATCCGAACCTCATGCTGAACAGGGTTACGCTCTGGAAATACGAACGCCACGCCCTGCATGACGCGCGGAAACGGATCGATGCCGTGGCGAAATTGGATGTCATCGGGATTCTCCGGCTGATCGACGCCAAACGCGAACTGAACGGCTTCGAGAACAGATTCGCACAGGCTCTTGCGGCCTGACATAAGGACCCGACCTGGTCGGGCCTTTTTTATCCGTTGACGGGTGCTCTCGCGCATACTAAATTATGATGTCGCTCATTTACACAACCCTTTTGCCGGAGAGCAGGAATGCCTAAATACTCCAGTCTGGAAACATCGTTCTTCGACGACACGCTATACAGAGAGGCGGCAAAAAAGAGACTGCTCGGCCGGGAAGAGGAGGCCGAGCTCATCCGCCACGCGCAGGCCGGCGACAGTAAGGCGCTTGACCGGCTGGTCCAGCGTAATATCCGGTTCATCTACAGGGTCGCTAGGAAATTCGTCGGCCGCGGCCTCGAATTCGAGGATCTGGTGCAGGAAGGTCAGTTGGGCCTCCTGAAAGCGGTCGAGAAATTCGACCTCGCCCGAGAAACCAGGCTCACGACCTACGCGTTCCAATGGATCCGGGCCTACTGCGGGCGGGCGGTGACTAGCAACCAACTGGTGCGACAGGCGACGACGCAGGCCAAACGCGCGGCGATCGGCACCGTCGGAGAGACGTTCCGCGTCATGACGCTGGAGTTGGAACATGAGCCGACCGTCGCCGAGCTCGCCGAACGGATGGATATCGACGAGAACGATCTGGTCGGTGTCCTCGGCGCGATGACCGACAACCGAAGACTGTCGCTCGACAGGAATCAAGACGTTTACAGCGATGCGCCGAACACCACCTACAAGGACCGGATCAAAGATAGCGCGTTGACCCAGGACGTACGCACCGAAGTCACGAAAGTGACGCGCAGGGCTGGCGCAATCATCGTCCAGGCGATGGGCTCGCTCACCGCACGAGAGCGCGACATCTTCAAGCGGCGCTTCCTGAGCAACCCGAACGAGACCTTGTCCGCGATCGGAAAGAGCTACCGCCTGAGCCGGGAACGCATCCGCCAGATCGAACGGATAGTGCTCAACAAGACGCGTGGCCGATTGGTCGGACTCGGACTCGAGCGGGAGTGCGCCAACATCCTGGAGCTGCTGGCCACGGACTCGGACCGGCCCGGCTACGGCGACTGCATCGAACGGTCGTCACTATTGCTCAAGCCGTCTACCACGCGAACCTGACAGACACAAACGCGCGACACGCGTCACGCGTTTTTCTTTCTCACTTTTTCACTTTCTATCCCTCTCACTTCATCCGACGGCCTTCGCGAGCAGTTCGGCCGCACTGACCACTATCGTTCTCGCCGGCATGTCTCCTCTACCCGTTCCGACGACTGTATCCGAAAACATGATAGTCCGAAAATTGATTCTCTCTAGCTTGCCTTTCGCGCCCTTCGATAATACGGGATGCGTAGCGCAGAGATGAAATTCACGAAAACCGTTCTTGCGCAAAAGCTTTACCGCTTCGATGACCGTTCCACCGGTATCGACCTGGTCGTCGACGATGACCGCGGTTCGTCCCGCGATACTGCCACGCAGACCCTGCGCGACGACTCCACCCCTGCGCATCCGTTTCTTGTCCACCCAGGCGACAGCCGACGCACCGGACAGCTCACCGAACTCACGCGCGCGCTTGACCGCGCCGTGATCAGGGGCGACCACGGTATGTTCGACACCACGCAATTCCCTTTCCATGCACCCGGCCATCGTCGGTACCATGTTCACCCTGACCAACGGATAACGACAATACTTATCGAGATACGGCCCATGCGGGTCGACCGAAACAAGACGGGTGACACCGACCTGCCTGAATATGCCCAGCAATGCGGCTGCCGCGACTGAATCCCCTTTCTTGACCGCACGGTCGTGTCGAGCGTACCCGAAATAGGGCAAGACGAGCGTGATATCTTTAGCGCCGTTACGTTTCAGCGTATCGACAAGCAACAGAGTCGCCAGTGCGGTATCTGCCGGCGACTCGGTACGACCGATGACACAGACTTTACGACCGATACCCCTGACTTCCAGATGCATCTCGCCGTTCGGATAGATACCCCAGTCGGCTCGAGCACTCGCGGCCGGTTTAAGTTGCCGTTTCAACTTCCGCTCGAACGAATTAGGACTCGGTAAAGTGAAGATTTTCATAAAAGGCGGGAAGAGCGGGATAAGCGGGATAAGCGGGAAAAGAATTACTTCTCCCGCTTCTCCCGCTTCTGCCCCTTCTCCCGTTCCAACAATTCAACCACCTCGTCATCGTTGACTTCACCGAAATCGGAATAATGAGCACCGACCGCCCAGAACATCGTCGGTGTCTCCAGTACGATGAGTTCGTCGACGAGGTTTTCTATCGTCTTCACGGAATCAGACGACGCCACCGGTACCGCAACCACGATGCGCTTCGGACCGGCCGCACGCACCGTCTTGATCGCGGCCATCATGGTAAAACCTGTTGCGATTCCATCGTCCACGATGATGACGATCCGGTCGCGCATGACTCTCTCTGGCAGACCCTTCCTGTAAGCATTCATGCGACGGTTCGCCTCGACCTTCTCCTTCTCGACTATCTCTTCAAGACTCTTCGGATCATGCACCGATCGCTCCGCCTCGTTCCAGACGATATCACCCATCTCAGTGATCGCGCCGATGGCGTACTCTGGATTCGACGGCGCACCGATCTTCCTGGGCACGACGATGTCGAGCGGTAGACCGAGCCGGTCGGCGACGATGCGACCGAGGACCACACCGCCCCTAGGCAACGAAATAACGACGCCATCCTCGACGCCCCGATACTCCTCCAGACTGTCTGCCAGCTTCTCACCGGCCTCTGACCTGTCGACAAATGACATATTCGTGTCTGTTCATACCGATATTGTAGCACCGACAAGAAAAACCCCGTACCACACAGGGTACGGGGTCGACGATCATGAACGTTTCGGACGGAAGATCCAGAGCAAGGCGGAGATCAGCACCATCAACGTCCCGTTCACGAACCAGGTGACAGCAATCAGAGTTAGATTCTCCTCGTGTCCGCTACTGAGCAGCCAGACACAGACAAGAATGACAGAAAAACCCAGACGACTGACGAACGACTGCAAGGAGCCGAACGTGGCCCGGTAACTGCTTTCGACCCGGCGCTGTACATATGTATCAAGCAACGGCCTAAACAGACCACGTCCGACCTCGTGCATGAAAGCCAGCATCAGCGGAGCGACGATCCCTGAGAAGAGACCGGTAAAAACCATTCCGACGGCAGTCATCATCAAGGCTATCAACACACCCGTCGACTCACTGGCATTGGTCCAGCCATCACGTCTCGCAAGATAGGCACCGAGCATGCTACCACCGATAATGATCAACCATACGTACGACAATCCACTGTGTCCGGTACGGGCAGCGAAGAACGGAGCCCAGTAGTGATTGAACGACAACACCAGCCCCAACGAGCAGGCAACCACCATCGCCCAAACCAGACCGTTCCCCTGTTTCAACACAGTGACGCTCTTATGCAGTGCATCGAACTCTGTCACCCGCTCAACAGGTTCACCGTCTCCGTTCATGAAACAGCACGTGACCACGATCATCCCGATACCACCGATGACACTCGCCAGAATCGCCGCGCGCAGACTGTGTGCACCGATAAAGGCACCGATTACACCACCGCACAGGCAGGTCATGGACATGCAAATCGCGCTCGTAGCCAACACCTTGCGCAGACGATGGCTTTCTCCCTGTTTGGAGAGCGCATCTGTCACCCAGGCCAGCTCTGCTCCGGAAAGAAAGGCGAAAGCTACGCCCATCATGATTTCACACACCAGAGCCGACCATAAACCGTTCGCAAACGCCAGTGCTAAATGACTCAATGTGTATACCACCGCACCGATTCGGACTGACCAAGCCCGACCTCTTCCGTCCGCTAACATGCCGGTCGGCAACTCCGCCAACACGATAGTCAGAAAGAAGACCGCGTTGATCAGCGCCACCTGCGGCAAGGTGACTCCGACACTGGTCAGATACGGCACGTATGCCGTCGACGTCAGACCCATGGCAAAACCGTTCGCTGACATGAAAAGAACGTAAACCGTTGAAGCCTTCACTGCATCCTCCCTTGTTCAGGCCACCAAAAAACCCGGGGTGTTCCCGGGCCAATTTGATGTCAGAGCTACCTTTTGGGGCTATGCATGTGATTCAGACACCATGTGGACCGGGAACGCGAAATCCGTCGGCAGATAACCGACGTCCGACTTCGCGATGAAATTGGTCCACATTTGATGTCTTTCCATACTTATTGACGCTAGCAGGCCCCGAGCAGGCTGTCAACAGTAGCCGGCCGTTCTGTTCCAATGAAGACTCCCCAGGCTGAAGCCCGCGGTGTTCTGCGGAGGCGAATAAAAAATCCGGCTTAGACCGGATTCTGCTGTCACTGGACAGCCTTCCTGTCGCTCGGCAGGATCTTGATCTCGTCGAGCCAGACCTCGCGGATCGGTGATGTCTTGACGTGGAAGGTCTCACCCCCATGTTCAAACGAGAACTCCAGGCTCATTCCGAGCTGAATGACGGCGCTGAAAAGCGCATTGCCCCACGGATTAGACGACCCGATCAGGTAGCCTTCCACGCGTGCCTTTTCTTCTACGCCGTCTCCGAGCTTCTCTTCAATGACCCCGCCCATCAGGAGTACATCACGCTTACCCTGCTCCAGTATGATGATGACGTACTCCGAGTACCTGGTCTTGACGGTAATCGGAATCAACCCCTCGATATCGCTGATCTGAATACCTTCATCGCCGGCATACTTATCGATGATAGCTTTCAATTCCACCGGCACCTTTTCTGTCTCTTCTTGATCTGTCATCCTCACCCCTCTGACTATCGTCTGAAATGTACGATATTGGAGAATACCTTTTACCGCTTATCGTGTCAATCCTAGTACCAAAAAGGCGGGTCAGACCCGCCTTTTTGAATCTTATCTACTCCTCATCCCCGTCATCATCGTCTCCCGCATCGTCATCCCCATCATCGTCCCCGTCATCACCTGGCTCACCATCGTCATCGTCCGGTCCGAGCGCTCCAAGCTCCTCTTTCAATGTCTCCTTGGCCGCCTCAAGAGCCGCCTTAAAGTCATCACGAGCTGCGCTGAAAGCCTCTTTCCGTGCATCGACGAGCTCCTGAACCAAGTCACGGTAGGATTTCACGCCATTCAACGCGTCCTTGAGTGCACCATGAGCCGCTCGTAATGCCGCATTGAACTCGTCACGGGCCGACTTCAAATCTCCGTCCGATTCGCAAGCCGCCTTGGCCGCCGCAATTGCCGCGTCTACCGCAGCTTCAAAGTCGGCGACAGCCGCGTCCACCGCGGCCTGTCTCTCATCGACCAGACCTTCAGCACTGGCCCAGAATGCCTCAATGGCGTCATCGTAAGCCGCGCGGCGAACGTCGACAGCCGCCTGGACCGCCGCCTGGAATTCCAGAAGCGCCTGCTTACGGTCACTGTCCTCGAATTTCTCCAACAACAGATCGAAACGCTCGGTGTGGTTATCGGTGCGAGCCGTGCGGACCTCACCGAGCCGACCGAGACGCTCGGTGTGACGTTCAGCCAACTGACTCTCACGCGTGATACGATTCTCTGACAAACGACCCTTGCCACTGGTGACCCTGCTCATCACCCGCTCGGCGAAACTGTCCAGCCTCTCACAGGCCCTTGCCTTAACTTGCTCGGGTACGTTGCCGCGACCACGATCTTCCGGCGGACCGGCCGGATCGTTATTCTGCGCCATCGCCATCGCTGGCATCATCATCTGCATAATGAGCACCGCGCTCGCGGCCGCGCTGATCGTTTTCTTGCTATTCATAGGTTTCGACGGTAAATAATTCTGTCTCGTCTTCGCCTTCCTCGAGCGCTGAAACCACGTCCGAGCCGTCTCCGGCATCGGTCTCTTCCATGGCCGCCTCGTCAAGCAGTGAATCAATGAGAGCGTCGACCTGTACGTCGACATCCTCTTCACCAGTGACGTCCATCTCGCCGCCGAGCTCGGCCACCGCCTCATCGCCGGCAGGGACTATCGGCCCGACCTCTTCCTTGTTGGTCATCTGGAGATAGGCGACCAGCCCCACCACGATGACAATCAGCACCGGAATGATTATCTTCCATTTAGGCATAAAAATGCGTAATTACTTATTTATGTAACTTTTTATGATTATAGATGAATTATAGCAGATATGAGTGATAGGTGAACCAATCAGGGGTTGAGAATCTGAGAGGGCATCGCTGTGTACGATACCCCCAAACCCTCAAACACATTCAAAAAAAAC
>JAYEJB010000072.1:0-7380 GCA_034716415.1 Patescibacteria group bacterium
CCATGAGATGGATTCCGGGCGCGACGCTTGGGACTACCAATATGTCCACAACGCGCCGTTGTTGGTCGCGGTCGAAACCGGATTCTTCGGAATCATCGCTTGGACGGTCTTTACTTGGTTGTTGATCCTGGTCGCCTGTCGTACCGCGAAACGCGAAGCCGGACCCGGTTGGATACCGTTCCTGCCCGCGCTCGCCGTGCTCGCCGTCGCCGGACTGTTCGATCATTTCGTTTGGAGCAGTTGGTTCGGTCAGCTCATGTTTTGGCTCATAGCCGCGCTCGCGGTGACGTCAGCGGCGTTCTCGGAACCACAGCTGAAGAGAGTCGAAGGACGCCTGGTCGGAGAAAAAAAGATATCCTGATCAAATTTTTGGAGTAGACAGTAGATGTCTTACGCACAGTTTGGGGCAAAAACAGGCAGCCTGTTTCCTGCGGGAAACAGACTGTCTGTCTTTTGCCCCAAACTGTGCATAAGACATCATCCCAACTCATGTAATAGGGTTCACCCCGTTAGAAGTTTTCGGCTTAGCAAGTACCCGGCAGGGCTAGGTATCGTGTTGCCCAGCCCCGCGTCGGCACGTCTTAGCTGAATACTTCTAACGGGGTTGACATCCCAGCCAATCCTGCTTAAATGGTATTGCCGTTAGCAGTCAAAGCAAATGACTGCTAAGGTATCCATTTTTTTATACTGAAATAACTAATCATTCAGATTATGAGTGTGAAACCATTAGCGGACCGCGTGTTGGTCAAAGCAATACAAGAGTCTGAGACCACTAAGTCCGGAATCGTCATTCCGGAGACCGTCGAAAAGGAGCGTCCGGAGAAGGGCGAGGTCATCGCCGTGGGGCCGGGCAAACTGCTCGACAACGGCAATCTGGCGTCGATGAACGTTAAGGTCGGCGACAAGGTCGTCTTCAAGAAATACGGACCGGACGAGATCAAGGTCGATGACGAGGAACTTTTGATTCTCGATGAGAGCGACATACTCGCGATTATTGAATAGTGTAGGCCTTCGACCGTTCGACGGGCTCACGGCAGACAAGCTCAGGCACTGATAATAACGATAGTCCCTGAGTGAAATCGAAGGGCAATAATAATGTAATCAATTGATATGGCAAAGCAGATACTTTTTAAGGAAGACGCGCGTTTCAAGATCAAGAGGGGAGTGGATGCGCTGGCGAACGCGGTCAAGGTGACGTTGGGTCCGAAGGGTCGCAACGTGGTGCTCGATAAGGGGTTCGGTTCGCCGACGGTCACCAAGGACGGCGTGACAGTCGCCAAGGAGATCGAGCTTGAGGACAAGTTCGAGAACATCGGCGCCGAGCTCGTGAAGGAGGTCGCGTCACAGACGAACGACGTCGCCGGTGACGGAACGACCACCGCGACCGTACTCGCCCAGGCGATCTACACCGAGGGTGTGAAGAACGTGGTTGCGGGCGCCAATCCGATGTCCATCAAGCGGGGCATCGAGCACGGCGTCGAAGCGGTCATCAGTAACCTGACCGAGAAGATCTCGAAGCCGATCTCCGGCGACGAGGTCGAGAAGGTCGCGTCCATCTCCGCGAACGATAAGGAAATCGGCGTTATCATCGCCGAGGCGATGAAGGCGGTCGGCGAGGATGGCGTCATCACGGTCGAGGAATCGCAGTCGTTCGGCATCGAGAAGGAAGTCGTGGACGGCATGCGGTTCGACAAGGGCTACATCTCACCGTACATGATCACCAATCCTGATCGGATGGAGGCCGAATACGCCGACGCGCGCATCCTCATCACCGACAAGAAGATCTCGTCCGTGCAGGATATCCTGCCGCTTCTGGAGAAGGTCGCGCAGGACGGGAAGAAAGAGCTCGTCATCCTCTGTGAGGAGGTCGACGGTGAAGCGCTCGCGACACTGGTCGTGAATAAATTGCGCGGCACGTTCAACACGCTCGCCGTGAAGGCGCCGGGATTCGGTGACCGTCGTAAGGCGATGTTACAAGATATCGCCGTGCTTACGGGCGGCAAGGTCATCAGCGAAGAGGTCGGTCTGAAGCTTGAGGACACCGAACTCGAGGATCTCGGCAAGGCTCGGAAGATCGTCTCGACCAAGGAGGACACGACGATAGTGGACGGCGCCGGTAGCGACGATGCTATCAAGGACCGCGTCGCGTCCATCAAGAAAGAACTTGAGAACACCGAGTCCGAGTTCGATCGCGAGAAACTGCAGGAGAGGCTCGCCAAGCTGTCGGGCGGTATCGGCGTCATCAAGGTCGGCGCCGCGACCGAGACCGAGATGAAAGAGAAGAAGCAGCGCATCGAGGACGCGGTCGCCGCGACCAAGGCCGCCGTTGAAGAAGGAATCGTTCCCGGAGGCGGTATCGCGCTCATCCGCGCCGCGGTCGCGCTCGATGACGTTGGGGGTCAGGACATGACGCCGGACGAGTACGTCGGCATCGACATCCTGCGCCGCGCGCTCGAGGAACCGGTCAGACAGATCGCCACGAACGCCGGTAAGGACGGAGCAGTCATCGTCTCGGAAGTGAAGAAGAGCGAGGGTGGACACGGCTACAACGCCGCCGCTGACAAGTTCGAGGACCTGCCGGTCGCCGGTATCGTCGATCCGACGCTCGTGACCCGTTCGGCTTTGCAGAACGCCGCGTCCATCGCGTCGCTCCTGCTGACTACCGAGTGCGTCATCACCGATATGCCGGAGAAGAAGGATGATGCAGCCGCCGCCGCAGCCGCCGCTCAAATGGGAGGCATGGGTGGAATGGGCGGAGGCATGGGTTTTTAAGAGTTCAAGAGACAAAGAGACCAAGAGTCTTGTAGAGATATATCATTATCATCTCTTCGACTCTTGGTCTTTTAGGTTCTTTCAATGAAGACTCCCCGGGCTCAAGCCTGGGATATCTGATATACGAACCGCTTTCATCCGCCGCAGCTTACCTCTCCCCTCGCCAAGGCTTCGGGGGGTGGATAAAAAAGCCCACCGCAAGTCTGCGGCGGACAAAGTGTCAGAGGCGGGTTTAGCCTTAGATGTCCCCAAAATGAGTCGAAGAAAGGAGGATCGTATGACAACAAAGCTTGGGGTTCACCTGGATTCGGCACAGAAGGCGCCTACTTGGGATTATATGCCGGGTGCAGTCCCTCAACCCCCGTTTCCGGGTTTGGGCTTTTCCCACTCCTGGGAATCCTTATTAGTTTCTTCCCTTTACGGCTGTGCTCGTTTCAAGCCACCTCTGACGAAAGTCTTTTTACCCTGTACAGCGTCGAGCGTCAATAGGAGGTGAGAAGGGGGGAGCTTAAAAGCTGAGTGGTTTATTAAAATTCTAACAATAAGAAGCTTTTAAGCTGTTTAGTTTTTCAGCTTTTAAGCTCCCCCCGTCTTCCTGTTTCTGTCCCTTCTCCTATTCTTTACGTTTCACCCGATAAGGCTGGAAAGAATCGTCAAAATAGGCTATCATTATAGATGTGAGAACGTATCATTGCCGACCATGGCATCCGACAAAGAGGAAAAGAAAACAACCACCAAAGACATGGACAGCACCCGCTGTCTGATGGCCGCGTTGTCGTATCTGAATGTCCTGTTCCTGATACCGTTGTTGTTCGCGAAGAAAGACAAGTACGTCAAGCTTCACCTGCGGCAGGGGATAGTGCTGTTCGCCGCGTACGTCATCGTGAGCGCCGTCGTCTGGTTCCCGGTGATCGGCTGGATGCTCGGTCTGTTCTTGCTCGTCATATCCATCTATGGATTCTTGCAGGCGCTTTCGGGCAAGGAATGGGAACTGCCTTACATCGGCAAATACGCGAGCAAGATCAGGATCTAATTCACGATAACCGGGGAGTATCATTTGAAATAATGCGGTGACAGTTCTGGCGAGGGCGAAGTTGGAGGAATGGCCTGTCCTCGCCACCGTTCGGTGAAGTTCAGCAAAGCTGACCCCGAAGCCCTCGCAATGTGGGGAAAGTCCTGAAGAGGGCCATGCCCGAGGAACGGCCTGCCTGTCCCTCGAAGTCTCAGCGAAGGGGGGTCCCCACCACCTATTTCAAATAAAACACCACATATATGATCAAGGAACACCTCCACGCAATCGAAGAGCTGTACGGGAAAATCGATTCCGCGTGGGGGTTGCTTTGACCTTGATAAGGTAGAAGCGGAGATCGGATCCCTCGATTGGGAGACTCAACAGTCCGACTTCTGGTCGGATAACGACAACGCGCAGAAGGTCAGCAGGCATCTTGCGGACCTCCGGGATTTTCATGGAAGCTGGTCGGCGCTCCGCGAGGAGACAGCCGACCTTCTTGATTTCGCGAAACTGGCCATGGAAGAGAGTGATGAGGATGCGGAGGAAGAGGTTAAGACGACATTCGGGAGTCTGCTGAAACGTTTCGAGACGCTGGAGTTCACGACACTGATGGACGGGGAGTATGATGATCGTGACGCCATCGTCGCCGTGCATGCCGGAGCCGGCGGTACGGAAGCGCAGGACTGGGCCGAGATGCTGTTGCGGATGTTCACGCGTTACTCCGAGAGCAGGGGCTGGAAGGTGCGCGTCCTCGACATGCACCGTGGCGCCGAGGCCGGCATCAAGAGTGCGACCTTCTCGGTCGAAGGCCGGTACGCGTATGGCCATTTCCGCGCGGAAGCGGGAGTGCATCGTCTGGTCCGGCTGTCGCCGTTCGATGCCGACCATCTTCGTCACACTTCGTTCGCGTTGTGCGAGGTCCTGCCGGATATGGGGGAGATCGCGGAAGTGGAGATCGACCCCAAAGATATCCGTATCGACACGTACCTGTCGTCCGGGCATGGCGGGCAGGGTGTCCAGACCACCTATTCCGCCGTACGCATCACGCACACCCCGACCAATACCGTGGTCACCTGCCAGAACGAACGTTCGCAGACGCAGAACAAGGACACCGCGATGCGTATCCTGAAAGCGCGTCTGCACGCCAAGCATCTCGAAGAACTCGACAAGCAGAAGAAAGAGCTCCGGGGCGAGTACACCAGTGCGGAGTGGGGGAATCAGATCCGCTCCTATGTCCTGCATCCGTATCAGATGGTGAAGGACCATCGCAGCAAACATGAGACACAGGATACAGGTGCCGTCCTGGACGGCAATCTGGATCCGTTCATCGAAGCTTATCTCCGCTTCCGCAAGGGCGGCAGTGCGGAGAATAAAGGAGGATAATATGCCGAGAAAGAAAACAGTCATCGTGACCGGTGGGGCGGGCTTCATCGGCTCCCACGTCGTCGACGAACTCACTGACCGCGGGTTCAAGGTTCATGTGGTGGACGACCTGTCGACGGGGTTTCGGAGTCACGTCAACCGCAAGGCCAAGCTGCACATTCTGGACATCCGGTCCGACAGGTTCAGCAATCTGGTCAAGCGTCTCAAACCGGCTTCAGTCGTCCATCTCGCCGCGCACATCGACCTGCGTCGCTCCGTGGAGGAGCCGAGGTACGACGCGGACATCAACATCATCGGCGGACTGAACGTGCTCGAAGCCTGCAGGGACGCGGGTGTCAGACATCTGGTTTTCGCTTCTTCGGCGGCGGTGTACGGAAATACGAAGAAGCTTCCCGCGTCGGAGTCTTTGCCGACCGCACCCAACTCGCCGTACGGGATATCGAAAGCGGTGTTCGAGGATTATTTGCGTTTCGCGCAGGACACTTATGATATCAAATGCGTGTCACTCCGTTTCGCCAATGTCTACGGACCGCGGCAGTCGGTCCAGGGTGAAGCCGGAGTCGTCGCGATATTCCTGTCGCGCCTGCTGTCCGGCAATGATGCGGTCATCAATGGTGACGGTGGGCAGACACGCGACTTCATTTATGTGGGTGACGTGGCCAGGATGGTGGTGATCGCGGTATCACGCTCGCTTTCCGGAGTGTACAACGTCAGCACCGGCAAGGAGAGCAGCGTAAACAGGCTCTACAGGGAGATATGTTCCGTTTCCGGAATCAAGAGGCGCGCCGTGCGTGGTCCGGCCAAGGCGGGTGATGAACGGCGGGTGTCCTTGAGTCCGGCCAAAGCGAAGCGTTCCTTGAGGTGGAAACCGAAGGTCAGCCTGAAAGAGGGTATCCAGAAGACATACGACTGGTGGAGGAAGGAAATGGGGTAGGAGTGGGGCAAGGTGCAGAAGGGGCAAAAGGTGCAGAAGCGACATAATTAAAGCGTATCTTCTGCTCCTTTTGCCCCTTCTGCACCTTATGCCCCTGAAGCGACTTTTTAGATGCGCATCATCAAAGTAAACCGTTATCGTGTCACCAAGCGAGCGCTTCGAGAAGCGGTCGACGTGCTTCGCGCCGGCGGAGTCGTCGTGCATCCGAGTGAATCTTCATACGGGCTGGCCGTCGATCCCAAGAACGCGGCTGCGGTACGCAGAATGTTCGCCATGAAGGGAAGGAAAAAAGGAAAATCAGCGTTAGTGGTGGCGTGTTCGTTCAAGCAAGCGGATAAAGCGGTTCGGTTGACTGGCAAGCTCAGAATCCTGGCGCGGAAACACTGGCCCGGACCCCTGACCGTAGTCGCTCCGGCGCGGGGTGATTTCTACGTCGCCGGAGGGGAAAAAGCCAAGGATCTGGCCATCCGAGTGCCGGCCGCAGCCTGGGCGCGCGCTCTGGCTAAGGAATTCGGTGGACCGGTCACCTCGACCTCTGCCAATATCTCGGGAGACGTCGCGGCTTATACTTCCACCGCAGTACGCCATGTTTTTCGCAACCGTGAATTCAGACCCGATCTCATGCTCGATGCCGGACGATTGCCCGACCGTCCGCCGACGACGATCGTTCGTGCTGTCGGCAAGGGCATTAAAATCCTGCGGCAAGGACAGTTGGAGATAACACCGTAACGAGATTCGTTATACAATGAAGCGGGAAAAGCGGGAATGAGCGGGAAGAGGTTTCTTTCCCCACCATCCCCGCTAACGACCGAAGGTCGTGATCCCCGCTATCCCCGCTAACGACCGAAGGTCGTGATCCCCGCTCTCATATGCCCACCAACCACATCAGACAATATCTCGAGCATTATTTCGCGCTTCATCCTTCGCAGGAGGTGAAGGAGATGTTCCAGGCGACAGCCATGCGGTCGCTCGCTGTCTCGATGGTCGGCATCTTCGAGCCCATCTACCTGTATAAGCTCGGCTACTCGATTCCGTCCATCCTGTTTTTCTATGTCGTGGTCTACGTCGTGTTCGTCGTCGTCCTGCCGCTTGGGGGCCGCATCTGCCGCAAGCACGGTTATGAGCACACGATGCTTTTCAGCTCGCCGTTCCTGGTACTTTTCTACCTGTCGCTGTTCGCGATTCCGACGAGTCCGATTTTTCTCGGGGTGGCCGTCATTTCCACCGTCCTGTACCGCACTCTCTATTGGCGTGATAGCCACTCCAATAGAGAGTGCGG
>JAYEJB010000073.1:0-7325 GCA_034716415.1 Patescibacteria group bacterium
TGATTATATCGAGCCTGCCGAGTTGTTTGAGCGTCATTGGTAGTAAATCTTTCATACCCCCACAGACTAGCAGAGGCGGAAGATTCTACTTCCCGTAAAGCGGAGATTACTACTTCCCTATGACATCTTTTAATGAAGACTCCCCGGGCTGAAGCCCTGCCTGCCGGCAGGCAGGCTGCGGTGTTCTGCGGAGGCGAATGAAAAACCGCCCAGCTCAGGCGGTTTCAGAAGACTCTTCCTGGAATCTTTTCGCGGCGAGGTCATCAGCCTGTCCTTTCAGGCCGTCGATCTCCGCTTGCATCTGATCGGCGTATTCGGCACCGCATGGCGGATCGCCGTGACGCGCGACCTGCAGGTAGAAGTCCGCCGCATGCAGTGTACCTTGCGCGATCCTGCCTTGGCCTTGCGCGATCAGTTCTATCGAGTTCCCTATCAGGGAGTTCATCACCTTAAGGGGCGGCTGTGCCATCAGCTTGACCTTCATGACGGGTTTCCTCCGAGAGAATGACGATACAGGACACCCTGCCATACGTCAACCGTTTGAATGCAGGGCAGGTACGGCGGTATAATGTATCAACAGAAGATATAACCAAGTTTATATGCCAGTACCGGCAAAGAAGAAATACAATCCGATCGTCATTTCGGTGGTCGTCCCGATCGTAATAGCGACGGTCTTCGGGTTCATGGCCGGCTTCATCGCCGGACAGCCCGGCTTTACGCGGACGCTGATGTCAGTATTCGCGGGCGACGTGTCTGTCATGGAGGACAGCTCCGACTTGAGCGGGGTGCTTGAGATTGCGGGTGAGGCGCTTGTCCCGGCGTCCGAAGAGGAACGGCGCGTGGCGGTCGTAGAGAGGGCGATGCCGGCGGTCGTGTCGGTCGTGGTCGACAAGGACGTCCCGGTGTTCGAACAGTATTACCAGAATCCGTTCGGGGACGATGATTTCTTCGGGCAGTTCTTCAATGTCCCGCAGTATCGGCAGAAGGGGACCGAGCGTCAGCAGGTCGGAGCCGGGACCGGATTCATCGTCTCGACCGACGGTCTCATCGTCACCAACAAGCACGTCGTCCTCGACGAGGATGCGGATTACACGGTCATCACCAGCGACGGGGAGAAGCATGAAGCGACGGTCTTGGGGCGCGACCCGGCCAATGACCTGGCCGTGCTGAAGATCGAACCGTCGGAAGGAGCTGAACTACCGTTCATTTCGCTCGGTCTGGATGAGCCGCGCGTCGGCCAGAGCGTCATCGCCATCGGCTACGCGCTCGGACGTTTCAGCAACACCGTCTCGACCGGCATCGTCTCCGGACTTCAGCGTGACATCACGGCGAGCGATCCCAGCGGCGCGCACATGGAAAGTCTTTATGACGTGATCCAGACCGACGCGGCGATCAATCCCGGTAACAGCGGCGGACCGCTCCTGAACCTTGAAGGTGAAGCGATCGGTATCAGCGTCGCGGTCGAACAGGGCGCGCAGGGCATCGGTTTCGCCATCCCTATCCGTGACGTGAAGCAAGTGGTCGACAGCGTGCTTGCGACCGGTCATATCGCGCGGCCTTTCCTTGGTGTCAGGTACGTCATGATCACCGAAGCGATGGCCGAACAGAATCAGCTTCCGGTCGGTTACGGCGCGCTCATCGTGCGCGGGGAGACGCAGATGGATCTGGCGGTCGTGCCCGGTTCGCCCGCCGACCTCGCCGGCATCATGGAGAACGACATCATCCTGGAACTGAACGGCGAAAAGCTCACCGCGGAGAACCCGTTGTTCCTGATGGTGCGTGACTTGACGGTCGGAGACACGGTGACGCTCAAGGTGCTGCATAAAGGAGAAGATGTGGATGTCGAAGCGACGCTGATCGAGCGGCAATAGCCCTGGATATTGACGACAACCGTACTAATTGGAAAGATTGGCGTGAAGCACCTTAATGATATGGAGGTTAATCATGTCCGACGACAGATCGAGGCCTTTGGAGAATCCTGACGTTGAAGTCACCGCGTTTCCTGCCGATGGCAAGAATCCCGCGCACACGGAACGGGCGGACCGGGTTGAGAAGGGGCTTCGCGAACGCGTGGAGAGGTCTCTCGAGGAGAACAAAGGTGATGGCGCTCCGGCATAGCTCGACGCAGCCAAAGAGGATCTGGATGTGGCGGCGCGGGAAGTGGACGGCAAGGAGATCGACGAGATCCAGGTCAACATCACCGAACGTGACGACGACGGCCATGAGAAGTGGGATCATACCGCCAATGCCGTTTCCGAGACGCGTGAGTAGCTTTCGGGAGACGCCTGTTCATATCGGGCGTTTTTTTTGCATCAAAAAAGGAGTTGTGCGAACATGATGGTGAAGTTCTTTTAGGGTCGCGGAAAGCAGTGGGAGATGGAAGATGCCGAATAAGGATAAATACGGCCAGGGCGACAAGCCCGACGAGAAGAAGCCGCTCCGGAAGCCCAAGGTCAAGGTCAGGGCCAATCCCAGGGACAAGGGTAACGAGGGTCACAGGGATGTCGCCAAGAAGGTCCGCAAGGGATTCAAGGAGAAGGTCGAGAAGGTCCTCAAGGAGAACAAGGGCGGCGGTCATGAGAGGCAGCTGGATGCTGCCGAGAAGGCAGTCGAAAAGGAGGCCGCCAAGGTCGATGGAGGCGCCATCAGGAAGGTGAAGGTCAAGATTGAGGGCGATATCGAAGGTCCTGACGGCAGACCGCTAGGTGTCGAGAAAGTCATCGAGGCCGAACCAAATGGTTGATGTCGCAACCATGTTGTCGCGCAATCATCTGCGCGGCTTTTTTGTTGGTGTGTGGGAGTCGAGGAGTGTGGAAGTACAGAAGTATTTTCTTGAACTCCCAGACTCCTGGACTCCCGGACTTCCAGTCTCTATAGTAAATACATGGAGTATCGGCGATGAGAAAGAAAAACCAGATGGCCGAAATGGCGCTCGTGGCGCTCAATGCGTTCCTGACGATGCGCACCAATGATCCGAAGCAGTCCGACCGCGCCCATCTGGCCGCAGTGCTGGCCCTGGAGGTCCTCAAGCCGTTCACTGCGAGTGTGGAGAAGGAGATCTACAGGGAATACGGCGCCGGCAACTTTCCGCCCAACGTTTTCATCGACCCCCTCAAGGCGTGTGTCGTTGGGGAGTCGAAGAGGCTCAATGTGCCGATGGTTCAACAGGGCGACATGCGAGTCCTTCTTGAGGCGTTTTACGCCATCGTGGAAGCGACGCTGGAACAGCTGTCCGTCCAGCTGTATGGGGAGCAGTATGAGTCTGAATAAGGCGGGCGTATTAAGGGGTACTCTACCCCTTTTTTCTTGCCATTTTTCCGGAAACGGAATAACGTGGCCTCTCCGAGCGTATAATAAAGAGATGTCTCCAAAACAAGGCGAACAAACGGATTTCGAACAGCGGTCAGATGAAGACCTGGTGGGCCTTGTCTCGGAAGACAAGGAGCTTTATTCGTACCTGGTGCGTCGTTATGAGAGCCGACTGTTGCGTTATATCGTCCGGATTTCCGGTGTGGACCGGGACGACGCGGAGGACATCCTGCAGGAGTCGTTCATAAATGCGTACAGGAATCTGTGTGGTTTCGACCGCGAGCGTAAGTTCTCATCCTGGATCTACCGCATAACGCACAACAGCACCATCAGTGACGCGCGGCGGCGCAAGGTCAGACAGCGTCATCTCATTCCGGACGTTGAGGCGGAGCTCGTGGAGAGGATCGCGTCTGATGAGGATGTCGCCCGGGACGCGGAGCGTAAGATGGAGGCGGAAGAAGTGCGGGGCATGCTTGCCGAACTGAATGAGCGGCATCGGGACATTCTCGTGCTGTATTATCTGGAACAGATGAGCTACACCGAGATTTCGGACGTCCTGCATGTGCCGGTCGGCACGGTCGGGACACGGCTGATGCGGGCCAAGAAAGCGTTCCGAAAAATTATCGTCAAATGATATGGGGAAGATCAGCGACAAGATATTGAACGAGATCGACAAGCGCGGCGTACAGCAGACGCCGGCTTGGAGGTTCACGTTGTCGTCAGTGCTGATGTGGTTCGGTCTGGCGTTCTTCTTGGTGTTCGGGTCGCTATCGGTGAGCGTCATGTTGACGCTGTTGGCGGACAACGACTGGACCGGCCTGGAGCATTTTCGCGGCGGGCCGCCGGGTTTCATCTTTTCCGTCGTGCCTTATGTCTGGATCGTCCTGGCCACGCTTCTGCTTGCCGCGGCGTACTTCGACTTCCGCAAGACCAAACATGGATACAGGTATCGCACGCCGATCATCGTCGGTGGCGCGGTGTTGATGAGCGTCATGTTGGGTTCGGCCCTTCATGCGGCCGGCATCGGAAATCGCGCGGACATGATGCTGGCCGACCGGATGCCTCACTACAGGCAGGCGGTCGTGCGTGGCTCGCAGTTATGGAACGAACCCGAAGACGGGCGTCTGATGGGGCGGGTCGAATCGGTCGTATCCGAATCCGAACTGGAGGTCAATGATATGGATGGTGAACGCTGGAACGTCAGGGTCAGGGGAGTCAGGTCGCGGATTCAGATAGAAGAGGGCGTGCGTATCCGCGCTATCGGTGAAGTTACCGGTGAGGGCGAATTCAGCGCCGATCGTATCCTGCCGTGGCAGCCGAAACGGCTGATGCAGCCCCGTCATATGCCCTATGGAATAAATCCCGCGTCAGCTGCGTATAACAAGCAGGAAAGGTCGAAGCGGCCGATGGTGCACCCGGCCGCGGGAATCAGAATAAATAATCCTGAATTATGAAAAAGAAGACTATAGCACTGGGTGTCGCGTCCGCGTCCATCCTGGCGACCGTCGCGGCTGTGACCTTGCCGGTCATGGCGAACGACTGGGGTCAGGGCAAAGGCCAGGGCCAAGGTCGGGGTCAGGAGCAGAAAGCCGAGATGATCGAGGTAATCGAGAACGGCGACTACGACGGCTGGTTGGAGATCATGGGAGACAGGCCGGCCGCTGACAAGATCACCGAGGATAACTTCGCGCGGTTTGCGGAGATGGCTCAGCTGTTCCATGACGGTGACGTCGAGGCGGCGAATGAGATTCGCGAAGAGCTCGGCATGCCGGCGCGCGGCCTGCATCGCGGTAAGATGATGGGTAGGCGCGGCGGTCGGATGAACGGAGAAGGTCGGCGATTCCAGGACGTCAACGGAGACGGATACTGTGATTTCAGTGACCGTTCGGAGGAGTAAGACAATCGAGCACGACAAGAAACCACCTGCCTTGCGCAGGTGGTTTCTTAATGAGCTCAAAAGCCAAACAGTCTAAAAGCTTAAAAGTTGATAATGTGTCCGGCCTGTAACCGGATTCCTTATTAAGGCTTTTCAGCTTTTAGACTGTTAAGCTTTTTAGCTTTTTAGCTTATACTACGACCGTATGGACATCATATCCGGGACAATTTTAGGCGTGGTGCAAGGGCTGACCGAGTTCCTGCCGATATCGTCTTCCGGCCACCTGATACTGGCGCGGGAGGTTTTAGGGATCTCCGGTGAACATGGATTGTCGGTCGATGCGGTACTGCAGCTCGCGACCGTGCTTGCCATCGGCATTTATTTCTGGCGTGATCTGGTGCGGCTGGCGGTCACGACCGCAAAGCTGGTCGTCAGGAAGCCGGTCGAGGCACGGGATAGGACGATGGTTCTGGCTATCGTCATCGGCACGATTCCGGCCGCACTGCTCGGATTTCTGCTGGAAGATTTCATGGAGACCGTTTTCAGGAGTCCTTTGTTGGTGGTCGGGACGCTTGTCGCCGGGAGTGTGCTCATGTGGGGAGCCGAAGCGGTCGCTAAACAAGGTTCATCGCTCACATGGAAAAAAGGACTGATTGTCGGATTGTTCCAATCACTCGCGCTCATGCCTGGGATGTCGCGTTCCGGTTCGACTATTTCCGGCGGATTGATCGTCGGCTTGAAACGTGAAGACGCGGCAAGGTTCAGTTTCCTGCTGGCCTTTCCGATCATCGCCGGTTCCGGTGTCTTGAAACTGTCGGAGTTGATCTCTGAAGGAGCGATGGCGGAATTGGGCGGGGGACTGGTCGCGGGATTCATCGCCGCCTTCCTGGTCGGCATGGCCGCCATCCATTTCCTGTTGAAGTTCCTGCGGAAGCACACGCTCGCCGTGTTCGTCTGGTATCGAATCGTCCTGGCATGCGTAGTGGCGGTAGCATTGATAGCGACTTGATCGGTAACGGCCTGATTTCACCGCAGGGAATTAGGTGCTGACGATTTCCTTGCGGGTCGGAAGGTCTGG
This sequence comes from Patescibacteria group bacterium, assembly GCA_034716415.1. Lineage (GTDB taxonomy): Bacteria > Patescibacteriota > Patescibacteriia > SG8-24 > SG8-24 > JAYEJB01. The sequence goes on from JAYEJB010000073.1 coordinate 6,264, forward strand.
AGTTTCCGGAGTTGTGCATTTCACCCAAAAAGATAAAGCCTCGCGTAATCGTACGCGGGGCTTTGTCGGCGATGTCGTGGAGAAGGGCTACTTGCCCTTCTTCTTTTTGGTGGGCTGACTGTAGCCCTTCCACTTCTTCGATCGCTTGATGGTGCCACCGTGACCGGTCACCTTCTGATGGTGCTCCATCCGGTGGGCGTTGTTGGTTCGGTATTGACAGTCTGGACACTTGGTCATCTCATTCCCTCTTTTCATTCCCTCTTTTTTGGTGTCGGGACGACTGACTAACTTATCAGAATCCGAGATGCCTGTCAAGGGTAAGAAAATGACCCTGCAAGTGCAGAATCATTTCGTTTACGGGTGTCCGCAACCTCCACCGGCACAACCGCCGCAGCCGCCCGAATCGCATTCGCAGTCATCGCAGCCGTCGCCGCCGCCGAGGCCGCGAACCTTGTTCCGTCTGGCCAGCGCGTCATCGAGAAGGCTTTCGATACGCGTCTCGATGCTTTGCCGGGCCATGCTGACGTCGAACGGTTTTCTGCCGACGCGGTGCATCCAGATATGACCCAGGATGATCACGTCGGCGACCGTCCTGATCAGCGCTTCCGGAGCGGGGCCGTGTTCGGCGATGCGGGAGGTGCCGACCAGCTTGTTGAGCAGGCTGTCGTTGGCCTTCGCGATTCCTTTTTCATGGCATCGGTTGATCGAAGCTTTCAGCGCCTTGATCTGATTGCTCGATACGGTATTCCCCAGAGCGACCCATGGTACGAAGACTTCTTGGACCAGGTCGATCGCCTTCTGGTCGTTCTCGACATCGTTGAAATTCAACCTTTCCTCCTCTCGGATGATCAGCGGTCATTATTCGCAAAGTGCTCATAACAGTTAATCATTAATCGGCGTAACAGTCAAGCGTGGGCGTGCGATATTGTTATGGCTGTCATAGGGAAGTAGTAATCTCCGCTTTACGGAAAGTAGAATCTTCCGCCTCTGCTAGTCTGTGGGGGTATGAAAGATTTACTACCAATGACGCTCAAACAACTCGGCAGGCTCGATATAATCAGC
>JAYEJB010000074.1:0-7012 GCA_034716415.1 Patescibacteria group bacterium
CCGACGGTCGTGGTCCCCGCTTGTTCGCAACGCTCACGACCCCCGCTGGCGGCCGGAGGCCGCGCCCCCGCCACCCCCGCTGTGCTCACCCCTTCACGCCAAAATATGCTATTATCTTTGTAGTGGCCCCTCGGTGCGGGCCTGACTCATCAAACCAGGAGGACTATGCCCAGAAAACGCAACCCGCTTCCGTTTTACCGCCAAGTCTTAGGCGATGCGTGGAAACTATCGATAACGCACAAGCATCTCTGGATGTTCGGCTTCTTCGCCACGTTCGTCGGTTTCGGCGGGGTGTCCGAGATCATGTTCGGCATCTACGACCGGATGACCCAGCTCCTGCCACATGTCGTCGGACTGAGGCAGACGCCGATGATGCTGCTGCCCGGTTTCGCCACGATGCGCGCGATGATGGCGATGTCACCATATCCATGGCTTTCGATGCTGATCTTCACGGTGGTGATCCTATTGTTCTTCGCTGTCTTCGCCAGCGTCGTCTCGATAGCGGTCGGCGCCCTCGTCGGGAGCGTCCGTAAGATAGAACGCGGTGGTGAACCGACGCTCGCGGAGGGTGTCAAGCTGGGCGTGCCGCCGATATGTAAAGTCTTCGCCATCAACGCGCTAGCCAAAATCACGGTCCTGATGCTGTTCCTGCTGACGAGCGCCAACCTGGTACACCTGCTCTCGGATCGCAGTCTGGTGAGCGGCTTCTTCTATCTCACGTCGTACGTCGTCTTCACGATAGTCGCCGTCATCGTCGCCATCATCTCGGTCTATGCGACGATCGCCGCGGTGGTCGACAAGTTGCCGATCATCCCGTCGGTCGTGAACGGCTGGCATCTGCTGAAACGCCACTGGCTGGTGAACCTCGAGATGGTCATCGTCCTGCTCTTCGTCAACGTCGGCCTGTCGGTCGTAGCGCTCCTGATCGCGATGATCCTGTCGGTGCCGCTCATCTTCCTGTTCGTGTTCGCCGCACTGCTGAAGTCGACCGCCCTGCTGACCATCATCATGACCATCACGGCGATAGTGCTGATCTCGCTGATCGTACTCATCGGCTCGTTCGTCACGACCTTCCAGGCCGCGGCCTGGACCCTGCTCTGGCTGCGCCTGGCGAAACATCGCCCGACACCGAAGATAGTCCGGTTCGCCAACTGGCTCCAGGCGAAACTGAAAGGCTAATTCTGAACCTGGAAGGCCCCGCTCCGGCGGGGTTTTTGTGTTGACCGCACGGTGCATGAGGCGCATGCTGAAAGTGTACATTTTCAATACGACCGTTTACGGTCCTCACAAGGAGGTCGACCGTGCCAGATACGGACCGCAAAGCTTTAGAAAATTACCTGACAGGGAAAGCCAGGGATCCGAAGCTCGTGTCCCCGGCCATGAAACGGCTGGATCCGCTCTTCGAGACGGCGGAACGCGGGGAATTCGAATTCATCTCCCCTCACCTGCTCGACCGCGTTGCGATCGCCAGAGTCATTTCCCATGCGATCGACCAAGAGGTCGGCAGCATACTCGCCGTCTCACTTTCAGGGATGTCCTACGGTCTCGACATCTGCAAGGAAGAGACCGAGGGTGATCTGTGGTACATGGTGCAGATGCGCGCGATGCTCTGTGTGATGACCAAGTGGAACCAGGCGATGCAGGAGGCCTGGAGCATGGCCGTTCCAGGTCTCGCGGCGGGCGCGATGCTGACGCCGAAAGAACAGCTCAAGAAAGGGTTCGGGGACTTCTTCCACCACACGTTGCAGGACAACTTCGGATCCGAGGCGATGGAAGAGCTCGGCGAGAGTGGCTGGTACGGCCTGCGCGCCAGCCTCGAGGAGTGCATCGAACAAGCTCTCGGGAACATCGCCGACGACTGCCTCATGCGAAACTTCGACACGTCTTTCGATACCAAGCAGTTCCGGAACAATCTCCGGAACAACATCTGGTCGGTCCTCTTCTACTTCCTGACCGCCGTCCTGACCGCCGACACCGACGCGATCGACCGGTTGGCTCCGCTGGTGGAGCTTCTGCCCGCCGCCATCCCTCTGGGTGCCAAGAAAGGCAGGCCGAAGACCTGGCTCGTACTCACGGCGTGACGCTTGCCGTGTACCCCACAAGGTACACGGTCTTTTTTAGGGAAATATACCTCTATGCAGTTCAAACGATCGGTAGGCCTTCGACTTCACTCAGGCAATGATTATTCATATTCCCTAAGCGAAACGATCGGAGGGAGCGAAGTCGAAGGACTGCATTACTGTATGACAAGAGATATCCCCGTTTTTTATCCCCTTGCCTAATCCGCCCAATAAGGCAAAACTGCACTTAATGCTATAATATTACGGTATGACATCCATAGAGGACCTGCTCGATAAGGGCAAGAAAAAGAAAGACCTTGGCGCCGGAGAGCTGACCCAGCGGGAAAAGCTCGAGGAAAAGATGACAGAGGTCCGCCTTAAGGAAAAAGAGGCGGAAACCAAGAGCAAGGCCGCTTCGCTCGGTTTTGAGCACATCGACCTGATGGGATTCCCGATCTCACCCGAAGCGCTGTCGCTCATTCCCCGAGCTCAGGCCAAAGAAGAGCAGGTCATCTCGTTCCTGTACTCCGGCGAGGAAGTGCGCATGGGCGCTATCGATCCGGGCAAGGAAATCATCAAGGAAATCAGGTTCCAGATCGCCGAACGCTCGCACGCCAACGTCAAAGTCTACATGATCTCCCAGCACAGCTTCGAGGCGGCGGAGAAACTTTACGACGCGCTCCCGGAAGTGAAAAAGATCGTGAAGGGCGTCGAGATCAAACAGGAAGAGATCGAACGCTACCAGGAGGAGATGAAAACGCTCTCGGACCTCGACGCGATGGTTCAGAAGGTCTCGACCACGGACTTCGTCGTGCTGGTCATCGCCGCGGCGTTGCAGTCCGGTTCGTCCGACATCCATATCGAAGCCGGTGAAAAAACGGTCGTGGTGCGCCTGCGTATCGACGGCATCCTCCAGAAGGTCGCGACCGTGAAGAAGGAGATGTGGTCGAAGATCATCAACCGTTTCAAACTCATCTCCGCGCTCAAGATCAACATCACCACCGTACCGCAAGACGGCCGCTTCACGATTTTCGTCGGCGACGGAGAAAAAGTGGACGTGCGTGTCAGCACCCTGCCGACGGCATACGGCGAATCCATCGTCATGCGTCTGTTGAAACCGTCGGCGATCAGCCTGGCGTTCGAGGAACTCGGTATCCGTGGCAAGGCATACGAACAGCTGAAACGCGAGGTCGAACGGCCGAACGGCATGATCGTCACTACTGGTCCGACCGGTAGCGGTAAGACGACGACCTTGTACGCCATCCTGAAGAAACTGAACGACGAGGAGACCAAGATCATCACTCTGGAGGATCCGATCGAGTACAAGCTCGAGGGCATCAGCCAGTCGGGCATGGACAAGAGCAAGGATTACACGTTCGCCAAGGGACTGCATTCCATCCTGCGTCAGGACCCGGACGTGATCATGGTCGGTGAGTTGCGTGACCTGGAGACGGCGGACGTGGCCATCCAGGCGGCGCTGACCGGTCACTTGGTGATCTCGACGATCCACACCAACAGCGCGGCGGGTGCCGTGCCGCGTTTCATGTCGATGGGCGTGAAACCGTTCCTGCTCGCGCCGGCGCTGAACGCCATCATCGGCCAGCGACTAGTGCGGCGCATCTGCGAGAAATGCAAAAAGGAAGACACGCTCGACGCGGAGACCCTGCAGAAAGTGAAAGACATCCTCAGTAAGCTGACGCCCGATTTGGGGTACGATGTCGATTTCGAAAACATGAAATTCTGGACCGGCGGCGGGTGCGACGCCTGCCACAATACCGGCTACAAGGGAAGAATGGGTATCTATGAGATATTCGCCATGAGTCCGGCCATCGAAAAGCTGATCCTCTCCGGTCAGGTGTCGGAATACCAGATGCAGGACATCGCCATCAAACAGGGCATGATCACGATGGCCCAGGACGGACTGTTAAAAGCGATCGATGGAATCACTTCGGTCGAAGAGGTATTCAGTGTGGCCGAGTAATCACCGGAAAACCTGAAGACGCCCCGCACCCGAAAGGATGGGGCGTTTTTGTATATTCACTTCGTCTTGATGAATCTCTCCAGGCCTACGTCTGGAATTTGGCAAGCAAAGAAAAACCCGCACTGATCGCAGTGCGGGCGCTTGGTCTTTCTAGTCCCCAGCCTCTTCGTCAATCACGATTTGATCCTTGATGTTCGGCTTGATCCTGTCCGGGTCACCCAACGGCTTCAGAAGCTCACCGGACATATTCCTGCCCATGCCCATCATATGACAGACCAGATGCAGAATGTCGTCCTCTGCGGCCGCGACAAACCCACGGTCGTAATCCAGCATCTTCGTCGCGTTGTGCCGGCTCTCATGGATGAGCGACGACAGTAACGTGCGAGTATCACGCAACTCGGTCGGACTAAGGGCATGGATCCATATCTCCGTAAACTTCTCTTCACCACCTCCGGCATACGCGCATACGCGCTTCACCTCTTCCTCGTTGTCAGAAAGGAAGAAGACGATCGGATACTCGACCCGATGCGGGAAGAGACGGGCGAAGATACGGAATGCGGCCATGAACCTGTGCCGACTGCCTTCGTCCAGGTCACGGAACCGCAGGAAGGCATACTTCGGCTTGTTCGGAACGATGTCCCTCGCTTTCGGAATCCCGAGCGCCTTACCGAAGAACCTCTCAAGATCTGAGTCGACAGTGATCGGCAGATAGCCGTATATCTGCCGCGCGTCCTCATCCAGGGAGGCGAGACCGGACGCCAGACAGAGCTTGTCCCACTTGTAATTGGCACGCAGGGCCTTGAGCCACCTACCCTTGGCCGGATCTTTCAGCTCTAGGACGTATCCCAGAGCGTCCTGTTCGACACCGGATTCACCGTTGATTACCTGGGACAGGATGACCCGCACCAATGCCTCATCCGGGATGTTCGCTATCAGACGACCGAGCGCTTTCCGAAAATCACTGGTCCTCTTGATGGTCCTGTCTTCAGAGACGAGTGTCCTGTCGTTCAGCGAGTAGTCGAGCAGTGCCTTATTGAACAGAAAGTCCTCATCACAACTCACCAGGATGTCCTGCACGAACATGCGACTCTTGCCGAGTGCGTCCTTTTCGGACTTGCTGGTCAGTCGACCGATGCCCGGCACCTCTATCGTACTGATGTCTTTGACGAGGAACTTGAAGTAACGCTCAGGTGTGTCGAGCACCTTCTTGACCTCGTCGGTGTGGAACAGATAGACACTGGTCCTGCCCTCCGGAGCGAAGCACTGTTCCTTGACCTCGCTGATCGTAAAATCCTGATCCTCATCACGGGCGTTGCAGATGAACTCCCGCAGGATCTTGAACGCCTTGGCGTCGTCATCTCCGATCGGTTTGTCCCACTGACGGAACGCCTCGATGACGATGTTCCACGGTTTACGACAGCTTCGGACCGCTTCGCCGTCGTCGTTGATGGTCCAATACTGCAGATATATCTCCTGGGACTTCTTTCCTCCCCCCATGTCGATGTCCTCCAGCTCGAAGCGGAGGAAATAACGACCGAATGCGTCGGTCGAAGTGATGGCCACTTCCAGTCCGAGTCTTAACGCCGCCACGGTGGCGAACGCTGTACCCGTACCGAACTGGCCGATGATATTGCTGTCAGGCGGCGCGTCAGCTTTGGCGGAAAAACCGATAAGCCGGACCTCGTCGCGATGCAAGCAACCGGTGTTCGAAATTTCAAGGTACATTGTTGGCCTCCTTGGGCAGCAAATACGGGCTGATGACCCGTGGATTCACCCTAGCAAGCGTACGGTCCAGCTTCAAGATTTAAGTCTAGACAAAAAACCGGACACCCAAGATGGATGTCCGATTTGAGAAGCGGGAGTCTCACCCGCAATACCCAGGCGTACTGCACCAGCGCTGCCAGAGACCCCAGATCCGCCGCTCGTAATACCTACGGCTTTGGTTACCGGCGTAGGCGTTTACCGCCCAGCCCCAGCAGCCGATTGCAGGGCGTCGACCGGACGCTTCGCATTCATCGTGTTCACGACGGAGAATGACAGCGGTTGCCGTCATTGATTCCTGCAAGTCGTGAGGGTCGTAGACCCCATCTCCGTCATAATCGGCAATGTCCAGATTCCACTGGTAAGTGCCGTTCCTCCGGCTAACGATCCGCGACGCGTTCTGCTGATACGGACCGAGGTCAAAAGTGAACGACACGCGCATGTTGTCGATGTCGCACACCTCACTGCCGTCCGGACGCTCCTGCGCGCAGATGCGGCGTAATGACTCGTACCATTGATCGCACTTCCACGGATCATTCGCACGATACCGTCGGCACTTACTGCCAGGCGCCAGTAGATCCCGAGGCCTGTGCCAACGGTCAGACCAACCTCCCGCCAGACGACTGGACTCGTTGGTCCAGATGCCATAGAGGGGACCAGCCGGAACCTGCTTGGCATTAGCGACAGTCATCAGGATATCCCGATGTTCGTCACTGACTCCGTTCCGTTGCTGTGACCCCAGATGTCTGAAGTCGAAGACAGCGGCTGGCGCACCGGACGCGCGACGGACGCGCAACCGTTTCCGCGCCTTCTCCCGACGTTCACGATTCCTTTCCATCGCCTTGACGCTGTCGCGCCGGGCATCGACCATCGCGTCAACGATGGTTTGCGGCTCTTCGCCGCGCTCGCGTACCTCGCTGGCATGCCAACCAGCAACCGGCCCGCCGATCACCAAAGCGGCAAACGCTATGAAAGCGACATACTGCAAGATACTCTCCTTTCTATATTGATAGAGCTACGAACTGGTTTCCCAGAACGACTTAATGTAGCACGTTCTAGCCTTATTGTCAACTATTTGTCATTGCGTGTCAAAGGGAAGTTAAATCTTCCGCTTTTTTGGGAAGTTAAAACTTCCGGTTTGTAAGTTCTCATTTTGCCGCTCAGATTAGCGCCCAGGCATCACCGTGCGGTCGGTGGCAGCGAATGGTAA
>JAYEJB010000075.1:0-6939 GCA_034716415.1 Patescibacteria group bacterium
GCGTCGCTACGCTCGCAATGACAAAAAAGGGGAAGCGGGGGAGGGTTGGGGTGGGGGTAGACTAATACTGTCGTGCTTTCGTGCTCCCCAACTCTCTATATATAAAAACCGCTTAACTTAAGCGGAATTTTTATGAATATCAACTACAACGCGCCGCCTCGTAACCCGCGACGTTGATGCGGTCAGGGCTGGATTCGAGCTGTCGCACCATGTCCTGCGCGGCTAGGATACCGTTCATGGACGCCTGCAGAAGGCCGCGCGTGTACCCGCTTCCGTCACCGGCCGCATAGAGTCCGGGTAGCGCGGTCTCGAACGTGCACTCGTTGACCTCGACGCGTTTTGAATAGAACTTCGCTTCGATGCCGTAAAGCAGGGTGTGTTTCGAAGCGATTCCCGGAGCGATCGATTCCATCGCGTCGAGCATGTCGATGATTCCCTCCAGGTGCCGGTGCGGAATCGCCAGTGCCAGGTCCCCCGGAATCGCATCGGGTGGCTGAAGCGTCGGCTGGACCATCCACGAACGCATCTTCTCGACCTTCGAACGACGTCCGTCCCGCAAATCACCCAGACGCTGCACCAGCACTCCCCCACCCGCGAGTTCATTGGCGAGTTCCGAGATGTGTTTGCCGTACCCGAGCGAATCGTCGAACGGTTCGGTGAAGGTCTGCGTCACGAGAACCGCGAAGTTGACGTTGTCGCTTTTCTTGTCCTTGAAAGAGTGTCCGTTCACCGTCTTCAGCCCGCGATAATCTTCCATCGCGACGTAACCGCCCGGACACATACAGAACGTCCGCACCCGATCGCCGCGACTGGATTCATAATAGAGTTTGGCCTCGTACAGAAGATCAGTCACTTCCTTCAACGTGTCGTCGCGCGTCTCGACCCGGACACCGATGTCGATTCCGTTGTTCAGCAGTTTCAATCCGAGCTTCTTGGCCTGTTCCACGAACCAGACCGCACCGACCCTGCCTGGAGCGACCAGCACTTTCCTGGCCGTGATACTGTCGTTGCATTCCGTCCTTACATTGAACCCACTGTCGATCGGATCGACGTCCGCGACCGGACAGTCGGTGCGGATAACCACGCCGCGCTCCAACAGATACGCGCGGATATTCTCGACGATGGCATGCGCGGTATCCGTGCCCAGGTGCCGGATCGGAAAATACGCCAGGTCCAGATTCGACGACATGGCGCGGCGCCGCACGTCCAAGACCCGTTCCCACCGCTCGGGATCGGACTTCGCGTCCGCCAGGTCCGGACTGCCGCCGAAATCCTGGTAACGCCGGTCGATATAGTCCATGTACTTCCGAAAATTCTCCTCGCCGATACATTGACCGATCGTCCCGCCGACGCACGAACCCAAATCCAGTTTTCCGTCTGAAAATGCACCAGCACCACCCCAACCGGAGGTGATGCTGTTCTTGTCTCCTTTGTCGCGGATCGGACCACCCTCGAACATGACGAGACGCGTACCGGGCCGCTGTTCCATGACCTCGAGTGCCGCAAACATACCGGCAGGTCCGGTCCCGACGATTCCCACATCGTAGTCCGTTCGAGCACTCATAAGTATATGTGTAACCGCGTGAATCATAACATACATAAAAAAAGGAGGGGCACCGCCAGATGGCGATGACCCTCGTAGAATCTCTGTCCCGTTTCCCGACTACCGCCGGGAGATCTCGCGCACGATGTAGGTATCCCGGTTCTGCGGGTCACCGTACATCATGAACACCTCGTCACCTGGCTCAACCGTGAGCACGTCCTCGGTCTGAGGATTTCCCAGGTAGCCGAGCGACACTCCCCACAACTCGCCGGGATGTCCCTCGAGACGAAGCAGGAAGCTGGTGTCGCCGCCCAAGACGACCCGTTGCACCTCGCCGACCGTGCCCGTGACCTCTTCGTCCTCGAGAACGTTGGAGCCGACGCGCGTGGTCTGCCGCAGGTACAGATACTCCTCGTAACGGGTGAACGCCTCATGCCTGTTGTTGGCCCAGATCGCTCCAGCCGGATGAACGTAGTGGTCGGCGCGCAACAGCACGGTCGCCGCGTAAAGCGAACCGTAGCGCTCTCCGTCGTTGTCGAACGCCGGTCGCGTCAACACGCCCTCCCACGTCCGCACGCCGTAGATGGTGTGCAGAGTGAGATCCTCGACGTCGTATTCCCAGCGGATCGCCGCCTGCCGGATCGCGTTCGCGGCCGCCGACTTGGTGGCCATGGCGCGTTCCACACCCTGCGTCGGGTAATAGGTCGCGTTCCCGCTTCTGGGATTGACGAGCATCACTCCGACCGTACTGTTGTCCTGTTGGGTGCTGGTGATGTAGGCGACGAACACCAGATTGGTATTTGCCGCGTTCATCACCTGATCCAGCCGACCGCCGTCCACGATGAACCGATCCAGGTTGGATGTCTTGCCGTAGTTCTCCGGATTGTAACCCCAATGGCCGATCCAGTCCAGGATAAGCTCGGGCGAATAGATCTGGTCCACCCAATCCGGAATATTGTCGGCACGTTCGTTCGCCTCGGTGTTCGGATCGTCGAGCGCGTACTCCTGCATGGTCTCCAGCTGGATATCCACGACCAGCAGGCTCTCCGGAAAGAAAGCGGTGCCGATCTCGGCCCCCCAGCCGTCGTCGTCGCAGTAGGTGACCGTGAAGTATGGCCGCCAATTCTCGTCGAACTCCAGCGTCGGATTGTCGAGGCGGTGCGAACCATAGGTCCGATACCCCCTGTTCCTCAGGAAACGGTAGATGTTCTGATCGTCCCAACCGGAAGTCTGCACGCCCATGTAGACCTTGATGGCGTAGGGATTCCCCTCTTCGTCCGCCGTCCGAATCCAGGCTGGGCGCGTCTCATCCTCCGCGTCCACTACGGCGACCGCCGGAATGGTCCGCTTGGTCTGCTCGTAGGCGGCACGGTTGACTTCGCCCGCCGGATAGTCGAGGAAGGCCACGTAGTAGTAGTGACCGTTCACCACCACGTCGGTGATGGCCGGTCTCGTACCCTCGCCTTCGAGCGCGTCGGTGTTGGCGATCTCGAAGACCGATGACAGACGGTAGCCCAGCTCGGCATCGTAGCTCTCGAGCGCCTGGGCGATCTTCGCCGCGGCCATCTCGGGACTGACGTTACTGATCTGAGTCTGGGTCGTGGCGATCGGTTCGTCCGGTTCTGCCGTGCGAACCTTGAGATAGTTCTGCCACCGGACGTAGTTAGCCCGACTGGGCTCGCCCGCCGTGCAACGCCAGGTACAGTCCATACAGCCGGTCTGCGTGAGCAGGATGGCGGCAGTGGCGCACACGAGCACCAGCGACGCGAAGAACGAATTATGGTTTCTCATACCCCTCTCCTTCTGGCCTACTCGGCCCCTTCGATCTCCTCGGTACGGAACTCATCAAGCGGAACATTCTGCAATCGACCATCCTCCGTGAAACGGAAGGCGAACGACCCGTAATTCTCGAACATGAACACCTGTCCCGGGTTGATCCGGAAACGGTTGCGGTGCGGGTCTCGGAAAACGATCTGACCGCTGTCCGTGACACGCGCGCCGATGACCCGATCCGACGTACGATTCCGGAAACCGTCCGGTGCGCCACGGAAACGACGGGAGTATTGAAGTCTCCCGGTATCGCTCATGAGCACGATGTTCCGGAAATCCGGATCGTTGACTCGCCTGATCACTGTGGCGCGCCGGTACCAGGGGCCGAAATCAGCTTCCTGTCGGTCAGCGATCTGCGGTTCGTACTCGATCGTGATCTCCGGCAACGGCTCCTCCCGCGGCTGGGCCACGTCGTGGTACGTCCAGATCGTGAACGATACGATCGTACCGATGAGGCAGAACACCAGATGCGGCACCCAAATGACCAAGGGCAGCATGTTGAGCATGAGCTGGAACGCCAGCACCACATCGACATCGTCGTAATTCGACAGGTCGCGACGGGTCCGGCTGGCCCGATCCCTCGATCTCATCAGTCGCCGATGCGCCTTCAATTCCTGAAGGTGCCTCTGACCTTCTTGCCGTTCCCGCTTCTTGCGCTTTCTCTCATCGAGAGCATCGGCCCGGCGTTCACTGCGGTCGCGCTTCACTTCCGCACGCCGGTCCTTCATTCGCCGCCTCCACGGCAGGAAATCCAGCTTCCAGAGATACTTGAGATGCTTGCCGATGACGGTCCAGAGCGAACCGATCGTCTTCCACACCTCAAGTCGCTTGGCTGGGTTGCGGCGGAACGCGTCCACCAGCAACATCAACAGACCCGGTACGAGCGCCACGACCGTGAAGACCGCGGCGAGCGGCAGGGCGACCGTAAAAAACACGGTCTCCAGTCCGAACCTCTTCATCTTGTGTCCCATTTTCCCTCCTCCATTTGAGTTTCTGACGGGATCAGTTATCAACGAACGAAGGCTGAACTTACCTGAAAAACCGGACTTCTGTCAAGGCTTCGGACAAAAAAGACCCGCCTTAAACGGGTGTGAAGACCGACCGAAAGCGATTTCTTGTCATTGCCAATCCTCGGGAGATTTGCGGAGCTTCTTCGTATCACTCCGTTTATGTTTATCTTCGAGACGCTTTCTCTTTTGCGCCTTGCTGACCTTGGTGGGCTTGCGTTCCTTCTTCAGTGTCAACGCGTCTGCGATCATGCCCTGAAGCCGACCAATGACCTCTTTCCGATTGCGTTCCTGCGAACGCTCGGAGTCAGAGGAAATCACCATCTCGTCGTCATTATTGAGTCGGTTGGCGAACGACTCACGGATGACCGTTTTCTGCTCTTCCGTGAAAGCTTTGCTCTCCCCCACATTCCAGGTCAACACCGCTTTGGTGGCGCGCTTGTTGACGTTCTGCCCGCCCGGACCGGAAGAACGCGCGAAACCGATATAGATCTCGCTTTCCGGCACGCTTAATTTTTCATTCGCTGTATCCATGCAGATTCAATATATCATACGTGTCCGATATGCTATCCTGAACGCACATGAGAATACTGCGCATACCGAAAGAGGTCATCGTCGACGGCAACCTATTCGTGCCGAAGAGATATATCGACAACCTGTTCTACTACGTCCTGCCGGTGACGCTGGGCGTGCTTCTGTTCTATCCGGGTGCGGTAAGGTCCCTACAGCCCCCGCTCGGGATAGCGGCCGAGATAATGCTCCTGATCGTGCTGTTCGTCAAACCGTTCGCCGTATTCTTCCCGAAGATCCGCATCTTCAGCAGGCTGGTCGGACTGCGCCGCCAACTGGGACTCGCGACTTTCTTCCTGGCGCTCGCTCACTTCCTGTACTTCGTAAGTCTGCACGGTCTGCTACCCCACCTGTCTTTCTGGTCCGCACTGACAAGACCGAGTGGACTTCGATCCGGAACGTTGGCACTGCTGTTGCTGGCGATCATCTCCGCGTCGTCGATCTGGTTCATCGTCAAACGGCTCAAAAAATGGTGGAAGAGAGTGCAGCGCCTGTCCTATCTGGTCCTGCCGCTGGTACTGCTACACGCCACCATCATGAGAGGTGACAGCTACTGGTTCATGGGACTGGTGCTCGGCGCCTACATCGTATTGAAGGGCATCGAGTGGTATCTGTATCTGAGACGGAAGAGACGGAACAGTGTTGCACGACCGAACGACCGATAGAACTACCAAAACATCGATCAGTAATGTAACAGCACCTTGAAAGGAACGGGACATGAGACCTGTATTCATCTGTTCGGAGTGTGGACAGGAAGCCGAGCTCTGCATGGCCAGCCTGGTCAAATTCTGGCACCGCATGAACCTGCCTTGGTACGTCTGCGTCCCGTGTCAGACGGTCTACTACGACAAGCGCGAGATATGGGATGTGGTGACCAGGCTGCGCAGGATCGATTCTTCGGCCAAAAGGATTCCATTCAAATTCATCTACCGGATGGTCAAAGAGCACATGGACAGGATCGTCCAGCACCGGATCAAGCACTTCGGCGCGCGCCGTGTCCGATTCAAGAGGAAGGCGTAAACCGACGAATCCTAAAACACCGCCAATGGCGATGTTTTTTTGATTCTCTTAATTACGACCGGACTCACGGCAGCAGAAGCAGTTTGATTCCGACGACAAGCAGGAAGGCGGCGACAAGATACGCGAACTTCTTTTCGGGGACATGCCGAAGGATCCGTTTCGCCGCCAGCGCACCGAGCAATGAGATCGGTATGAACAGGAGCAGGCTGTATGACGGGACGCTCTCGATCGTCGCTCCTCCCAGAAGATAATTGCCGATCCTCGTCACATCGATGAAGAACGCGATCGTGCCGGCGGTAAAAAGGTATACGGCTTTCTTCAGCTTGAACGCCGCAAGGAACGCGCCACGCACGGCACCGCCGATTCCGAAGATGCCGGCGAAAAATCCGGACATCGCTCCGCCGACAAGCGCGGTCACCCGGTTCTTGGGGATTCTGAAACCTTTTTTCGCGAGCAGGAACACGACGTAGACGATAAGAAAAACCCCGAGGGCTCTCGACAGGAGCTGTGGCGGCAAAGAAAGGGTGGCCGTCGATCCGAGATAGCTGAACAGGACTCCTGGGATACCGAACAACGCGATGAGTCGCCAGTCCGCACCTTTCCTGAAGAGCAGCATCTTCCAGACATCTCCGAACAGATGGATGACACCGACGAAAAGCAGGGTCTCGAGCGGACCGAAAAAGAAAAGCAGGACCGGCACCATTATGGTCGAGGTGCCGAAGCCGGTCAGCGTTCCCACCATGCTCGCGAGCAAAGTGAGAACGGCGATGCCTAATATTTCCATCTCCATATTTGGTCAGTATACCAAAGGTCAGGGACCAAGCGGGGAAAGCAGAGAAAGCGGAGAAAGAACCTTTGTCTCCTTTGTTCCCCTGCCCCCCTTGTCTCCGACGCCCCCCTCTCTCTTGTCATTGCGAGGGAGCGTAGCGACCGCGGCAATCCCGTTGGCCTGGGCTCAAATCACGATTC
>JAYEJB010000076.1:0-6898 GCA_034716415.1 Patescibacteria group bacterium
CGTATCGAAAATCTACCCGCCGGAAGTGGTCGGCCTGCAGAACGTGAATCTGCATATCAGGCCGGGTGAATTCGTGTCCATCGTCGGTCAGAGCGGTACGGGTAAGACCACGCTCGTGAAACTTCTGATAGCCGAAGAAAGGCCGACGCGCGGCCAGATCGTGGTGGGAGGCTGGGACATATCAGGCATCCGCAGCTCAGAGGTTCCGCTTTTGCGCAGGCAGATCGGCGTGGTCTTCCAGGACTTCAAGCTGCTGCCGAAGAAGACCGTCTATGAGAACGTCGCTTTCGCGCTTGAGGTCGCGGGAACCAGCGGTCGGCGCATCAAGGCGATCGTGCCGCAGGCATTGAAGATAGTCGGGCTGATAGACAAGACCAATCGTTACCCTCGGCAGATATCAGGAGGAGAACAGCAGAGGGTCGTCATCGCGCGATCGCTCGTTCACCGTCCGAAGATCATCGTCGCCGACGAGCCGACCGGCAATCTCGACAGCATCAACACCTGGGAGATCATCGAGCTGCTGCGGCGCATCAACGGCTTCGGTACGACGGTCGTACTCGTGACGCACAACAGGGAGGTCGTGAACGCGCTCAATAAACGGGTCATCACCATCGACGACGGCCTGATCGTTTCCGATCAGGAAGAAGGCAAATACATGCTTTGATCCACCTTCGCAGGAGAATCCGGGTTCGCCCGGGGAGGAATACGACGGTTCAATATTAATCAAACGTCGCCGACAGGAAGGCGGAGCTGCGGTGGATTCCGTTCTGTCCCGGTTTCTGTGGGGTGTAAGGTACTGCGGGCTTGTCCGCGAGGCTACATTATGCGCATGACGCGAATCACAAGGGTTATCAGATTCGGGTTCCAGAATTTTTTCCGGAACTTCTGGTTGAGCGCGGCCACGGTCAGCGTGCTGACGATGACGGTCATCTCCATCAACATGCTCGTCGTGGTGAACGTGCTCGGAAAAATCGCGGTCACATCGGTCGAATCAAGGATCGACGTCAGCGCGCACTTCAAGCCGGACGTCGACGTGAGCCGGGTGCAGACCGTGAAGGTCGCGCTGTTGAGCATGCAGGAAGTCCGGGACGTCGAATTCATCTCGTCGGAGGACGCTTTCGCGAGTTTCGGGGAGACGAACGGGGCTGACGCCGATCTGATGGCGTCCTTGGAAGAGGTTGACGGAAATCCGTTCGGCGCCACGCTCGTCATCCGGGCGCGGGACATCGCGGATTATCCCACTATCATGCAGGCGCTGTCACAACCGACGTTCTCCAGCCTGATCGAGGAGAAGGATTTTGACGACCGGGAAGTGATGATCGAGCGGTTGCATTCCCTGGCTACGCGTCTCGAGCTGTTCGCTCTGGCGATCACCGCGCTGTTCGGAGGTATCGCGCTGCTGATCACCATGAACGCGGTTCGCGTCTCCATCTATACGCATAAGGAAGAGATCAGTATCATGCGCCTCGTGGGCGCGTCCAACTGGTTCATCCGCGGGCCGTTCTACATCGAAGCGTTCATCTGGACCGTCATTTCGGTCGGGGTGACGCTTGCCGTACTGTATCCGTCGGTTGCGTTCGCGCAGCCGTTCCTGCAGAAGTTTTTCGGCGCGGAAGTCGATCTGATGTCGTTCTATAGCGTGAATCTGGTGCAGATCGTCGGTCTGCAGTTCCTCGGCGTGGCATTGTTGACGTTCGTGACCACGAAGATGGCCACCGCGAGGTACCTACGAGTCTGATATGTCTTTTTGGAGGAAGCCTGAACCGAAGTCGAATGGCGCGGTGCTTTTTTTGTTCATCGGTATCGTTTTGACGTTGTTGTTGGCTGGTGTGGTGTTCGGTAAGAGAATGGTCGGTGAAGTGGAGACAGCGGTGAAAGATACCGGAACACGGGGGGTGTTTGACGCTTTGTCGGTCGGGACATCCGATATCGTCGGGCCGTTGGAGGTTGCCGCGTTCGCCGACAGGACTTACGTATTCGGTTACCGGCGCGAGAATGTCTCCATGGCGGGAATGGTCCAGTGGGACGGACGGGAACGGCAATACGTTCTGCGCTCGGAGATTCCGTTGTCCGCCGCGCCGAACGGGTTCGCGTCCGTGAGTGATATCGTAGCGGGGCCGGATTGGGGTATCAGTCCGGTAGTCGAACTGCGTGGACCGTCGCTCGCCGACCCACTTATCGAGAGCGTCGCTTTCCTGGTCGTACATGGTGCGAATCTGGCGCAGGTGCCGTTCGCCGCCACCGATGGAATCATGCCGGCGGAATTCTCGGAGGGGAGCGCCGGTGCGTTATCCTGGAGTGTGCGCGTCGAAGACGTGACCGGTGACGGCGCGCCGGAGATTCTCCAGCGTGAGAGTTACCGCCTGGGTGAAGTCGAGGTGGAGGAGATACGTGCCTATACCTGGGACTGCGGCCGGCTGGCTTTCGACGAGAGATTGAGCTGGGCACTTACGGTGCGGGGTGAGATTTTTCCGGAGCCGCAGTAGGAGCATAGGGGAGAAGGAGAGCCCTTCGACTTCGTTCAGGACAGGAAGGGGAGGTTGGGAGCACAGGAGTCTAGAAGTATTCTCTTAAACTCCTATTTTTTGGAGTAAACAGTTGATATCTTATACACAGTTTGGGGCAAAAACAGGCAGCCTGTTTCTCGCAAGAAACAGACTGTCTGTGTTTTGCCCCAAACTGTGTATAAGATATCATTCCAACTCTCATGCTTCTCTATTCCTGCACTTCGTGTCTTTGGCCGTTCGGGTTGAACCGGACGGCCTTTTGGGTTAAGCTACACGCGCGCAACTTCCTTCCGGGGTTCGGGGGTCGTCCAACGGTAGGACAGCGGCCTTTGAAGCCGTTAATCCAGGTTCGAGTCCTGGCCCCCGAACCTCGGAAGGAAGGTGTGATTTGAGTGAATAGCGAGCAGAGAGTGTACTGATTTTCCAATTATCTAAAGTCTATAGAGGATTCATACTATGGGAGAAAAGATGACTTTTGAATCAGGTGCGCGACAGGAAGACAGGGAAAGTGTCGAAAAGAAAAAAGAGCGCCTACAGCCCGTTCTTAAGCAGTCAATGGAGGTATTCCGGAATCCGGATCGTCCTTTGAACGAAGGGGCTCTCACTGTCACGCGTGAGCTTGGAGGCGAGACTGAAACACTCCAGGGACTCGTGATTCTTGAAGTTTTTGATGATGCCATCGAAATGGGGTGCATCGAAGACGATGGAGAGATCGGTGCATCAGCGTTTATGACATGGGAGGAACTCGTCGACGTGACGAAATCATAGCTCCGCCGCGGGCTATGTGTAAGAGTTTGGTATTTGGGGGTCAGTTTGCAAGGAGGGTCGGATGAAAGTCACGGTCGAACATTATTTGGTCGACATCCATCGAAAACCAGGTGAGAAGGGTGACATCTCGGGCATAGGTCGTCCTGTCATCGCGGAACGTAAGTTCTTGCTTCTCAAGGATGACGACGAGCTCGTAGTACTCATCGGTCCACCATTTGAATTCATCGCTCAGTATACCCACGCGGAACTGCGTAAAGCGGCGATCATGCAGCGCGGCCGCAGGATGCGTGGGCCGTTCGGTGGTGGCGTGGCTGTCGTCAGCGGCACCGATATCCTATTCGAGTTCTGGGGTCCGCTGATCATCGGAAAGTATGACGGTTCCCTAGAAGACGAAGAGGTCAGACCGGAACTGGAGCGACAGCTCGGCATGACCGTCAGTGTCAACACTGCATCAGTCAGCGAATCGCCGTTCTAAGAGAGATGACAAGCCGGAATCGCCGGCTTTTTTATATGAGAAGGGGGGTAGAAGCGGGAGAAGCGGGAACCGCCCGGCGGATGCCGGGCTAGCGGGAAGAGCGGGAATAGACTTGAAGACATAAGACTCAAGATACAAGTTATTAGCGATTTATCCCCGCCCCAACTCTCCCCCGTTAGCGAGGGGGAAGTATTGTTAAAAACTTGAGTCTCGTGTCTAAAAATCCATCTTGTCCCGTTCACTCTATTCCCGCTTCAACAAAAAAGCCCCTCGTATGCGAGAGGGCTACTCATCGGCGAGATCCTTCTTGAGGCCGAAGCGCAGGATGATCTGGAGCGCTTCATGCTTGGTGAAGCCGGCCTCTTTGAGCGTATCGAATCTTTTCTTGAGCAGTCTAGCCTGGACCAGGAACATGTCCGGGTGTCGATGGTCGGTCGCAATGAGATCCATCAGCCGCTCAGAAAATTTCGCGTCTATGGCGCCGAGGATACTTTTGGCATCTTCAGAGATGTCGTCGTCCGGCGCGATCGGTGAAGTTCGCGCGTCATCTGCTTGCGATGTATCTTTCTTGCTCAAGCTTCCTCCATAAAGAGCGATATATTAACGATAGTGGTCATCGCTGAAGCAGTCAATCGTGTGACGACTTTCTCGGGAATGTCCTTTCTGATAGGATTTCCGTGTATGGAAAGATTGATGAAAGTCGAAGCGGGGCATGATCTCAAGGATTCGATCCGTGAAGCCGTCGATATGCTCGGCGGTTTCGGGGTTTTCCTGAAGAAGGGGGAGACCGCGCTCGTCAAACCGAACTTCAACACGATCGATCCTCCACCGGCGTCGACCGATCCGCGTTTTCTGGAAGCGTTCGTCGATCTGTTGCATGAACACGGCGCTTCGAAAGTCACGATAGGGGAGTCTTCGACGTTCTACGGCAACACGCGCTGGAACTTGGAGAATGTCGGCTTGAAGGAGATGGTCGAGAAGCGATCCTGGCTCGATTTCATATCGTTCGACGAAGACAAGTGGATCAAGCGTAAGGTTGAGGGCGGCAAGTTCCTGAAGAATGTCAGCGTTCCCCGCGCGCTTGGCGATTACGACCGGCTGTTCTTCGTCTGTTGTCTGAAGACGCACTGTCACGCGCGGTTCACCGGCGCGCTCAAACTGACGGTCGGTCTGATGAAGGGTCAACAGCGCATGGGTCTGCATCTGCGCAACATCCAGCCGAAAGTGGCCGAGCTGGCGTCGGTCTTCTCGCCCGACCTGACGATAATGGACGGCCGCAAATGTTTCATCACGCGCGGACCTTCAGAGGGCGAGGTCAGGGAACCCGGTGTCATCCTGGCCGGTACGGACAGGGTAGCGATGGACATCGAGGGCATCCGCGTCATCCAGGAATTTGAAGGGAACGACCTGGCCGGAATAGCTCCGGAGGAATTGCCGCAGATCGCACGCGCCATCGAGTTGGATATTGATAATCACGGACGTTGATCGGATAAAAAGAGGCGCTGTGCAGCGTCTTTTTTGTTTAGCCGGATTAATGTAAGGTAACCCGACGTCCTTTCAGGAAAGGAAAAGAAAGATGGTGCTTAAGAGCGTGATACGTGTGATTATCGCCGTAATCGGGTGTCTGGTCATGCTGTTGATGTCCCTGGGTCTTCTGGGTCTCGGTATCAGACTCTTCAGCGAGGGCTACTGGGTCGTCGGCCTGACGGTCGCGATATCCGGCATCATCGGCTGTCGAGTGCTTGCCAAGATCTTCACGAAGTGGGCCCAGTCATAAGAC
Source organism: Patescibacteria group bacterium (assembly GCA_034716415.1). Classification (GTDB taxonomy): domain Bacteria; phylum Patescibacteriota; class Patescibacteriia; order SG8-24; family SG8-24; genus JAYEJB01. The sequence continues at coordinate 5,531 of JAYEJB010000076.1, forward strand.
GGCAAGACCCGGGATGCGAAATCCGGGTCTTTATATTGACAAGTCGATTGTGGTGGACTATCCTCAACGACCGTTTATTAGGAGGATTCATGCATATCGAATCGCTCGGGATGCGAGCCCTGTTCTTGATTCCCTCGACAAAGGTCTTCGGGATGAGGGACGGTGATTCCGGTCACAGGATGGCCAAGAAGATCCATGATTTCCTGGTGGAGCGCTTCACCGGATTCACGATGGCCTCCGGGAACATCTGCGGATACTTCGAGGATAACGAGTACGACGAGCATCGTGAATATCGTGTGGCCATCCAGGACGACTCCGGTGGGACGAAGCTCCATCTGTTGCAGGAGTTCCTGGCTGAAATCTGCGCCGAGATCGAGGAGGTGTGCATCTACCTCGAATATGGTGGAGAGGCCATGCTGATCTATCCGAAGGAGTCGAGAATCGTATAAAATACCGCCGCAGCAAGCGCTGTCGGCGGTTTTTTCATCGGTTTTGCCGTTTTTTTCGTTCGTTGGCGATGATCTCCTCACATCTTCTGCTGAGTTCATCACCGACTTTTTCCGGCGGTTCGGGTGGTTTGGGCGGTTCCGGAGCTTTAGGCGGCTTCGGTTCCGCCTCGGGTCGTTTCGGCGGTTCGGGCTTTTCTCCCTCGGTACTGCCCGGAATTTTCGGCGGTGAAGGCTCGGGTTTCGTGACAGGCGGTTCCGGTTCGGGGTTTTTCTCCTCGACCTGTTTCCCGTCGATCATGTCTCGTCCCAACCGCACGGCAGTCGCCGCATGACCCCTGATCGTGTTCAGCCATGAAGCCGTGACCTCTTTCGCCGCCGCAGTCGCATCCTTGCCTTTTTCGGCGGGGGGTGACCGCGGTTCCGGTCGTTTCGCGGAAGGTGTGTCCGGAATCTTGGCTTCCGGCTTCTTCGCGGCCTTCTTCTTCCGCCTGCCGAGACCCTTCACCCGCTTCCAGACCGCGCCCAGCTTGTCGGTGGTGCGCTTGAACTTGGCCTTGAGTACCGTCTTGACGATCAGGAACCCGTACTTCTCTTTGAGCTCCTTCTTGTTCTTTTTCCAGTACTCTTTGGCCTCGCCGATGACGATGCTCGAGACGAGGGCCTTGAGAATGCCTATAATGAACCTCGTGAACTCTTTGACGATCGAATTCATCGCCTTCCTCCTCCTGGGATTGCGTATAGGTTTATGCCTAACGGCTATTTAATCTAGCAGAAGGGTCTTCGGTAGTCAATTATAGGGTGTGTGTAGGTGGGGGTGGGAGAAGGGGGCAAAGCGGGAAAAGCGGGAGGCGGGAAGCAGGACGCGGGAGGTTTTGTATTTTATAAAAATTCATACTGCTTCCCCCCCCATAATCAGAAC